>JAEYPP010000023.1 GCA_023410575.1 Bacillota bacterium | reverse complement strand
ATTAATAGCGATCTAGGTATTGCTCCAATTCCCATGTAGCAACTTGACTGCGATATTGTCTCCACTCTTCTTTCTTAATTCTTAAATAATTTTCAAACATATGCTTTCCAAGGACATTCTTTATAAATTCACTTGATTCAAATTCAATTAAAGCTTCCCCTAAGCTTCCAGGTAAACTAAGAATTCCAAGTTCCTGTCTTTCCTCCTCCGTCATAAGGAAAATATTTTTTTCCACGCTTACTGGAGGTACCATCTTATTCTTAATTCCATCCAAGCCTGCTGCCAAGCAAACTGCTAATGCTAAATATGGATTTGCCGTTGGGTCAGGAGAACGTAGTTCCACTCTAGTTCCTTCCCCCCGAGGAGCAGGAATACGAATTAACGGGCTTCGATTTGTCTCTGACCACGCGATATAAACTGGTGCTTCATATCCTGGAACTAATCTCTTATACGAGTTTACTAATGGATTCGTAATTGCCACCATGCTAGAAATATGATACATTAAACCAGCAATAAACTGATTTGCTTCCTCGCTTAGCTTGTTTGGCTTTGTAGGATCATAAAAGATATTTTTTCCATCTTTCCTTAATGACATATTAATATGCATTCCAGATCCATATATGCCTGATTTAGGTTTTGGCATAAATGTTGCGTGCATACCATGTCGTCTTGCTATCGAGCGAGCTGCCATTTTGAAGGTCACAATATTATCTGCAGTCTTAAGTCCATCTTCATACTTAAAATCAATTTCGTGCTGTGCAGGTGCCACCTCGTGATGAGAGGCTTCTATCTCAAACCCCATTTCCTCTAATGTTAATACCATTTCACGACGAGCATTCTCACCATAATCAACTGGACCAATATCAAAATATGTACCCTTCTCATGAGTAGTAGTGGAAGGTAAACCATTTGCATCTAAATCAAATAAAAAGAATTCACATTCTGGTCCTACTTGAAAAGTATATCCTAAATCTTGCGCTTCCTTTAAGGTCTTTTTTAATATGTATCTTGGATCTCCCTCAAAAGGAGTTTGATCACTACAATAAACATCACAGATAAATCTTGCAACCTTTCCTTGTTGCGGTCTCCATGGGAATATTTCAAACGTATCTAAATCTGGGTAAAGGTACATATCAGATTTCTCAATACCAACGAATCCTTCAATCGAAGAACCATCAAACATACATTCATTATCTAAAATTTTTCCTAACTGACTTGTCGTTACTGCAACATTTTTAAGATTCCCGTATATATCAGTAAATTGAAGGCGAATAAACTCAACATCCTCTTCTTCTACTAATCTTAGAATATCTTTTTTGGTATATCGATTCATCTTACACCTCTCCTTTGGATTATGTTATTTTAATGATTAGGGTGTCAAAAGTACTTTTCTATAATTCTATGCATCATTTTGCAAATAAATAGACTTTCTGAAAATGGGATACCAATAATAATTTAAGAACCCTTTTAACACCTGAATCTTCAATTAAAAAAGAGCAAAGATATCCCCAAGAGACACCTTTGCCTATAATTATTCATAATATCAGCGCTAATTTAGTTTGTCAACTATTTCTTATTTTCTCTTCTTTTTTGAATCATCGCAATTAATTGTTCAGGTTTATCATTCATTACAAGCTCCTCTGGAAACTGTGCTTCCTCAATCACAGACCAAGCGGCATCATGCTTACCAACATCATATGCGACATGAGCATCACTTCCTAAGATTACTGGTACTTGATATTTTTTGCAATATGATAACATTAGCAAATCGTTCTCACGTGTATTTGGTCGATAGCTTCCTGGAGATAATGAAGCATTGTTAATCTCAAGCATCACTCCATATTCCTTTGCCGCCTTTACAATTACTTCATAATCCATTTCATATCTACCATCATCTGGGTGACCAATGATACTGATATAAGGATTTTTCATCGCATTTACAATTGCGTTCGTGTTCTCCTCTTTTGTCCCTATCGTAAAGCAAGGTGGATGAATACTTGCAATGCAAATATCTAATTTACGAAGTATTGAATTTGGCAAATCAAGTGTTCCATCATAATCTAAAATATTCACTTCACTACCAAGGAGTAATTTTACTCCAAAAAGCTCTCTTGGAACTACACGAAGATTCTCAAAATAAAAGAGATGACAAGTCCCAGGCATCATAGGTGCATGTTCGGTTATTCCAAGCAACTGAATCCCCTTTTTTGCAGCCTCCTGCGCCATCTCGTTTATTGTACTATATGCGTGACCACTTGCTAATGTATGTGTATGCAAATCAATGATATCTTTCATTCTATTACCTTTCCTACTCTGAGTATATGTGCTTTATTATTCACTACGACAAACAATTACATTACTTATTTAGTTTATTATCCTTTCCATAAATGATGTCGTGACAACAATCAATTATTAGGGAAGTTCAAAGAACTTTCGTATTCAATAAAAAAGAGCTTGATGGTATCTTTGGAATGCCTCACCATCCTACATGTAATTATGGACTGATATCCATCATGTACCAAAGAAAATATACCATTAAGCTCTCTTATTCTTACTCTTTTCTAATTAAAAACAATCGATATACCAAAGGCTAGGCATTAGTTTGTATAATTATCAAAATATCCCTGTACTAACACAACAGGTGTTCCTTTATCACCAGATCCACTTGTTAAGTCACACAAGGAACCAATTAGATCTGTTAATTGTCTTGGTGTTGTTCCTTGGGATGCCATATTACCTACTAGATTATCATTCTTCTCTTTGATATATTTTGAAATCGCTTCTTTTAATTCAGCTCCACATAAATCTTTAAATTCATTATCCGCTAGGTATTTTAGCTTAACCTCATTAGGAGTTCCAATCAATCCTTCTGTATAAGCTGGAGATACAACTGGATCTGCAAGTTCCCATATCTTTCCCTGTGGGTCTTTGAACGCTCCGTCTCCATATACCATTACTTCTACATGTTTACCTGTTATATCGAGTATTCTCTGTTGAATCTCTTTCACTAGATCAAAACACTCTCTTGGAAATAGTTTAATTGTATCTTCTGTCGATTTATTAGATCCTAACAAACCATACTTCTCATTACAACCACTTCCGTTAATTGGCGCATTTAATATATCATCCATGCCACATACATGTTCTGCTCCATTTGCCATAAGAATTCGTTTTGTTCTTGCACGTGTATGAATATCGCAAGTAATAACATTCTTTGTATAATTAAGAATTGTCCTTGGATTATTGGCAAAAATTATTTCAACATCGGCACCAGTTTCTTTGATAATCTCTTCATAATATTTGACATAATCAACGCCAGTAAATTCATGTTTGTTTTCGCCAAATAGTTCTCGATATTGAGCTAATGTTAGTACATCGCTATATGGATTGATACCTACATCATCAATTTTATCAAGGGATACTAATTCATTACCTACCTCATCACTTGGATAGCTTAACATTAATACCACCTTTTTCGCTCCCATAGCCATGCCTTTTAGACAAATTGCAAATCTGTTTCTGGATAGAATCGGAAATATAATTCCAATTGTTCCTCCGCCTAATTTTTCTTTTACATCGCTAGCGATTGCTTGAATTGACGCATAATTACCTTGTGCTCTTGCAACAATTGATTCTGTCAAAGAGATTACATCTTTATCTCTTAGTTGAAATCCTTCGCTATTCGCAGCATCTAATACGCTTTCTACTACGATTTCTGCTAAGTTGTCACCTTCTCTAATGATTGGGCAGCGAATACCTCTTGAAATTGTACCTACTTTTCTTTCCATCTTTTGACCTTCTTTGCTTAAAAATTTTATGTAACCAATAAGTATTTTATACTATTCTTTCTCATTGTGCAATGAATAAATAGTAGATGTATACTTAATTATTAATTTCTCCAAACAAATATAGCTCTAATGCAGTGATGTAATCCTCTTTGGTTAGTAAATTCTGACTAGCAATATGATTATACATAGTAAATGGAGATTCTTAATGTAATCAAGCGAATCCTCATGAAAGAGATATTTTTTAAATATGGAACTTCATTGTATGTAGGTCGTCTAATTATTAAGTCAGCTATGATAACAGATGATTTGAGGACTCATCTGAACGTAAGTTGAGAAAATTATCTTTAGGGAGGGCATTTATTTATGAAGAGGAGAATATTTAGTGTTATACTTTCAATTATGATGATGTTTGTAATGGGATGTGGTTCTGCAAAAGATGCCAGTAACCACAGTGATGGCTCTAGTGAATCACCTGCTAGTTCAGAACTATCCAAAGAAACAGCTCCAGAAACAATTACGACAGAATTTGATTCTTTAGCAACTTCGGAATCTAAAGAATCTTCTGATTCTGCTAAAACCGATTCTGATGTATCTTTTGGCTCTACAGATATTGCTGATTCTGCTGAGGCTCCTGATTTTATTGCACCTGAAGCGCCAGCACCTGATGTGCTAACTACTCCTGATGTAACCAATAACATAACCGCTGGATTATTAACTGCAGGTGAGTGGAATGACAATAATAACTGGGGATTCTTTACCAATCTCATAATAAACAAGCAATTAAGTACTCCAAATTACGGAATGAACCCAATGAATCGAATTATGGTTACTATCGTGAGCAAAGAGGGGACTCCAGTTAAAAATGCAAAAGTTGAACTCTTAAGTAATACCGAAGAAGTAATATGGGAAGCAGTCTCTAATTACAATGGTGTTGCCTATGTTTTTTTCAATCTTTTGAATGCCAATCAAGTCCCTGAATTAATTAAAGTAAGTAAAAATGGGAATTCCACTAATGCTGAGATTGTTTTAGCGCCAACTATTAATAACCAGAATTCTAATAGCCAGTCCAATAACCAGACCAGCAATCAATCCAATGACCAAGCTAGTAATCAATCGAATAATCAGGCTAATAATCAAACGAATCAATCCAATGAGCCTTCTATTAATCAAAATAATCCAGCTAATTATCAGATTTATGAAGATGTAACTGTTACAATCGATGATAATTCTAGTACAAAGTCACTTGATCTGATGTTTGTATTTGATACTACTGGCTCAATGGGTGATGAACTCAATTATCTTCAGACTGAATTTGATGATATATCAAGAAAAGTTGCTGATCAGAACACAAGATATAGCGTAAACTTCTATCGCGATGAAGGTGACGAGTATGTGGTAAAATCGAATGCCTTTACTTATAATACCGATACAATACTTGATCAGCTGAATTTAGAAATTGCTGATGGTGGGGGTGATTATCCCGAAGCTGTCGATCAAGCATTATATGATGGCGTGTTCAATCATGAATGGAATGCCGAAAGTGTTAAATTACTATTTCTCATTCTTGATGCACCTCCTCATAGTAATAATGTTCAAATTAATGATAGCTTACAAAAGTCAATTACTAGAGCAGCTAGTCAGGGAATCCGTATTATTCCAGTGGCATCTAGTGGAGTAGATCTAGAAACTGAGACCTTTTTAAGAACGACAGCGATACTGACAGGAGGTACCTATACCTTCCTTACTGACGATAGTGGCATAGGAGATTCTCATCTTGAACCAACGATAGGAGATTATACGGTTGAGAATCTAAATGATTGTATTGTTAGAATTATTAATACTTATTATCAATAAATAAAAATACGGTTTACTTAAAGAAAAAACGAACTATCGTTTTCCAATCTTGGAACGATAGTTCGTTTTTTACTTAATTCCACCGTATTCGGTAGCGTTCTTTTACTGAATCTATTAGGCATTCTAACATATACAACAACATCTTCACTTATGTGTCCAACATAATAGGTTATAAAATTATAATGAATTCCATCTCATTCGTTTCTTCTAAACGTCTTACAAAAAAACTTCCACCCAAATTTTTTACTATTTCACTTGCGACATAAAGACCTATGCCACTGCCCTCCTTGTCTTCTGCATTCGATCCTCGCCAAAAGCTTCTGAAAATATAAGGTAGCTCTTTCTCTGAAAGAAGTTCCCCTTTGTTTTTAACCGAAATCATAAAATTATTATCCTGCTTATACATTGTAAGCTTTATACCTGTACCGTCACCATATTTAACTGCATTCTCAATTAGCTGAGATACAACTCGACATATTCCCCACTTATCACTACTCATCATAGGATTACCTACACATTCCATATCGTAGGGAATCCTTTTCATGCGAAGTCTATCAGACCATTCCTTTTTTACCATATCTAGAAGCTCTTTAAGATAAAACAGATTTATATCTGGCTCGTAATCGCTAACAGCCGTTGATACTGTTTCAAGAAGCTCCTTTGTAAGACTTTCAATTTTTACAGCATTGCTTTCAATCATTTTTGCAATGTTACTATCCGTTTCATTTACCATTCCGTCCGAGTAAAGTCCCTCCTGTATTGCACAAGCGTAAAGCTTAATATTTGCCACTGGAGTTTTTACCCCATGAGCTAAGGAAGCTAAAAGAGTCTGACGCTGATATTCGAGGCTATGTATCTGTTTTCTGCTACTTTCGAACGTATCTGACAGCATATTCATTCCCCATATATACTTACCAAAATATTTGCTTTTGCTTTCTGGAAGTTTTTCAGCTATTTGAAGTTTTGCGATTCTTTCAGGATAACTAGAAATACGTTGAAACGGTTTTATAATTCTTATATATATGTAAATGAAAAGTACTATGATAAGTAAAAAGCATAATATGAGAACAAGGTTCACAATAATTATCATAGTGTCTCTACTACTGTTGTCAAAAATATATGTGATAAAGCAGCATATCTTTTCTTCACCACCGTAAACTGCACAGATGACAGTATTCGAGGATGCATTGGCATATAATGTGTCAGCTTGCCCTCTCTCTAGTGGAATTATTGTCACTAAAATGGGACAAGAACTACCATAACTGTCTTTCCAGAGGTCAAGGTGCTGCTTTACATACTCCTCTGGCTGAATACCACTTTCTAAAAGAGCGCTTGATATTTCATTGTTTATCCTATTTGCAGTAATATTATACTCTGTATATCTTTTGTTAACGAAGTTGATATACCATAGATTAAAGCCAACCATGACAAGTACTAATAATATTGCAATAAGTGTAAAAAACACCCCTATTCTTTTCATTCTCCTCCTCCAAATCTATACCCAACCTTATGAATCGTCTGTATAATCTGAGGTGAATTTGGGTCC
The DNA here is from genome assembly GCA_023410575.1 of Bacillota bacterium. Taxonomy (GTDB): domain Bacteria; phylum Bacillota; class Clostridia; order Lachnospirales; family Lachnospiraceae; genus Lachnoclostridium. Next base: position 2,350 of record JAEYPP010000023.1, on the reverse strand, counting down.
TTTTCTAGCTTTTCTCGCAACCAACGGATATGAACACTTAATGTGCTAGGTTCTGTGATACATTCATTCCCCCATACCTTATTGAAAAGTTCATCCCTATTAATTGCACGTCTAGGATTTCTCATAAGATATTTCAAAAGTTCAAATTCCTTGACATTAAGCTGACATTCTCTACCGTCAACTATTGCTCTGCGAAAATTACAGTCAAGAACAACTCCCTCTTCTCTTAGTACATCCGTTTCAACTGTGATTTCGTTACACCTTTTTAGCAGAGCTCTAATTTTAGCAGTAAGTACCTTAATCGAAAATGGTTTGTCGATATAATCATCCGCTCCTGTTTCGTAACCAAGAATCTTTTCAGATTCATCGTTCTTGGCACTCATCATAAGTATCGGAAGATTGCTTTTTTCCCGAATTATCGAACATGTTTCATAACCGTCCATATTAGGTAGCATTACATCAAGAAGAATAAGTCGGAAGCTTTCTTTTTCAAACAAAGCAAGGGCTTTTTCGGCATCAGCGCAAAGCCTTACCAAAAAGCCCTCTTTTATTAAAAAATCACTTAAAAGCTTCCCTAATTCAGGGTCATCATCAATTATAAGTATATCTGTCACGATATTCACTTCTGCACTTTCCCACCTGTTCTAAGCGAATGCCAGGCGAATTAGACGTTTAGCATAATCTGTAATAAATAGTTAAATGAAAAAGTAAATTCCAGTCTCAGGGTATAGCTTGATTTTGTAGGACTAAATTCTAGTTATTCACTTAACAGATAGCTTTTTTTATTATATAATAGGCACTAAAGGACACCTGGTTTTCAACTTTTTTGCATGCTTAATAAGCAACTGGAAAAAGTCGTGCATGACTAAATTCCACCTGCTGAAGATGCATTTAATAAGTAGAATTCTGTCTGTGCCTTGTTTAGTGTTTTAGTAATGCTGGTTTGAGCATTACATCATCATGATGTATTTCATGGAGTGACAACTTTTGGTGAAGTAGGTTGTCGAGTAGTAGAAGGGATACTTGATATGGGGAATGGCCATTCAAGTCATCCCTTGCCACGCTATTTATGTGATTCATCAACTTTAAAATATCTCTCTGCGTGTAAATATCAAATGTATTCCCTTGTGGTATGACATAACGAATAAATTCATGATTACGTTCTATCATTCCCTTTTGCCAAGAACATTGAGGATCACAATAATAGATACTAGTCCGTTTCTTACCACTAGCAGTATATTCTAAATCTTTTGGCGATTGGAACTCACAACCACGATCCGTTAATATCACAGGAAATAGTGTTCTAAATCGCTTTATTCCTAACATTTTCGTTAAATAATCAAATACTTCTTTAACACATCTTTGACTTTTTGAATCCATTAATAACATCAGCATAAGACTACTTGAACGGAAAAATAATGTTAGAAGTACTTTTCCACCTTTTTGTCCTTCTACCGTATCCATTTCAACTACTTGCGTTCTGGGATTAGAGAGAAATAAATCACAGAAATCTTTATAAGTTTTACCAATACAGTACTCACGATTTATAAGTTTAGCTCTATTCTTTGTTTTTCTTGGCTTATACTTTACCTTTCGGGGTAAATCAACGTTTCTAGCAGTGAAAACATTTCTGCTTATGTACTTGTAAAGAGTTCGTCTTGAGCATCCTATGTCATTCGCATGATTTGCGTAGATATGCGCAAGTGATTGACCTTTTAGGATTAAAGGTGAAACTAACTGGTCAAGTGTTTGCATATCTTCTGGAGATTGATTAATTCCTTCCCTTGAGGTTGATAATAGCTCATGGTAAGAATCATCTGCATATTTTGCAACGTATATCAACCGCTGATAAGGGCAACTGACAATACTAGGGCATGCATTACAAATATATGGTGACTTTTCTAACCGACCACATGTTTTAGGATGATATTTTGAACAAAAATGATAACACTTGGAACACTCATTACAGTTTTTATAGCATACGATATCCTTACATAAATGATGTTCATTACAGCTTTTGAAATAGATGCATTTAGGTTTTCGATTAGTATCCTTATGCTTCTTTTCAGTACGATGTTTTCTGACTTCTTTGGAGATTGTTGAAGGATCTTTGTTTACTAGAGCAGCAATGGCTGTAAAAGTGGAACCTTCATTCAGTTTCTGTTCAATTATAATACGTTCACTTAGTGTTAAGTGCTTTTGGCTATCTTTCAAATTTCCCTCTTTCTGCACAGACAGATAACCATATCTGTATTATAGCAGAAGGGAAAGTTGTGTACGAGTAAATTCCAGGTGTTCCAATCTACTGGAATTTACTCGTGCAAACTGGAATTTACTTTTTCACTTAACA
>JAEYPP010000029.1 GCA_023410575.1 Bacillota bacterium | reverse complement strand
ATAATATTTGTAGTTAGATTAGTCACTGTCAATGAAAAGAGGAGATAGAATGAGAGAATACATAATACTCTATGTGATCATCATCAATATCATTGGATATGTTGCAATGATGCTTGATAAGCGACGTGCCATACAAGGCAAATGGAGAATCTCAGAAAAAACTTTATTTACCATTGCTATATTATTCGGAAGTGTGGGCATTAGCTTGGGTATGAAGCAATTTAGACACAAGACAAAGCATAAATCTTTTGTTATTGGCATACCTACGATTCAGATACTTCAAATAATAGCGGTAATTATATATAATACGATTCAGTAATATTGGAGGCTGTAACACATCATGATGAACATGTGTTACAGCCTTTTTTCTCGATGCAAATTGTGCAAGTAAATAAAGGAAGAAAAATTAGCTAATTTATTTACAAAAACTTGAAAAACTTTACTTGGCATAATATACTATTTATATATTTATCGATTTAAAGCATTAAATTGGCAGCGTAGTATATAAATATAACAATATGCGGTGAAGAAGTGAGGGTAATCGTTTTTTGTAAGCATTAGGAAGGGAGAAAAATAGTGGCTGAACAAGTTATTATGTTAGGTAACGAAGCAATTGCCAGAGGCGCATACGAAGCAGGCATCAAAGTGTCTGCAGCATATCCTGGTACACCAAGTACTGAGATTAGTGAGCATATCATAAAGTACGATGAAATTTATGCAGAATGGTCTCCAAACGAGAAAGTAGCAATGGAGGTTGCAATTGGTGCCTCCATCAGTGGAGTTCGTGCAATGGCTTCTATGAAGCATGTAGGTGTGAATGTAGCAGCGGATCCTCTGTATACAGTATCATATATCGGAGTAACGGGAGGTTTAGTTCTTGTAGCAGCAGATGACCCAGGCTTATATAGTTCGCAAAATGAGCAAGATTCAAGAGCAGTAGCGAGAGCTGCAAAGATTCCTGTGTTAGAACCTTCAGACTCCCAGGAAGCAAAGGAGTTTATGAAGTTTGCTATCTGGCTAAGTGAGAAGTATGACACTCCAGTTATGGTAAGAGAAACAACAAGATTGGCACATTCTCAAGGTATGGTTACCCTAGGAGAGCGTGAGGAAGTTGAGGATAGGCCATACGAGAGAAATGTTGCTAAAAATGTTATGATGCCAGGCAATGCAAAAGCACGACATATGTTTGTAGAGCAGAGAGAAAATGCAATAATAAAAGATAGTAGAGATTTCCCTGTGAATCAGGTTGAATATAACGAGACAAAGATTGGTGTTATTACTTCTGGTATTCCATATCTCTATGTGAAAGAAGCATTACCAGATGCTTCTGTCTTAAAGCTTGGAATCGTGAATCCTTTACCTAAGAGCTTGATTGTGGAATTTGCTTCAAAAGTAGATACATTGTATATTGTGGAAGAGTTAGACCCTATCATTGAGGAACAAGTGAAGTCATGGGGGATTCATGCGATTGGAAAAGAAATATTTACTGTGCAAGGTGAATATAGTGCCAATATGTTGAAAGAGAAAATACTAGGTGATAAAACTGAACTATCTCCAGCTAGAGAGATTCCACCTCGTCCACCAATCCTATGTCCTGGATGTCCACATCGTAGTGTATTTTATACATTGAATCAGTTGAAGATTCACGCAGCTGGTGATATTGGCTGCTATACATTAGGTGCTGTAGCCCCATTAAGTGTCATTGATACAACCGTTTGTATGGGAGCTAGTATTAGTACATTACATGGTATGGAGAAGGCGAAAGGAAAAGACTACATAAAGAATTGGATTGCTGTGATTGGTGACTCTACATTTTTACATACAGGAATTAATAGTTTAATGAATATGGTATATAACAATGGAACTGGTACTGTTCTAATCGTAGACAACTCTACAACAGGAATGACAGGACATCAAGATCATGCTGCAACGGGTAAGACATTAAAGGGTGATAAAGCAAATGCAATTGATTTTGTAAGCTTGTGTCAGGCTGTTGGTGTTAAGGATGTCCGAGTGGTGGACGCCTTCGACCTAGTGGCTTTAAAAGATAATATTAAGGAATGTGTTGCTAAGGAGGAAATCTGTGTCATTATTGCGAAAGCTCCGTGTGCATTATTAAAGGCAACACCTCGTAAGAAACCAGCGAAGGTAAATTATGATAAATGTATCAAATGCAAGAAGTGTATGAAACCAGGATGTCCAGCCATTTCTCTAGATACGAACGGCTATACAAAGATAGATACTTCGATGTGTAACGGTTGTGGCTTATGTGTAGGAATCTGCCCAGTTGGTGCGATTCATATTCAAGAATAGGAGGCTGGTAACATGGATAATACAAAAAAACAAACGAAAGAGACTAAGAATATTATGATTGTTGGCGTTGGTGGTCAGGGTACATTGCTTACAAGTCGTATTCTTGGAAATATTATTTTGACTGCTGGTTACGATGTAAAGCTATCCGAAGTCCATGGTATGGCACAACGTGGAGGAAGTGTTGTTACTTTTGTACGTTTTGGAGAAAAAGTATATGAACCAATTGTAGAAGAAGGTCAAGCAGATGTATTAATTGCATTTGAGCGTCTAGAAGCTGGCCGTTACATACATTATTTAAAAAAAGATGGTGTTCTAATCTTAAATGACCAAAGAATTGATCCGATGCCAGTCATCATTGGAGCAGCGAAATACCCAGAGAATATCGTTGAGGAATTGGAGAAAGAGTTCGGAGTGGAAAAAGTGGATGCGATGTCTGTAGCGAAAGACCTTGGCAATACGAAAGTATTTAACACGATTGTCCTTGGATTAGTTGCTAAACATTTGCCATTTTCAAAAGAGCAGTGGCTTTCTGTGATCGCAGATACAGTTCCTGAAAAAACGGTAAAAATCAACCAAGAGGCATTTTTAAAGGGATATGAGTGGGGGATATCGCATGATTTGGAATGAAATGAAGGAGTGTATGAGCAGAGATGAAATGCTCAATATGCAAAGCCAACGACTTATAAAGTTAGTGAGCAGAGTATATCATAATGTAGAATTTTATCGAAAGAAAATGCAAGTAATTGGATTGGAACCTGGAGATATCAAGGATATTGAGGATATTGTGAAACTCCCATTTACTACAAAACAAGATTTACGAGATAACTATCCATTTGGACTGTTTGCTGTACCAAAGTCTGAGGTAATTCGAATCCATGCTTCTAGTGGGACGACAGGAAAACCTACCGTTGTTGGCTATACGAGAAAAGACATCGAGGTATGGCAGGAATGTGTAGCAAGGACATTGACCATGGCTGGTATCGGTAAAAATGATACCATACAAGTGGCATATGGATATGGTTTATTTACAGGTGGCTTAGGTCTACATTACGGTGTTGAAAATTTAGGTGCTACTGTAGTTCCTATGTCTGTTGGAAATACACCAAAACAGATTACATTGATGGAAGACCTTGGATGTACTGCAATTGCGTGTACACCATCTTATTTATTACACTTGATTGAAAGTCTAGAAGAGGCGGGTAAAATTGATCAAATTAAGTTAAAGACGGCAATCTGTGGAGCAGAGCCTTGGACAGAAAATATGCGTCAAGAAATTGAACGACGACTTCATGTAAAAGCGTACGATATCTATGGGTTAAGTGAGAT
>JAEYPP010000076.1 GCA_023410575.1 Bacillota bacterium | reverse complement strand
TTTCAAATCTTACGACTTAAAACAGTTCTATTTGTTAGCCTCTTGTCTTGCAAGCAAAACTACTAACTCGCCTAGTTTATTAACTAGGAATTCTCAACGAATTTCAAGGTTGTTTCACTGTTCAGTTTTCAATGTTCTGCGTTGTCATATTTGCGACAGCTTGATTATTTTAACATAATTATTTTTGTTTGTCAAGCATTTTTTTAATTTTTTTAACTTTTCATTTGCTTGTTTATTTCTGTATTTTGTGACAGCTTAAATATTTTAACATGCTCATTATAATTTGTCAAGCATTTTTAAAAGTTTTTTTAATTTTTAAAATTGTTTGTACAATTTATTAAAAATAACTTCGATATATTACCATATATCTTTTAAGTTGTCAAACTCCTTTTTCTGGTAAGAAAGTCAAATGCAATTTAACTACCTACTCTAAAAAAAGAAGAACGGAGAAAGAGGGATTTGAACCCTCGCGCCGCGCAAACGACCTACACCCTTAGCAGGGGCGCCTCTTCAGCCTCTTGAGTATTTCTCCGTATCTGAATATAAATGCAATATTCAATTTCACTAACACAAGTACGTCAGTGCAAGAAATAGTATAGCAAAGGATAATATGTTTGTCAATAACTTTTTCGCTCTTTTTCTACGTAATATCTTGGTAAATTATACAAGTATATGTGTGATTGTGATTAACTTTACGAAAATAACTTTTAAAAACTCTATACTTTATTATACCCTTACACCTATACTATATAATTACATAAACTTTATCTTTGTAATACCTAACTATAGTTAGTATAACTTAATATAATTAATTCATACATTATCTAGATATGTTGGAATTGACAAATATCTTTCTCCACTATCAGGAAATAGTACAATAACTTTCTTATTCTTATATTCAGGACGTTTTGCTAGTTCAATTGCAGCTGATACAGTTGCACCAGAAGTTATTCCAACTAATAAACCCTCTGATTTAGCAACTGCCTTACAGAAAGTAAATGCATCTGAATCCTTAACTGTGATGATTTCATCGCATAGCTTAGTATCAAATATATCAGGAGTAAACCCAGCTCCAATTCCCTGAAGCATATGAGGTCCTGCAACTCCCCTAGTTAAATAAGGTGATGCTTCTGGCTCGATACCTATAATTTTTATGCTTGCTTTTTTTTCTTTTAAGTAACGACCGGTTCCAGTAATTGTACCACCTGTACCAATACCAGCTATAAATACATCTATTTCTCCATCTGTATCTTCATATATCTCTGGACCTGTGGTTCTATAGTGTATTTCAGCATTTGATGGGTTACTAAATTGACCAGGTATAAATGAGTTAGGAATACAAGCTGCTAACTCCCTCGCTTTATCAATTGCCCCTTGCATAAGAAGTTTTCCATCTGTTAGAACTAATTCCGCTCCATATGCTTTTAGCAGATTTCTTCTTTCAATACTCATTGTATCTGGCATTGTCAATATAACCCGATAACCCCTTGCTGCAGCTACAGATGCAAGCCCCACCCCGGTATTACCACTAGTAGGTTCAATTATAACAGAACCTTCTTTTAATATCCCTTGCTTTTCTGCAGCTTCAATCATTGATTTGGCAACGCGATCTTTTACACTTCCGGCTGGATTAAAGTATTCCAACTTTGCTATTATACTAGCCTCGACATTATATAGTGATTCTATTTTGTGTAACTCAAGTAATGGTGTCTTTCCAATTAACTCAGATAAGCTGTTCGCTACCTTCATAGTAATTGCCCCCTATATAATATAGTCATTTCCCATTAATGTCTTATGTTGTTCCACTAAATCTTCTAATGTAATATTCTCTACTACATTATCGATAGCTTCATTAATTTTCTCATAGACAAAATATGTTGCACACTCACCGTATCGCTGACATTCTTTTTCATCTTCTGTAACACATGCAACAGGAGCAAGGCTACCTTCAATTAGTTTAAGAATGGAACCAACGGTATAATCTTTTGGTTCCTTCGAAAGACGATATCCACCTTGTGAACCACGGGTACTTCTAACAAAACCCGATTTACTTAACTGAGTTATAATTTGTTCTAGATATTTATCAGAGATTCCTTGTCGTTGAGCTATACTTTTAATCGTTATAAACTCACCAGTATTATGAAGAGCTAAATCTAACATTAACCTTAGTGCATATCTTCCTTTAGTTGAAATTTTCATACTTCTTCACCTTCTTTTAATTAATTTTATTTAAATAATTGTTCACTGCAGTTTCGTACATATTGTTACCTTTCGAATCTATTACTACAATTACAGGAAAATCTTTTACTATAAGTTTACGAATTGCTTCTGTTCCAAGGTCTTCATAAGCTACAACCTCTGATTCTACAATACACTTAGATAATAATGCACCTGCACCTCCTACCGCTGCAAAGTAAACAGCACCATTCTTTTTCATGGCTTCAATTACCTGATTACTTCGTTTACCTTTACCTATCATTCCTAGTAAACCAAGTTCTAATAATGTAGGTGTATATTTATCCATACGACTACTTGTTGTAGGACCAGCAGAACCAATCACTTGATTTTCTCTTGCTGGAGTAGGTCCAAGGTAATATATCGTTTCATTTCTTAAATCAATGGGAATTGGTTCACCCTGATTAATTGATTCGTACATCCTTTTATGAGCTGCATCTCTTGCTGTATATAAGGTACCTGTTAAATACACATAGTCTCCTGCATCAAGAGAGCTAACAGAATCCTTTGTCAATGGAACGTTAATGTGTTTTTCCACATTGGTACTCCTTTCTTACATGTTTTATTCACAAATATATATTGTTATCCACGAGAGACATGGATATTATTATAAAGATTTTTTTATGAAAAATAATATTAAATCCTTCTAGTAACATGACGATTTACATGACAACATACATTCACTGCTACTGGTAGACCAGCAATATGAGTTGGATAAGTCTCAATATTTACACCAATTGCTGTAGTTGTTCCTCCTAATCCCCCTGGTCCGATTCCTGTAGCATTAATTTGTTCTAAAATATTTTTTTCTAGTTGAGCTATATGAGGTAATTTTGAAGGCTCATCCAGATTCCTTGTTAGTGCCTTCTTTGCCAATATTGCACACTTTTCAAATGTTCCTCCAATACCGACACCAATCACCATCGGAGGACATGCATTAGGACCAGCAAGTTGAACTGTTTCAACAACTACTTTCATAACGCCTTCTATTCCATCTGACGGTTTCAACATAATAACTCTACTCATATTTTCTGATCCAAACCCTTTAGGAGCAACTGTAATTTTTACATCACTTCCCCCAATAATGGAATAATGGATGATTCCAGGGGTATTATCCTTTGTATTTTCACGAAGCAAAGGATCACCAACTACAGATTTTCTTAAATATCCTTCTTTATATCCTTGACGAATTCCTTCATTAACTGCGTCTTCTAATAGCTCACCTTCAAAATGTACTTCTTGACCAATTTCTAAAAAAACAACTGCCATTCCAGTATCCTGACAAATTGGAATCGAATCTTCTTTTGCAATATTCATATTTTCTTCTAACTGACCAAGTATCTGTTTTCCAAGGGCTGATTTTTCTGATACTTTAGAATCTAATATTCTATTTTTTACATCATCACATAAAACGAGATTTGCTTCTATACACATTTCTTTGATATTCTTAATGATTAAATCTGTATGTATACTTCGCATAAATTTACCCTTTCAATAATAAAAATTCCACCATGTACCTAATAATAACGACAGCCGTCACCGACTGCCGTTATTAAATATAATATACTACTCTTCCTCTTCTTTGTCCTTAAGAGCTCTTGATACTAACTCCTCTAAATTAGATAAGTCATCATCTGAATCAATCTCTTCTTTCTCTTGATTTGTATCCTCAATTAATTCAATATCCTCATTGATATCATTTTCCTCTTCATCATTCTCGATAATTACAGGAGTATTTTCTTCTTCTAATTCTTTTTCAAGATTTTTAAGAACGTCTTCTTCAGTAGTTTGGCTATTTTCTCTAACTTTTGCAAAGCTTGCAACACGAATATCCTTTTCTGTATCAATATTAATTAACTTAACGCCAGAAGTTATTCGGCCGAGTATACTTATACTATTAACCGCTAATCGAATAATAATTCCCTCATTTGTTATGATGATGACTTCATTATCTTCGTTAACTGCTTTCGCGCCAACAACATTTCCAGTCTTTTCAGTAATCTTATAACACTTAACACCTTTACCACCACGTCTTTGAGGTGTGAATTCATCGATTCTAGTAAGTTTACCAAGACCAAATTCGGAAACGGTTAAAAGATATTTTCCTTGAGTATTTATCTGCATAGCAACAACTTCATCACCATCTGTCAGATTCATACCAATGACACCCATAGATGCACGTCCTGTGCTACGAACATCTCGTTCGTTAAAGCGTATACACATACCATCCTTTGTAACTAATATGATATCTTTTTGACTATTTGTCGTCTTGACTTCAATTAATTCATCATCCTCACGAAGATTAATTGCTTGAAGACCTGATTTACGGATATTCTGGTATTCACGTATTTTTGTCTTTTTAACAATACCAGATTTTGTCGCCATAAATAGATATCGATCATCTTTATATTCTTTCAGAGTAATAATTGCAGTTATCTTCTCTTCTGGCAATAATTGAAGTAAGTTTACAATCGCTGTTCCACGAGCTGTTCTCGATGATTCTGGAATTTCATAAGCTTTTAGTCGATAGCATCTACCTTTATTCGTAAAGAACATTACATAGTGATGAGTAGTCGTCATAAATAAGTCTTCAATAAAATCATCTTCTATTGTTTGCATTCCCTTAATACCTTTACCACCACGATGCTGACTTTTAAAGTTATCAATTGTCATTCGCTTAATATATCCAAGCTTTGTCATTGCAATTACTGTATTTTCATCTGGAATTAAGTCTTCCATGGAAATATCAAATTCATCAAATCCTATAGACGTTCTACGATCGTCACCATACTTATCACGAATATAAGATATTTCTTCACGAATAACACCAAGCAAAAGTTTTTCATTAGCTAGAATTGCTTGATATTCTGCGATTCGTTTTTCTAACTCAGCATACTCATCCTGCAATTTCTCACGTTCCAAACCAGTTAATGCACGAAGTCGCATATCAATGATAGCTTGAGCTTGTACATCATCAAATTGAAAGCGATTAATTAAATTTTCTTTAGCTTCTTGACTATTTTTTGATGAACGTATGATATGGATAACCTCATCAATATCATCAAGTGCGATTAATAAAGCCTCTAATATGTGAGCTCTTTCCTGTGCTTTATTTAAATCATATTGAGTTCTTCTTGTAACTACTTCCTCTTGATGCTTCAAATAAAGCTTTAACATCTCAACCAAGGTTAAAACTTTTGGTTCATTATTAACTAGTGCAAGCATAATAACACCAAATGTGTCTTGTAGTTGAGTATGTTTGTACAGCAAATTTAACATGACATTTGCATTAACATCACGACGTAACTCAATACATATTCTCATACCCTCACGGTCTGATTCATCTCTAAGTTCAGTTATTCCATCTAACTTTTTATCACGAACAAGTTCAGCAATCTTTTCAATCAATCTTGCCTTATTAACCATGTATGGAAGTTCTGTAACTACAATCCGATTTTTACCATTTTGCATTGGTTCAATTTCTGTAACTGCACGCACACGTATTTTACCACGTCCAGTGCGATAAGCTTCTTCAATTCCTCTTGTTCCAAGAATTGATGCTCCAGTAGGAAAGTCAGGACCTTTAACGATTTGTAATAACTCCTCTATTGTTGTATCCTGATCATTTATTTTATTATCGATAATTTTGATAACAGCATTAATTACTTCTCTCATATTATGAGGTGGTATATTGGTTGCCATACCAACCGCAATACCAGAAGTACCATTAACTAAAAGATTTGGGAATCTTGATGGTAAAACAACTGGTTCTTTTTCTGTTTCATCAAAGTTTGGAGAAAAATCAACTGTATTTTTATTGATATCAGATAGCATCTCCATAGATATCTTACTCAAACGTGCTTCTGTGTATCGCATTGCAGCCGCTCCATCACCATCGACAGAACCAAAATTACCATGACCATCTACTAATGGATATCTTGTCGACCAGTCCTGAGCAAGATTTACTAATGCACCATAAATAGAGCTATCACCATGAGGATGGAACTTACCCATTGTATCACCAACGATACGCGCACACTTACGGTGTGGCTTATCTGGTCCATTATTTAACTCTATCATTGCATATAAAATTCTACGCTGTACCGGTTTTAAACCATCTCTTACATCCGGAAGGGCTCTGGCTGCAATAACCGACATGGCATACTCGATATAGGATGTTTCCATAGTCTTTTTCAGATCCACTTCATGAACCTTATCAAAGATATTCTCGTCCATTCTATTTCCTCCGTTGTTTGTAACTTATCTGATACATAACTACAGAAATTTCTGCATGTTATTAATAAAAGTCTAATAATTGATACATGCAACTGTATCAATTATCATACACAAGTAAAACCTATATTAGATATCTAAATTCTTTACATACTTTGCATTTGCCTCAATGAACTCACGTCTAGGCTCAACATTGTCACCCATTAATGTTGTAAAAGTTACATCAACTTCTGATTTACTTTCTTCATCTATCATTACGCGTAGAAGAATTCTTTTTTCTGGATCCATTGTAGTATCCCAAAGCTGTTCGGCATCCATTTCTCCTAGACCTTTATAACGCTGAATCTTATTATTCTGATCACGACCGATTTCAGTTAAAATTTTATTTAACTCATCATCACTATAAGCATACCATTGTTGTTTACCCTTTTCAATTTTATAAAGTGGTGGTTGCGCCAAATAAACATATCCGTAACGAATTAAATCAGGCATAAAACGATATAAGAATGTCAATAATAACGTACTAATATGGGCACCATCAACATCGGCATCTGTCATAATTATTATTTTATGATATCGAAGCTTTGAAATATCAAAATCATCAGAAATTCCTGTACCAAAAGCAGTAATCATAGCCCTAATTTCATTGTTAACTAAAATCTTATCAAGCCTTGATTTTTCCACATTAAGAATCTTACCACGCAAAGGTAGAATTGCTTGTGTTGCACGTGATCTAGCTGTTTTTGCTGAACCACCAGCAGAATCTCCCTCTACAATGTATATTTCACAGTTTTCTGGATTTTTGTCAGAACAATCTGCTAATTTACCAGGTAAACTCATTCCCTCTAAAGCAGTCTTTCTTCTTGTTAAATCTCTTGCTTTTCGTGCAGCATCTCTTGCTCTTTGTGCTAAAACAGCCTTCTCTAAAATAGTTTTAGCAACTGCCGGATTTAATTCTAAGAAATAAGTTAATTGTTCAGAAACAACACTATCTACTGCTCCTCTTGCCTCACTATTACCAAGCTTTTGTTTTGTTTGACCCTCAAATTGAGGTTCAGGTAATTTAATACTAATAATCGCTGTTAACCCTTCACGAATATCTTCACCTGATAGATTTGGCTCATTATCTTTTAAATATTTCATTTGTCTTGCATAATCATTAAAGGTCTTGGTAATTGCATTTTTAAAACCTGTAAAATGAGTACCACCTTCTGGTGTTGTAATATTATTAACAAAACTATAACAGTTTTCGTTGTAAGTATCATTATGCTGTAGTGCCACTTCAACATAAACATTGTCTTTTGTTCCTTCACAATAAATTATATCAGGATACAATACATTTTTATGTTTATTCAAATACTGAACGTATTCCTTAATTCCACCCTCATAATGAAAATCTCTCACTTTTTCAACATCTTCACGTTTATCTCTTAAAATAATTTTTAACCCTTTCGTTAAAAATGCCATTTCACGTAAACGCTGTTTTAATATATCATAATCATATACTGTTTCTTCAAAAATTTGTCTATCAGGTAAAAATGTAACTGTGGTACCTGTTCGATCAGATTCATCAACTACTTGAAGTGGTTTAACTACTTTCCCACGTTCATAACGCTGCTCATATTTTTTACCATCTAATTCTACCACAACTTCAAGCCATTCTGATAAAGCATTAACTACAGATGCTCCAACACCATGTAAACCACCGGAAACTTTATATCCACCACCACCAAATTTTCCACCAGCATGTAGGATTGTAAATACCACTTCAACTGTAGATATTCCCTTTTTTTTATTTATTTCAACTGGTATACCACGTCCATTATCAATAACTGTAATCGAATTATCAGGATTAATAGAAACATCAATTGTATCACAATAACCTGCCAAAGCTTCATCAACTGCATTGTCTACAATTTCATACACTAAGTGATGCAAACCACGACTTGATGTACTTCCAATGTACATACCTGGTCGTTTACGAACAGCCTCAAGTCCCTCTAATATTTGTATTTGGTCAGCTCCGTAATCCTTACTCATATCTAGCCTCCTGTATGATAACGTTAATTATTGTAACTATTTATTTAATTCTCTAGCAGTAAATCACTCCGATAATCACATGCTGAAAAAATTTGCTTATCTAATAGTTACAATTATCTACATGTTCTTTAAATTTCTTCTTTTACTGAACCATTGGTAACGTTATATATTTTCTCTGTCAATAAACGTTTTTTTACAAATTCTTCGACACCAGTGCAAGTCAAAATAATTTGTATATCACCAATACTATCAAGTAATTGATTTTGTCTATTTCTATCTAATTCTGATAATACATCATCAAGTAGTAAAATTGGGGTATCATGAGTAACTCTCTTAACCAACTCTATCTCTGATAACTTCAAAGATAAGGCTGCAGTTCTTTGTTGTCCTTGTGACCCAAATTTACGAATATCTTGTCCATTCACAAAAAAACTGAGATCATCTCGCTGAGGTCCAACGTTTGTCACCTTTAATGCAACATCACGTTCTAAACTTTTTGAAAGCTTTTCCTTGAATTCTTCTGCTGTTGTATTCGGTTCATAATTAATACTCAACCTTTCTCTACCATTACTAAGTTTATCATGTAAAACTATTACAATCTCATTCATATCTTTGACAAACTTATTTCTAGTTTCAATAATTTGAGTTCCATAATTTACTAATTGTTCATTCCATACATAAATAGTATCCAATAAACTTTGATTAAAACCAATCTGCTTTAATAAATTATTTCTTTGATTAAGAACTTTGTTGTAATTTATCAAATTGTGTAAATATAATCTATCTAATTGGCATAGTTCCATATCAATAAATCTTCTTCTTTCACTAGGTCCATCTTTTATAATAGATAAGTCCTCTGGAGAAAAGAATATTACATTTACAATTCCAAATAATTCTCCTGATTTTTTGATTGGAATACCATCAATAGCAACACCTTTTGGCTTATTTTTTTTGAGATGCATATCTAAACGATGAGTAATCTCATCACGCTCTATAAACATACGAATATGAGCTTCTTCTTCCCCTAGACGTATCATCTCCTTTTCTTTGCTTCCCTTATGGGATTTTGTTGTTGAACAAAGATAAATAGCCTCCAATATATTAGTCTTTCCCTGGGCATTATCTCCATACATAATATTATTATCAGGAGAAAAAGTCAGAAAAAGATTTTCATAGTTTCTAAAATTACTTAATTCAAGTGATTTTACAATCATTCTAACTCCTATTGCATTAATAAAATTAATTATAATGCAACTTACTCATTTATAGTGATGTCTATTAAACACTTTTATTTACTATAGTTATAATTTCATTATTGTACTCGACGGTATCTTTATCATGTAACTTTTTACCACGTTGTAATTCAACTTTCCCATTCACTTTAACAAGTCCATCTAGAATGACTTCTTTCGCTTCAACACCTGATTCAACAAAACCAGCTGCTTTTAATGCTTGACCAAGTTTAATATAATCTTCTCTTAAAACGATAGTTTCCATAGCTTCCTTTCCGCAAGTACTAATGTACTGCAGCATTAAAGCTTACTGGTAAGATTAAATAGATATAGCTTTCATTTTTATCCTTAATAAAGCATGGTGCTTTTGGATTAATTAAATAAATATCTATTTCTTCATCATCAATAACTCTTAATGCATCGATTAAAAATTTAGGATTAAATCCAATTAAAATATCTTTACCTTCTTTGGATATATCGATATCTTCATTCATTGAGCCAATTGTAGTATTTACCCTTAACTCCATAGAATGATCCGAAATCCCAACAATTATTGGCTTTTTCTCATTTTCCTTTATTAACAAAGTAGCACGATCGATACAACTCAATAATTCTTTTTTATTTATCGTAACCTTTGTTTCATAATCTCCTGAAAGCATTTGATTAATCTTAAAATACTCACCTTCAATAAGTCGAGATAAAACAATGGTATCGTTAAATTCAAATAAAATATGACGATCAGTAAAATAAATATCAACTTCATCAGATAACTCACCTGATAAAATTTTGCTAATTTCCTGAAGTGTTTTCCCTGGAACAATTACTTTAATTGAATTATAGGAATTTTTTAATTCAACTTTTCGAATTGAAATTCTATGACCATCTAATGATACTACTCTTAACTCATTATCATTGATTTCAAATAACTCACCAGTCATTATTTTGTTACTTTCGTTATCTGATATAGAAAAAACTGTCTGACGAATCACTTCTTTTAATGTGAACTGTGATAAAGTAACAGGAGATTTTTTTTCAATTACAGGTAACATTGGAAACTCTTCAGAACTTTTTCCTGCTATTGCGAATTTTGCTTTTTCACAGGTAATGGTAGCCATAAAATTTTCATCTGTTTCAATCGTTACTTCATTGTCTGGGAGTTTTCTTATGATTTCTGAGAATACCTTTGCATTAATAGCAATATTACCAGCAGTTATAACACTTCCCTTAACAATAGTTTCAATCCCCAATTCCATATCATTAGAGATTAGTTTGATTATATCATTTTTTACATCGATAATCATACACTCGAGAATTGGCATTGTAGATTTGGCAGGAACTGCTTTTAAAGCTATACTAACACTATTCAACAGATCTGATTTTTGGCAAATGATTTTCATTTTGTGTATAACTCCCTTCGGCGATTTTTTATAGATATATATATAATATACTTATTAGCATTAGTAGTAGGGAGTGTGAAAAAGTGCATAACCCACTCTATCCCAAACTACATAAGGTTTTCAACAATTAATAACCATGTGAATTGTTTTCTAATATTTTAAAATAAATATTAACATGATAAGAACCATTCTTAAGTTATCCATATAGTTATAACAGTAAAATAACAGGATTTAAACTAGTAGATGTGGATAACTTTATTAAATTTATATCATAATATTAACAATCAATCAAAATTATTGAGCAGGGTTTATTTTCTTTATAAGGACATCAATCGTATTCTGTAATGAAACATCTTTATTAATATCCTTTTCTACCTTATTACAACCATGCAATATAGTAGAGTGATCTCGATTTCCCATCATCTTTCCAATATCAGTTAATGAAAGAGAAGTTAACTTTCTACATAAATACATTGCTATTTGCCTTGGATAAGCAATATTACGACTTCGATTATCAGAATAAAGTTCAGCCGTGGTTGCATTAAAGTGTTCAGAAACAACTTCCATTATTAAGTCAAGAGTTACAGTCTTCTTATTATCAGGAGATATTAAATCTTTTAATGCTTCTTCTGCTAAGATTACGTCAACTTCCTTCTTTTTTAAACGAGAAAGAGCGACGATTTTTGTAAGTGCACCTTCTAGCTCTCTAATATTTGATTTAATATTAGAAGCGATGTACTTCATAACTTCATCATCAATTTCAAGACCATCGAGTTCTTCTTTCTTCTTTAAGATAGCCATTCTTGTCTCGTAATCTGGACTTTGAATATCAACAGTAAGACCCCATTCAAAACGGGATCTAAGTCTTTCTTCTAAGGTAAGAATATCTTTTGGTGGTTTATCTGAGGAAATGATGATTTGTTTTTTACTTTCATGTAACGTATTAAACGTATGGAAAAACTCCTCCTGTGTTCTTTCTTTTCCTATAATAAATTGAATATCATCAATTAGAAGAACATCAATATTACGGTATTTCTCACGAAACTCCGTAGGAGTTGTATCAGCATTACGAATTGATTCAATAAGTTCATTTGTGAATTTTTCACTTGTAACGTATAGTACTTTTGAATTTGGATTTTGTTCTAAAATGTAATGAGCAATAGAATGCATTAAGTGTGTCTTACCCAATCCAACACCACCATAAATAAATAATGGATTGTAAATTTCAGCTGGTGATTCTGCTACTGCCAAGGATGCAGCATGTGCAAGATTATTATTCGCACCAACAACAAATGTATCAAAGGTATAACGAGGATTTAAGTAAGATAGACTCTCGTTTTTAAACTTATTCAATTGGGGAGTTAATAATTTTTCATCAGCTTTTGTTTGGCTTAATAAAACAAATTCAATTTCAAAATCTTGATTTATAACTTCAGCTATTGCTGTTCTTAAAAATAAACTATACTTATTTTTAATAAAATCGAGGCTATTAGCTCCAATCTTCGTGTCATCTACGGCGAGTTTAATAACATTACCATTCACATCGTAAAC
This sequence comes from Bacillota bacterium, assembly GCA_023410575.1. Taxonomy (GTDB): domain Bacteria; phylum Bacillota; class Clostridia; order Lachnospirales; family Lachnospiraceae; genus Lachnoclostridium. The sequence goes on along the minus strand of JAEYPP010000076.1, from coordinate 24,854 downwards.
TTTAAGAGGTAGTAACCAGGTCTTAAAGGATACTTCAGTTACATTGTACTCAATCTTTAAATACTCCAATATTTCATTCCATTTTTCTTGAATCAAGCTTTTCATATTAAAAACCGTGCCCTTCTTACGCCTTCCGGCGTTCCACGCCGTGATATTTATAACAATGGATTGTTTAACCCATATAAAATTAAGCGCACTTGTCCTACATAAACATGTGCATATAGTTATAATATATAACAAATCTATCAACATTTCAATGTAAATATTTGATTATAAACATAAGTTTATCATATTTCTTTAAGTTATTCACAGCTTAGTATTAATTATTCACAGCTCGTTTATAATAATATAAGAGTTATACACATAGACAATTAATGAAATTATAAGTATAATTGAGTATGATTTTTTAATAATTAACACAAATAAACAAAGTTATTAACAATTTATCCACTTTTTGTGGATAACTCTCACGCAATTATTAACAAATGTCAACAAATTTAAAAAATTTATATAATTACAAAAGTTACATTATTTATAAGTAATTCAAATATAAGTAAACGAAAAGATTCACTTGACGAGTTGAATCGAAACGAATATAATAGTAGTGCTATTTAAAATCGAGTAAGTAGGCTTACTTTGAGAATAAAGCACTAAATTAAGTAATGGTGCTAGTAGAGAATATTAATTAATATGAGGAGGTGTATATAGATGAAAATGACATTCCAGCCAAAAAAGCGTTCTAGAGCAAAGGTTCATGGATTTAGATCCAGAATGAGTACAGCTAATGGAAGAAAAGTTTTAGCTGCAAGAAGAGCTAAAGGAAGACATCAATTAACAGCTTAGGTCGCAGTCAATGTGACCTTTTCTTCTAATATGTATACAAAACAGTAGGTTTTATTAAGGAGATTTTGAAACATTGTCAAAATTCTTAAAAAACAGTAGAGAATTCGGTAACGTTTACAGAAATGGTAAGTCTTATGCTAACAAGTACTTCGTAATGTATGTTTGTAAGAATGAATTATCTTTTAATCGTATTGGTATTTCTGTAAGTAAAAAAGTTGGAAATAGTGTAGTTCGACATCGAATCACAAGATTGATTCGAGAAAGTTACCGTTTGAATGAAACTATGTTTAATAGTGGTTTAGACATAGTAGTTGTAGCAAGATTAGGATCTAAGGACAAGAACTATTCGGAAATCAGTAGCGCTTTTATGCACTTAGCAAAATTACAGCGCATTATTCATGACGGCCAAGAGTCGTTGTAGAAAAGATGATTATATCGTGATGAAGCGAATTCTAATTAGATTAGTAAAACTGTATAGGAAATATATCTCACCTATGAAGAGAGTACCTACTTGTAGGTTTACACCAACCTGTTCAGAGTACGCCCTAGAGGCAATCGAACGCCATGGTGCAGTAAAGGGGACTTATCTAGCAGTGAGAAGAATTCTTAAGTGTCATCCATTTCATGAAGGGGGATTTGATCCTGTCCCTTAGGATGACTTTTTTGAGTACCTAAGTATATCATGATTACATAGTCGTGATGGAATAAGGAGGAAATTAGTTTGGAAATAACTGTTTTATCACAGGTTGGAGGCATTTTAGGTCCTTTTGCCTGGGTAATGGGTGAGATATTAAATGGTATTTATAAATTTTTAAATATCTTTGGTATTACCAATATTGCTTTATGTATTATATTATTTACTATTGTTACAAAGATGCTTATGCTTCCATTAACAATTAAGCAACAAAAGAGTTCTAGATTAACTGCAAAGATGAATCCCGAGATACAAAAGATACAAGCAAAGTATAAAGGGAAAAAAGATCAAGATTCCATGCAAAGACAACAGGCAGAGATGAAAGAGGTATATGCAAAATACGGCACTTCTCCGATGGCAGGATGCTTGCCTTTATTGATTTCCTTACCTATCATGTTTGCATTATATCAGGTAATCTATAAGATTCCTGCATATGTAAGTGATATTAATTCCCTTTATGATGTAGTTGCATCAAACTTTATGAATGTGCAAGGGTACGCAGATGCATTAAAATCATTTATTGAAGGTAATAAAATTGGAGCAGCAGTTGGTGATCTGACATCTTTAGTTCCTGGATCTGTAGAATCAAAAACTTTATTAATTGATATATTTTCTAAGTTTAACACATCCAATTGGGACTTATTTTTAGGTCAAAACATCGAGAATTATAAAAATAGTACTCCACTCGTAAATTATTTCACTAGTACAAATGGAGTAGCTATGATAAAAGATCTAGTTCTGCAAAAGGATTTTAAGGATACAATTGATCAAATTATTCATGCTAATCGATTTATTGGTAATATGAATATTCTAGATCCAGCAGGATGGGGATTCCCTGGTGTAATCGTTCCTGTAGTATCTGCAGTAGCTCAATTTATACAGAGTAAACTAATGGTAGTTCAGAATACAAGTAAAAATGGTGAATCAGCACCTGGTGGAGACACGATGAAAGCTATGAATACAGTTATGCCAGTATTATCTGGTATCTTCTGTGTGTTTATGCCAATCGGTGTAGGTTTATACTGGATTACAGGTAGTATCGTTCAAATTTTCCAGCAGATTTTTATTAATAAATATTTTGATAAAATTGATGTTGATGAAATGATTGCTAAAAATGTAGAAAAGTCAAATAAGCGTAAAGAGAAATTAGGTGTTGCTACTGGCAATAAAATGGCTAGCGTTGCAAAAACTTCAACAAAAGTAATTGATAGTAGTCAATCAACAATGAAAAGCAAAGCAGTTAGTCCAAAGACGACAGAAGCATCCAATTATACAAAGAGTGAGGTATCCTATAAAGCTGGCAGTATTGCAGCAAATGCTAATATCCTAAAAAGGAATAATAGTGACAAGGGGGATAAGTAAATGGGTGAATGGAAAGAATTTACGGGTAAAACGGTAGATGAAGCATTAACCGAGGCACTACTTGAGTATCAAACAACGAGCGAAAATATTGAATATGAAGTGATTGAGCGAGAGAGTAAGGGATTACTTGGAATGTTTGCAAAGCCAGCTAAAATTCGTGTTAAACAAAAATTTACTGTAGAATCAGCAGCAAAAAACTTTCTTGGTAAAGTATTCAAAGCTATGGGAATTGTAGCAACTGTAGATGTTTACTATGATAAAGAGAATGAGAGTGTTGACATTAATATTTTAGGTGACGACATGGGAGTCTTGATTGGTAAAAGAGGACAAACACTTGATTCTTTACAATATTTAACTAGTTTAGTTGTTAATAAGAATAATGAGGGTTATTTAAAAGTAAAATTGGACACTGAGAATTATCGAGAAAGAAGAAAAGAAACACTTGAAAATCTCGCTAAAAACATTGCTTCTAAGGTAAAGCGTACGCATAAAGCTGTATCTCTTGAACCTATGAATCCATATGAGAGAAGAATTATTCATTCAGCATTACAGGGTGATAAGTATGTGGAAACTCATAGTGAAGGAGAAGAACCTTTCCGTAAAGTTGTTATTAGTATGAAAAAGGGAGTTTCCTTTAATGCTGGTAACAATAACAAGTATGGTAATAAAGATTACGGTAAAAAGTTTAATAATACAAGTAAAAAAGACTTTCATAAAAAGTATGGCGGTAATACAAAGGATTACAGTACAGACTATAAGAAAGACTATGCAGCTTACTTGGAACAAAAGGCTGCAGCAAAAGCAGCTGAAGCATTAAAAGCAGAAGGCGCACATGATTAAATAAACATAGGAGAGTGAGCATAGCGAACTTTCTTTGTCATGAATTGAAAAGGCTGTTATGTGAGACGGGTTAGACACCGTTCTTATACAACAGTCTTTTCTTAAGGTTAAAGCCTAATGGCAGATGGGAGAAATATTATGAAATCAGATACAATAGCAGCAGTTGCCACAGGACTTAGTACTGCAGGAATTAGCATTATTCGAATAAGCGGCGACGAAGCATTCCAAATCATCGATAAAATATTCCGTAAAAAAAAGAGTAAAAAAAAGCTATCCGAGATGGAAACCCATACCGTACATTATGGCTATATTGTAAATAACGAAGAAATCATTGATGAAGTAATGGTCGTTATTATGAGAGGACCAAGAAGTTATACAAAAGAAGATAGTATTGAAATAGATTGTCATGGCGGAATTGTTGTAACAAAAAGAGTTCTAGAGACTGTGTTAGAAGCAGGAGCACGACTAGCGCAACCAGGAGAATTTACAAAACGTGCTTTTTTAAATGGCCGAATTGATTTATCACAGGCGGAAGCAGTTATTGATGTTATACATGCGAAAAGTGAGCTGGCATTAAAAAATAGTTTAAGTCAACTCAAAGGTAATGTACTTGATAAAATAAAAGAGATTAGAAACAGTATCTTATTAGATACTGCTTATATAGAGGCAGCTTTGGATGATCCAGAGCATATTAGTTTAGATGGTTTTTCAGAACAATTGGAACAACATGTTGAGGTCCTTCAAAACGACATTTTTAAGTTGTTAAACAGTGCAGAAAATGGAAGATTAATAAAGGAAGGCATAAGTACTGTCATATTAGGTAAACCGAATGTTGGTAAATCATCACTACTAAATGTCTTAGTTGGAGAAGAAAGAGCGATTGTAACTGAAATAGCAGGAACTACGAGAGACACCATTGAAGAAACAATTTATTTGAATGGGGTATGTCTTAATGTAATTGACACTGCTGGAATTCGAGAAACAGACGATATTGTTGAAAAAATTGGAGTTGATAAATCAAGAAAAAGTGCAGAGGCAGCAGATTTGATTATCTATGTTGTAGATGCCTCAACTCCATTGGATGAAAATGATTATAGTATTATTGATTTCATCAAAGATAAAAAAGCAATTATTCTATTAAACAAAACAGATTTAGATACCGTAGTAGATGAAGATCAAATAAAAAAAGCGACACAAAAGACAATTGTAAAAATTTCTGCAAAAAATCATACTGGAATGGATGAAATGGAAAAAGTAATCACAGATATGTTTTTTAAAGGGAATCTTACCTTTAATGATGAGATTTATATCTCTAATGCTCGTCAAAAGGAAGCATTGCAACAAGCAAAGATTAGTTTAGAACAAGTTCATAATAGTATTAATTTAGGTATGCCGGAAGACTTCTTTACAATAGACTTGATGAATGCATATGAAGCACTTGGCAGTATTATTGGGGAAGCAGTGGATGAAGATCTGATTAATACTATATTTAAAGAGTTCTGTATGGGAAAATAAGAAAAGAGGAAAATAGGATGAGTTACATGTATGATAGCTACGATGTCGTCGTCGTAGGTGCTGGACATGCAGGATGCGAGGCTGCATTGGCTTGCGCAAGACTTGGTTTGAAGACAATCATGTTTACAGTTAGTGTTGATAGTATTGCATTGATGCCTTGTAATCCGAATATTGGGGGGACTTCAAAAGGACATCTAGTACGTGAAATCGATGCTTTAGGCGGAGAGATGGGAAAGGTTATAGATAAAACCTATATTCAATCAAAGATGCTGAATCAATCAAAGGGACCTGCAGTTCATTCGTTAAGAGCACAAGCAGATAAACAAGATTATAGTAAGACGATGCGACATATTGTTGAAAATACTGACAATCTTACCGTTAAACAAGCTGAAATAACTGAAATTCTTGTTGAAAATGGTAAAGTTGAAGGAGTTAAAACTTATTCAGATGGTGTATATCCTTGTCGAGCAATTATCTTATGTACTGGTGTATATTTAAAGGCACGATGCATTTATGGAGATGTAAGTCATTACACAGGTCCGAATGGATTACCTTCTGCAAATTATTTAACAGAAAGTTTAAAATCATTAGGTATTGAGATGTATCGTTTTAAGACAGGTACACCTGCACGTATTGATAGAAGAAGTATAGATTTTAGTAAGATGGAAGAACAATTTGGAGATGAAAAGGTTGTTCCGTTCTCATTTACAAATACTCCTGAAGATATTAAAAAGGATCAGGTTTCGTGTTGGTTGACTTATACGAATGAGAATACTCATGAGATTATTCGAAAAAATATCGACCGTTCTCCCCTATATTCTGGGAATATTCAGGGAACTGGACCAAGATATTGTCCGTCTATAGAAGATAAAGTCGTTAAGTTTGCTGATAAAAACAGGCATCAAGTATTTATTGAGCCAGAAGGAAATTATACGAATGAGATGTATATTTCTGGTATGTCAAGTAGTTTGCCAGAAGATGTCCAAGTTGCTATGTATCGTTCTGTTGCTGGACTTGAAAATGCTAAGATTGTTCGAAATGCTTATGCAATAGAATATGACTGTATCAATCCAATGCAGTTAAAACCATCATTGGAATTCAAAATGATTAGTGGTCTATTTAGTGGAGGACAATTTAATGGTAGCTCAGGGTATGAAGAGGCAGCTGCTCAGGGATTAATGGCTGGTATTAATGCAGCTAGAAAACTTTATAAAAAAGAGCCAATCATATTAGATCGTTCACAAGCTTATATTGGAGTTTTAATCGATGATTTAGTAACAAAGGAAACACATGAACCTTATCGTATGATGACATCTAGAGCGGAATATCGATTAATCTTAAGACAGGATAATGCAGATTTAAGATTAACAAAAATCGGTCACGATATTGGTCTAATTAGTGATGAGAGATATGAAAAGTTAATCCAAAAAGAAGAAATGATTAAAAGGGAAACTTTAAGACTTGAAAATAGTCTAATTGGGGCATCAAAGGATGTTAATGAAATATTAGAAGGAATTAATTCAACAGCTTTAAAAACTGGTACTAATTTAGCTGAGTTAATCAAACGACCAGAATTAAGTTACTATGCAATTGAAAAACTGGACAAGGAACGACCTGATTTACCAGAGGAAGTCATTGAGCAAGTTGAGATTAACTTAAAGTATGAAGGATATATAAGAAGACAAGAAAGTCAAGTAGAGCAATTTAAGAAATTAGAAGGCAAAAAGATACCTGAAAATATCGATTATAATGATATTCCATCATTAAGAATTGAAGCGAGACAAAAGTTAATTAAATTTAAACCAACTTCAGTCGGACAAGCAACTAGAATATCAGGTGTTTCACCTGCAGATATCTCTGTACTTCTTGTGTATTTAGAGCAATTTCGAAGAAAGCAATAAATTAATAATACTTTTAAAGATGGAGTTAAAATGAGAAATAATCAGACACTAATTGATGGTTTGTCCCAATGGGGTATTAATATAAATAAAGAGCAACAAGAACAGTTTGAGAAGTATTATGATTTACTTGTTGAATGGAATTCATTTATGAATTTAACTGGAATTACAGATTATGAGGAAGTGTTAGTAAAACACTTTCTTGATAGTTTAGCATTATTTCATGAACACCCATATAAAGAAGAATTAAGTTTATTAGACATGGGAACAGGAGCAGGATTTCCAGGCATTCCGTTAAAAATTGTATATCCAAACTTAAAGGTAACTTTAGTTGACTCTTTGAATAAAAGAGTTAAATTCTTAGATGAAGTTATTAGTACTTTAGGATTAAGAAAAATTGTGGCAATTCATGCACGTGCAGAAGAGTTAGCAAGGAAAGAAGAACATAGGGAAAAATATGATATTGTTGTTTCAAGAGCAGTTGCAAGAACAACTTCCTTAGCAGAATTTTGCTTACCTTATGTTAAAGTAGGTGGTTATTTCATTCCTTATAAATCAGGAACATTTGAAGATGAATTGAAAGAAGCTCACTATTCTTTTGAAGTTTTAGGGGCTAAGTTACAGGAGATTAAATCTTTTAGTGTTCCAAATAGTGAGATGCATCGTACATTATTTATTATAAAAAAAATAAAAAATACTCCAAAGGCGTATCCAAGATCTGGTGGTAAGCCATTAAAGGCACCGCTAATGAAGTAAATTAGTTAGACACTGTTTGTTGAATTGAGACGATTCATTCTTTCGTCTTGTTTATGATATTAGCGAACAACGAGGACTGAAGAATTAAGACACTTTCATTCTTCAGCTCCAAGTCGCTAGATAACTGATTAGAAATGAGGGAAATATGTACATACAAGGGAAATTTAAAACATATCAAGATGATCTAAAAGAGATTTTTGAGATTAGAAGAGAAGTTTTTATACAGGAACAACATAAAACAGACCAAGAAGAGTTTGATGACTTCGATAAAGATGCAGTTTTCTGTGTTTTATATGAAGAGAGTTCTGATAATCAAGAGGAAAGACCAGTTGCCACAGGAAGATTAAATTTACTTGAAGATGGTAGATATAAAATTGGTAGAATTGCTGTAAAGAAAGAGTTCCGTGGTAAACAGTATGGAGACATGCTTGTAAAAATGTTAGTAAATAAGGCATTTATATCAGGGGCAAAAGAAGTCTATGTAGGAGCTCAGGTACAAGCAAAAGGTTTTTATGAGACAATTGGATTTAAGCAGATAGGGGAAGAATATATAGAAGCTGGTATTCCCCATATCGAAATGGTGTTGACTTCCGAAAACCTATGCAGAAAATGTAGAAAAAATAATTTATAGTTATTTTCCTTTAATTATCTATGGGAATGTTATATTATAGTTATGTATAAAGTTAAATAGAAATTGGTATTTTATCATTAGATTGTTTTTTACTTCTTTCAATTCGGGGGTACGTGATGGAAAAAGACAAAACAGAAAGAGAAATTTGGGAAGTAAAAGTTAAGAAGGCTATAGAGATTTTTTCTGTTGTGCAAAATGAAGTACATAATTCAATAATTAGTTTAATTGAAGAAATAAATCATTTGGAATTAAGAATGAATGAATTATTGAAATCACTAGAGGTTATTAATTCGTCAGTTGATGCTAATGTATCACTTTTTTCACCTTATGAAAATAAGAAAAATAAGCAGGAAGAATTAAGTTTTAAAAAAGAATTATTAGATATTCAAAATGATTTACCAATTGTTAAGGAACGACTACGAAATTTACAAAGCAAACAAGATGAATACAAACTTGTTAATGAGTGTTTGAGTTATTTGAGTAATATATTAATGTATCAAGCAAATATAGAAAAGAGATCTGGCCAAACCAAAATATTGGAAGAAAATGTAAATAAATTTTGTGATAACTACTCAATGTATTATGGTATTAAAATACTCGAAACTCAAGAACTAGAGAGACAAAGAATAGCACGCGATTTACATGATTCTACGATTCAAAATTTAACGAATTTAATGTATAAAACAGAATTATGTATAAAGTTAATTGACATGGATACGATACGAGCTCGCTTAGAGCTAGCAACATTAATTAATCAAATTCATAGTATAATTAATGACATGCGAGAGATTATTTATGATTTAAGACCAATGGCAATACAAGACCTTGGCCTAGTGCCTGCAATTGAGAGATTTGCTAAAAAGTATATGGAACAAAATCATATTCAGGTTATTGTTAATAGTACAAAAGAGAATCCTAAAATTTTACCTGTTATTAATCTTACCTTGTATCGAATTGTACAAGAGGCTTGTAATAATATAGTTAAGTATGCGGATGCTAATATTTGCACAATAAGCGTAACTTATAATGAAAGAGAGTTGAAATTAGTAGTTGAAGACAATGGCGTTGGCATTCTACTTGACGAAAGAGAAGGAGATTGTATAAATAATAGTGGATTTGGTCTTTCGATTATGAGAGAGAGAGCTTTACTATTGTCAGGGAGCTTTGATATAGAGTCAACAAAGGATAAAGGAACTAAAATAACCGTAATTATACCATATCGCGAGCAAGAGGAGGAGTAGGAATGGGACCTATAAGAATTATTATAGCTGACGATCATATGATGGTACGAGAAGGACTAAAGCAGTTACTCGAGCTAGATGGCAATATCGAAGTTGTTGGACAAGCAAGTGAGGGAGAAAAGTGCTTAGAATTAGTTAAACAGTTACAGCCAGATGTTGTTTTACTTGATATTAATATGCCAAACATGAATGGCCTACAAGCTTTACAAAAAATGAGGTTAAAAAATGAGAAACAGAAAATTTTAATGCTAACAATACATAATGAAGTTGAATATCTTCTTCGAGCAGTTGAACTTGGAGCTAATGGATATGTACTTAAAGATTCAGAATCGGAAGTTTTGAAAAAGGCTATTCATACTGTTTACAGAGGAGAAACATACATTGAACCAACATTAACTCCCGAAATGAAGGAACGTATGAAAAGAGTTAAAGGAACCACAAGTGAGGCATTGACGAATCGAGAAGTCGATGTTCTTAAATTGGTCGCTGAAGGATTGTTTAACAAGGAGATAGCGTGTCGTTTAAATATTAGTGAAAAGACAGTAAAAAACCATGTTTCTAATATTTTTAAAAAAATCGGAGTTTCTGATCGTACACAGGCTGCTGTTTATGCAATTAGAAATTGTTTTGTGAATATGTTTTAGTCAAAAAGCAATATCTCATACGAGATTGTATGGATATTGCTTCTTTCCTTTTACATGTTAGAGAGTCGTAGGAGTTAGAATGATTCTCAATAATTTTACTATAATAAATGAACCTAGAATTTGGTTATGTAATTAATCTGATACATGATTTATTTTTACACGAACTTATGAAAATAATCGATACTCTAATGTACATTATTAGTATTTCTAATTTATTGATAAAGTTTCACGTGAAACATTTTGAAAATTGTGTTTTAATATAGTTATGTATGAAATTATGTGATATAATGTAGTGGAAATCAGAATATGAATTCAAGGTAATCAAGCTTGAATATATCTATTTATATAGGGGTTAAGTACAACAGCTATTAAAGATATACAGAGAGTTGATTCGATTATGATATGGAGGATAAGATGGGGAAAGCAATAGCAGTAACGAATCAAAAAGGTGGGGTTGGTAAAACAACTACGGCAATAAATCTGGCTGCTTGTCTTGCTGAAAAGGGAAAGAAGGTATTAGCAATAGATATAGATCCTCAGGGAAACACTACGAGTGGACTAGGTGTTGATAAGGGGAATGTTGAGAATACTGTGTATGAGTTATTAATTGGTGAGTGTACAGTTGATGAGTGTATGACTAAGAGTGTTGTTGATAACCTATTTGTATTACCTTCTGATGTTAATTTAGCTGGTGCTGAGATTGAATTAATCGGTGTTGACGAAAAAGAATATATATTAAAGAAGTATATTGATACTATAAAAAATTCTTTTGATTATATTATTATTGACTGTCCACCTTCTCTTAACATACTTACAGTTAATGCGATGACAACAGCCGATGCTGTATTGGTCCCAATTCAATGCGAATATTATGCACTAGAAGGGCTTTCACAGCTGATTCATACCATCAACTTAGTAAAGGAACGATTAAATGCAGACCTTGAGATAGAGGGTGTTGTATTTACAATGTATGATGCTAGAACTAATCTTTCTTTACAAGTTGTTGAAAATGTTAGAAGGAACTTAGAGCAAAATATTTATAATTCCATAATTCCTCGAAATGTACGATTAGCTGAAGCACCTAGTCATGGATTACCAATCAGTATGTATGACTCGAAATCAGCTGGAGCAGAAGCTTATCGAGATCTCGCTGATGAAGTGTTACGACAAGATGGTGAGTTGGATGAGGATGGTCAAGTAAAGGAGAAGTCTAAAAAGGATACTTCCAATACCAAGGACAGTAAAGATATTAAAAAGAAGGGTAAAGGAATTTTTGGACGTAGAAAGGGAGAATAAAGATGACATCAAAAAAAGGACTTGGCAAAGGATTAGATTCACTTATAATTAATAAATTAGACCATGTACCTAAAAACAGTAATGAAAATGACACTGTTTCACGTGAAACGATTATTAATATTAATAAAATTGAGCCAAATAAAGAACAACCTAGAACTCATTTTGATGAAGATTCACTACATGAATTAGCTGATTCAATTAAATTGCATGGAATTATACAACCATTAATTGTTCATAAAACTGGAGAACGTTATGAGATAATTGCAGGTGAAAGAAGATGGAGAGCTGCGAGGATTGCTGGATTAAAGGAGATACCAGTGATTGTAAAGGAATACACAGATCAGCAGGTACTCGAAATTGCATTGATAGAGAATATACAAAGAGAAGACTTAAATGCAATTGAAGAAGCGATGGCATATGAAAAACTAGTACGAGAATTTAACTTAAAACAAGACGAGGTTGCTGAAAGAGTTGGGAAAAGTCGTGTAGCAGTTACCAATTCTATGAGATTAATGAAATTAGACAAAAGAGTTCAACAGATGGTCATTGATGATATGATAAGTGGTGGACATGCTCGTGCTTTGCTTGGAATTACGGATAAAGAAGCTCAGTACAATGTTGCAATGAAAGTATTTGATGAGAAACTAAGCGTTCGTGAGACTGAAAAGTTAGTGAGAAAGATATTAAAAGAGAAGCCAGAAAAAGAAGTTGCCATAGCAAAAGAAGATGAATATATTTACCGAGACTTAGAGAATAGAATGAAAAATATTTTTGGAAGCAAGGTAGAGATTCGACGTCAAGCCAATGATAAAGGGAAGATAGAAATAGAATACTATTCCCAAGAAGATTTAGACAGAATCATCGAACTAATCGGTACGATTGGTTAATTAACTTAAGGTGGGAAAAAAGAATGAACATATTTGAGAACATCGGAATTAGCGTAGACATTGCAGTATTAGTATTAGCTGGAATACTTGTTGTTGTATTACTAACAGTTTGTATTATGTTATCTAAAATAAGAAAACTTAAGAAAAAGTACAATGCATTTATGGAAGGTTCTAATGGGAAAACGTTAGAAAGTTCAGTACTAAATCGTTTTAAAGAAATAGATAAATTAAAAGAAGATACAAAAGAGTTAAAGACTACAGTGAGTAAAATATCTGAAAATCTGTTGAGCGCGTATCAAAAGTGTGGAGTAGTAAAATATGATGCATTTAAAGAAATGGGCGGAAAACTCAGCTTTTCTTTATGCCTGCTTGATGATAACAATGATGGATTTATTCTTACATCAATGCATTCAAGCAGGGAAGGTTGTTATACCTATATAAAGGAAATAATTAAAGGAGAATCTTTTGTTCTATTATCAGAAGAGGAAAAACAGTCTTTAGAAGAGGCAAAAAATAAAAAAAATTATCTACAATAAAGTAAAAAAGTACAAAAGATAAAAAGGCACTTAATGCTTAAAATCACGCTACGGTGAAAGGGTAGAAACTACAGTTGATGATTATCACTGGAGAAGTGTATCAAAGCATGACGCCTTTTTATTGTACTATAGAATAATAAAAGGGGTTATATGCTATGAGAAAAATATCAATTGACAGTATTGTAGGTGGAGAAAAGCTAGCAAAAGAAATATGTACAGCAAGTGGATTGATATTAATTCCAGCAGGCTCTGTTCTAAAGCTTGAATATGTAGATAAAATGCGGGAATTAAACGTAGATATGGTATATGTAGAATACGATGATACATCATTCAAAATGTACACGGCCAATGAGGATACTTTACAAAAAGAATGTAAAATAATGGTAAAAGAAATAATTGAGAAATACTCCTATTGCGCAAACCAGGAGTTACAGGATATTATAGCAGTTGCTGAACAGGTTATAGAAGAGGTTCTTTCTCAGTCAGAAGTATTGTATAATATATCATGTGTTCGAGAAAAGAGTGAAAGTATCTATTCACATTCTGTCTCTGTCTCTGCTATGGCAGTTCTTATTGGGGTTGGGGTAGGACTATCACGAGAAAGAGTACATGATTTGGCAATAGGTGCTTTATTACATGATCTTGGAATGGTGTATTTACCATTCTCTTGTGAGAGCCTGATATATGATCAATGCGATGAGAATACAAAAAAAGAAATTAGAAAACACGTTATAACAGGATATTCTATGGTTGAGTCTGAGAACTGGTTATCAGCAACGTCAAAAGATATCATACTGAGTCATCATGAAAGAGAAGATGGAAGTGGATATCCGATGCGGCTTACAAAAAAGAAGATTCGATTAGAGACAAAAATAGTATCCTTATGTGATGAATTTGATAGCTGTGTGTATGGAAATCTAGTGAAACCACAGAAAATTAAAACGGTTATGGACTATTTATTAAGTGAAGCGGATAGGAAGTTTAGTATAGAAGTTGTCCAAAAATTTATAGAATTAATAGCAGTTTATCCTATAGGTACATACGTTAAAATTAATACTGATGAAATTGGAGTTGTTGTAAGTCAAAATTATAAGATGCCAACAAGACCAATTATTCGAATGATTACAACGAATCAACAAGAACCAGTTTATATGGATTTAGTAAAGGAATTAACAGTATTTATAAAGGATACAGTTGATATGGCTTGACGTGTAATCATGAGATATGATATAAATAGAAGATATCGTATTGAAATGGATTCGAATAGTTATAGTAAGTAAACATAATATGTAGTAATAGAATGAAAAGGCAATTAGGTGAGTAAATGCATAGTTTTTTAAAAGCGATAGGTTTTAGTAAAATAAATAATAGATTAGAAGTGGAACAATTAATTCAAAATGTTATAAGTGAAGCATCAGAGAAGCATTTGTTGAGTTTAGAGAATCACTCAACATTAGCTGAACTGTCATTAGAATTTGCACCTGAGGTTGGAATTACAGTTAGGGGAGAGTATGATGAGAACAAGATTTTTCATCTAGAACATTACTTTCCGTATTATAAAGGGCAGAATATAAGTGCCAAAGAACAAATCTTCATTAGTAAAAGGGTTGATACAGATGCATATACAGGAATGTGCGACGATTATCGATTAGGGGTGTCTCTTATTTTCTATCTACAGAATACAATTGATTATCTACATCTGCGCCATGATTTAAAAGAACCAATGGTGTACGCAGTAACCTTAGTTGGTCTTGCATGCGAGGGAAAAATTCTCTTACCAGTAGAAAAGTGTATAAAGAATGATAAGTCAAGAAAAACAGATTTGCGTCAAAGAAATCAATTGATTGTTGAAGCAAAAAAAGGAAATCAAGAGGCGATAGATAGCTTGACGATTGATGATATTGATATGTATGCGATGGTTTCTAAAAGAATTAAGAAAGAAGACGTATATTCAATTGTAGACACGTCTTTTGTGCCTTATGGAACAGAATCCGATAATTATACAGTACTAGGAACGATAACAGATGTACGTGAGGCTACAAATCATAGAAGCAAGGAAGAATTGTACATTTTAACATTAGAATGTAATGAACTTTGTTTTGAGGTCTGTATTAATAAAGATAATCTTTTTGGTGAACCATGTATTGGTAGAAGATTTCGTGGAACAATCTGGATGCAGGGAAATGTAGACTTTAATAACGGCTTGACTTCACTATAAAATCTGAATATAATAAGTAATGTGCTTGTTCTTAATGGTAAAAAGAACATAATTCATAAAAAGAATATGTAGTAACAATCACTTAGATATAAGCGATTGGTCGAGTTAGCAATCAGTAAAATATAATAGATTAAGTAATGCCCTCTTAGTTAAATGGATATAACAAACCCCTCCTAAGGGTTAGTTGTGAGTTCGATTCTCGCAGGGGGTGCCACAAACAATGCCGAAAGGCCTTTAATTAATAAGGTTTTCGGCTTTTTTCATATAAGGGAGTCGCCATATGATAAATAAACGAGCAAAAGTACTCTATATTCTATTCTTTATTGCAGCAGTATTTTTTGCAGCATTTGTATTAGTTGAATTTAGAAAAGATTATTTAGCTATTGGTTTAGCAGGGATTGTTATGTTAATAGCAGCTTACTTATTAGTTGATAAAATTGAACGAGATATTTATGCACGTTACGAAGTTGATAAAAAGGATATCAAGGATATACTGGGTGAGACCTCTCAAGAAATTATCATTAATGGATATAAAATTGACCGTTTATATGAAGCTATTATGAATGCTTCTCTACAAGGGCTAACAGATCCTAATCAAAAGATTATGGAACTACAGGACTCCTTAACTAAGACGGAACAAATATTATCACAACGTCAGAAGGAATTGGTAGATAATGAAATTTTCTGTGAATATGGTAAACAGATTGAGAGTATATTACAAATTCAAAATGAGAATATAATTTTATTAAAGACAGGATTTAAAGCACTAATACAGTTTAGTAAAGAGAATGCAAGACAAATTGCACTTAATACAAATGAGAATACAGAAAAGATATTGACAGAGTTAAGTGAGTCGATTCATAAAATCTTAGAAGATCTACCAGGATTAGTAGAGAACAATCTTACTACTACGCAAGATAAGAATGACAATCTTACTGAGTCTTATCTTGAGAATACAGCATTGGTGAATCAAAGACTCAAGGATATTGAAAAAATATTAAGTAAAGTCAAAGATTTATTACATGAATAAGGAATGAAGACTAATCGACTGCTTTAAAAGCATATTGAGTACCTGTGGAGTTAGTAAATGCATAAAAAGAAAGTGTACCCCAAAAGGTAGAAACTGATAGACAAGGTTTCTACTTTTTTAGGTTACACTTTCTTTTAAGATAGCCCCTCTTTTTAGAGGTAAGTATCATTGTTGTTAGAGCGAATAAAATCCATACGACGCTGGTGATTCTTACGATACTTACTTCTACGTTTTCGATGAGGTATCTCGATAAATAAAAGATAATAACCAACAACAAGAATGATGATAGTAATACATATACCAATAAGAATAGGTTTTACTTTTGAAGTTTTCTCAGTAGTTGGACCTTTTACTGCAATTGACTGCTCATTTGTACTATCACCTACCAGAGAATTAGTGTCCGTAGCAGAAGAGTTAGTCGGATCATCAGTAAATACTAAATCAGGTGGTATTAAGTAACTTGGCCATTGTGCATCGAATTCAGCCTTTGTAAGAGGAAAATCCTCATTATAATATAGAATATCAGTTGAACCCACATATTTACCTGCATACGAATATGATATTTCGCCGATCACGTTATAGCCATGAACATATTCATCTACTTTTGAATATTTAATAGTTTTAACAGTATCCTTAATATCTGCTTTTAGAGGTAAAACAACATTGCTGTTCTTGCTTAAGCTTAACTTGCTAATATCATTCATCTTAAATTCTTTGAAATTCGAAAATAGTGAGGGAAAGCTTAAAGAGGTAGTCTCTTGAGCCGCTTCTTCCATATGATATAAAGAGTAATTATCAAAAGCAAAATCAAGCATTTTTGCAGTATCTTCATAGGCATGAAGAGCAGTATCAACATGAAGGACAACAGCGATAAGAGTAAGTCCATTACGTTCGGCAAAGGTTACTAGAGTTGTCTTAGCTTCTTCCGTGCCTCCTGTTTTACCACCAATAGCTCCATCGTAAGTTAAAGTTTTTCTAATATAACGGTGATGGTTTGCCATTGGTCTTGCTACGTTCTTATTGGTTGCAGGGATTTGATGAGTTCTAGATCCAGTGATTGTTCGAAATTCTGGAATTTGAATTGCTGCTCGGCTTATCAAAGCCATATCATATGCACAAGTATAATGGTTATCATCATGGAGTCCGTGAGGATTAACAAAATGTGTATTAACACAACCAAGCTCCGTAGCACGTGAATTCATCATGTTTGCGAAGTCGGTTACAGTCCCATTTGCAACATGTTCAGCCACCCCATAGGATACTTCATTAGCTGATTCGAGCATAACTGCATACAATGCATCTTTAAGAGAAACGGATTCTCCTTCGACAAGACCGATTCTACTGCTGTTAAAATCTACATCCCACTCCGCTTCATGTGACATAGTCATAATCTCATTTAAATTACTGTTTTCAAGAGCCAAAAGAGTTGTCATAATCTTTGTGATGCTGGCTGGATAATATGCAGTCTTAGCATCTTTTTCGTAAAGAACGAGCCCTGTACTTGCTTCCATAACGATAGCACCATCAGCGTATACATCCGGTCCTGTCGGCCATACAAAGTCAGAGCTAGAATCAGAAGTGAAAGGGGGTACCTCGGTAGCATAGGCATTTATTGGTGTAATAAATATATTAAAGACCATCACAGCAGATAGTAAACGTAAGCCATAAGTTATTATTTTGTTTCGCATGGAAAACCTCCAGTAATACATACTAAATTTCCTTACCATTATAGATTATTTTTATTATAGTAGCAAGGTTATTTCTCGATTATACTAAATATACTTAATATTTAAGAATTTATATATAATTGCTATACAATTTTAGATAAAAGTGGTATAATATAGCAAGAAATAAAGTACATAAGTGAATATAAATTAAATAAAATGGCATTATAAGAATTGGACCGACAAGAGAGGAGCGAATGTTATGAACTTGCAAACATTAGTGTCAAAAGGAAAGAATGCATGTGTTTATAAGGATAATAACAATGCAATTAAGTTGTTTAACAAGGGAACATCAAAGACAGATGTGTTGAATGAAGCACTTAATACAACTAGAGTAGAAGAAACAGGACTACCAATCCCAAGTATCAGTGAAATTAGTATTATTGATGGACAATGGGCAATTACGATGAATTTTATTGAGGGTAAAACACTAGCGAGTATTATGGAAGAGAATCCGGATAAAACTTCTACATATATTGAGCAGATGGTTGATTTGCAACTGGAAATTCACTCCAAAAGAGCCCCACTGCTTAATAAATTGAAAGATAAATTAATTCGTCAGATAGATAGTCTTGATAGCTTGGATCATATCAAAAAGTATGATTTATTAACTAGACTGGATGGAATGCCAAAGCATGTGAAAGTTTGCCATGGAGATTTTAATCCGAATAATATTATAGTATCCGATGATAAAATGTATGTACTCGACTGGGTACACGCTTCCCAGGGTAATGCAAGTGCGGATGCTGCAAAGACTTATCTGTTATTATCTTTAAAGGATAAGAAAACTGCAGATATGTATCTTGATATATTCTGTAAGAAGAGCTTTACAGAGAAGCGTTACGTTCAAACATGGCTTCCAATTGTAGCAGCAGCTCAATTAACAAAGAACAAACCAGAAGAAAAAGAGCTACTTATGAAGTGGCTTGATGTCGTAGAATACGAATAGTAAAAACATGTAGGTGATGAACAAGATAAAAGAATATAATATTTTTCTTATTATAATAAGAAAGAAGCAACCTGATGGTTAGGGAATCAGGTTGCTTCTTTTCTATTATGATAAGGAAATGTTCGACAAGCGCACATTTCTTTATTCATGTTAATGTAAAATGATAAGCCTTTTATATTATAATTGTAAGCCTATTATTACTTTCCATAATATGTTTTGAGGTACATCTCCTTAATTTCTTTCATAAGTGGATATCTAGGGTTAGCACCTGTACATTGATCATCAAATGCTTGCTCTACCATCTCATCTAAAGTTTCTAAGAAATATTTTTCATCAACACCATATTCTTTAATTGTCTTCTTGATACCAACTTTTTCTTTTAAATCGTCAATGGATTTGATTAGATTTTCTAATTTTTCTTCATCTGTTTTTCCAGGGATTCTTAAGAAATCAGCACATTCAGCATAACGTTCAAGAGCATGTGGATACTGATATTGTGAGAAAGTACCCATCTTCGTAGGAACATGAACGGCATTAAATCTCATAACTTCTGTAATTAATAAGGCATTAGCAACACCATGTGGTAAGTGATGGAATGCTCCAAGCTTATGAGCCATAGAGTGACATACACCTAAAAAGGCATTTGCAAAAGCCATACCAGACATTGTAGAAGCATCTGCCATCTTTTCTCTTGCAATAGGATCAGAAGCACCTTTTTCGTAAGCATCAGGTAAATAAGCAAAGATATTTTTCATAGCTTTTAAAGCTAAACCATCTGTATAGTCAGTTGCGAGAATAGAGGCATATGCTTCAAGAGCATGTGTTAATGCATCGATACCAGAAGCACTTGTTAAGCCTTTTGGCTGATCCATCATCATATCTGCATCAATAATAGCCATCTTTGGAAGTAATTCATAATCTGCTAATGGGTATTTAACACCAGATCTCTCATCTGTGATAACCGCGAAAGGTGTTACCTCAGAACCTGTACCAGAAGAAGTTGGAACAGCAATAAAGTAAGCTTTCTCACCCATCTTAGGGAAGGTATATACTCTCTTTCTAATATCCATGAAACGCATTGCTAAATCTAAGAAATCAACTTCTGGGTGTTCATACATAACCCACATAATTTTAGCAGCATCCATAGCAGAGCCACCACCAATTGCTATAATACAATCTGGCTCGAATAATCTCATTGCAGCAGCACCCTCTGTAGCACTTGCTAAGGATGGGTCTGGTGCAACATTATAGAATGTAGTATGTTGGATACCTAACTCATCAAGTTTATCGGTAACAATTTTGGTATATCCATTTTTGTAAAGAAAAGCATCTGTTACGATAAAAACTTTTTTCTTGTTCATAACATCCTTTAACTCACTAAGGGCAACTGGTAAACAGCCCTTCTTAAAGTATACCTTTTCAGGTGCTCTAAACCAAAGCATGTTTTCTCTCCTCTCAGCGACTGTCTTAATGTTAAGTAAGTGTTTAACACCTACGTTTTCAGATACAGAGTTACCGCCCCAAGAACCACAGCCAAGAGTTAGAGAAGGAGCTAAATTAAAGTTATATATGTCACCAATACCACCATGTGAGGAAGGCGTATTAACTAAGATACGACAAGTTTTCATCTCTTGTGAGAAGATATCGATCTTATCTTTTCCAGTTCCTGAATTAATATAAATAGAGGAGGTATGACCATAACCACCATCAGCAACTAAACGTTTTGCTTTTGCGATTGCATCTTCAAAAGATTTAGCCTTATACATAGCGAGTACAGGAGATAATTTCTCATGTGCAAATTGTTCATCAAGTTCAACGGATTCAACTTCACCAATTAATATCTTTGTGGATTCTGGTACCGTAAATCCAGCAAGCTTCGCAATGGTATAAGCGCTCTGACCAACAATCTTTGCATTAAGTGCGCCATTAATTAATATGGTTTCTCTTAATTTCTGCGTTTCTTCTTGTGAACAGAGATGGCAACCACGTTCCGTAAATTCTTTTTTTGTTGCCTCATAAATTTTGTCACTGACGATAACTGATTGTTCTGATGCACAAATCATACCATTATCAAATGTTTTAGAATGTATAATTGAATTAACAGCGAGGCGAACATCGCAGGACTCATCCATAATCACTGGTGTGTTACCAGCTCCAACACCAAGTGCCGGCTTTCCTGATGAGTAAGCGGCTTTTACCATTCCTGGACCACCAGTAGCTAATATAATATCTGCTTCTTTCATTACTTCATTCGTTAATTCAAGACTAGGAACATCAATCCAAGCAATGATGCTCTTTGGTGCACCTGCTTCAACTGCAGCATCTAGTACAATCTTTGCTGCTGCAATCGTAGAGTTCTTTGCACGTGGATGTGGACTGATGATAATAGCATTTCTTGTTTTTAAGCAAATAAGAGTTTTAAAGATAGCAGTAGAAGTAGGATTTGTTGTTGGAATAACTGCAGCAACAACACCGATTGGTTCTGCTATTCTTTTTGTTCCAAAACTATTATTTTCCTCAAGGATACCACAAGTTTTTGTGTCTCTATATGCATTATAGATATACTCAGATGCATAATGATTCTTAATAACCTTATCTTCTACAATACCCATGCCTGTTTCTTCAACAGCCATTTTAGCGAGCGGTATTCTTGCTTTGTTAGCAGCCATTGCTGCAGCAAAAAATATTTTATCTACTTGTTCTTGAGTATAAGTAGCAAATATAGCCTGTGCTTCTTTTAATTCCTTTATTTTTGCGGTTAAAGCATCAATAGTGTCAACCAATCCAGTTGGTTGTAAATCTGCCTTCTTTGCCATTGTTTTATCCTCCTAAGCTGTTAAAAAATTAACAAGGTTGTTTGCTAGTCAATTAATAAGTTTTACAAAATCATTGTATATTAGTGTTAAATTATTGTCAATGTACACAAACAACAAATAAAAATAAAAATACATTACATTTATGGTAATGTTACACCAAACAAAATAGAAATATATTCCCGTATAACTAGAATATACAATGATATAGTGAAAAAACAAGGAATTACAAGCAAATACACATAGTACTAATTTTGAATGAGAAAACAAGTAATCTAGAGAGGAAGATGCATCTGTGTATAATTATTCACTTCGCCTGAATTTTGTTTTTCCTTCTCTATCGCGCGATAAGATAATCCATAAGGAGTACGGTGAAGCAATTCATTGCAATATTGCTCTGAAGTTAAGTAATCAGCTACTTCCTCTTTCTTTAATAATACTGGCATACGATTATGAAATTGCATCATAGAGGAATTTGCACAAGTAGTAAGAATAACAAAGTGGGACAGATCAAAGTCTGGTTTCGCTATGCCAGCCATATATAAGATAGGTGAATTTGGATCTGTAAAATAGTATTTATCTTTTTTTTCATCATGAGACCATTCAAAAAAACCGCTTGCAGGAACAACGATTCGATTTTCTTTTAATGAATTAGAAAAAAGAGGTTTTTGATTTGCACTTTCTGCTCGTGCATTAATAATCAAGCTATGATTTTTTGAAGTTGTAAATCCCCATGACATTGGTTCATAGCATGGCGAGTTTTTGCCTTTTGCAATAATAGGAACAATGTTAGAGGGATAAATTTCACCTGTCTTTATATGATAGGGAGAAGGAGATTTTGCTGTATTTGATGCTTGTAAACGCTTATCTAAATTGCGTATTATTTTTAGAAGTTCTTGATTACTTTCTTCATCTACATAATATCTTCCACACATGGCATACGTCCTTTCCTGGATTTTATGAGTATTCAAAGCAACACATACTATTAATGAAGCATACTTTTTACTATATTATAACTTATTTTTATGTTATTAGTATAAATTTATTAAAGAAGAATCTTTCTATGAAGGTGTCGAATTGTGATGTTTGTGTCGACAAAAACCATTAAAGAACCATAAATTAATGATTTAGAATCTTTACAACGAACATATGTTCTGGTATAATAACCGTACATATGTTCGTTTTTATAACGAGAAAGGTGATTAGAGCCTACGGCAACTTGTTATGATAAGAATTTTAGTGGATAAATTCAGTCAAGTAAAGAGTGAGGTGTATCGAAATGCAGAATAATGTTCCAATTGACATAATTTCATTTTGTAATACGTTTGGAGAGATAAAACCAATGAGAATACGAATGGAGAATGAGGCACATGAGAGAGTAGTTGCGGATATTATTGAGATTGCATATCGAAAAGAAACAAGACCATCTGGAATGACAATTTTAGTATATGGATGTAAACTTATTTTATATGGTGAAGAAAAACTAATTGAATTGCATTATCATACAGACACACATCGATGGACTTTATTTCGAGTAGTAAGTTAGTAAAAAATCATGGAATATAATTGACTCTCATGGGAGGTAACATGCAAGAAAAGACATATTTTCATATTGATGTGAACTCGGCTTTTTTAAGCTGGGAAGCGGCTTATAGGTTACATGTACTGGGAGAGAAAGTAGACTTAAGAAAGATTCCAGCAGTGATTGGTGGAGATAAGGATAATCGTCACGGAATTGTTCTTGCAAAATCAGAACTAGCCAAGAAGTGTAAGATTCATACAGGAGAAGCACTTGGGGCTGCACTTCAAAAGTGCCCGAATCTTACAATTGTATCTCCAAACTATGAGATGTATGTAAAAGCTTCAAAAGCGATGATGGAGATATTGCGTAGATTTTCACCTGAGGTTGAACAGTATTCCATTGATGAAGCGTTTATTAATATGAGTGGTAGTAAATTATTATATGGCTCACCAGTATTAGTTGCGAATAATCTTAAGGATTTGATAGAAGAGGAGTTAAAATTTACCGTTAATGTTGGAGTGTCATGTAATAAACTTCTCGCTAAGATGGCTGGAGAGCTAAAAAAACCCAATCTAGTACATTCTCTGTATCCAGAAGAGATTGAAAGAAAAATGTGGCCACTTCCAGTATCAGAATTATTTTTTGTTGGACGGGCTACAGAAAAGAAATTAAAAAATTTGGGAATCTCATCAATAGGCCAGCTAGCAAAAACGGATCCAAAGATATTAAGAGCTTATTTAGGAAAGCAAGGGGATGTGATTTACCAGTTTGCGAATGGTAATGATATATCATCTTTTTTTACACAACCGATTGCTAATAAGGGATATGGCAATTCTGTGACAACACCATATGATGTTGTTACTATAGAATATGCAAAGAAGGTATTATTATCATTATGTGAGACTGTTTGTACAAGATTAAGAAGAGATAATGTTAAAGGAAGTGTAGCTTGCGTATCCTATACGGATTGTAATTTCACTCATGTTTCCCATCAGGGAATTATGTACTCACCAACCAATACTACCACAGAATTATATAATTTTATATGCTACTTATTTGAACAACTATGGGATGAAATAACACCAATTCGCCAGCTGGGAGTTCATCTTAGTAGAGTGACTACAGAGCAGACAATTCAATATAATTTATTTGATGGAGATCGGTATGAACGTATGGGAAAGTTAGATAGTGCAATTGATAAAATAAGAAATCGATATGGCGAGGATTCTGTGATGAGGGCATGTTTTTTGAATACAAGTACCAGTCATATGCAAGGAGGGACTTGCAAGGAACGAAGAAATGGAATAACGAAGCCAGTGATTTGAGAGAATGAGGGCATCAAAAAAGCCCTCACCCAACGACTCATATGTTCGTCAAACGAAGACTTAAGAATGCGTCTTCAGGGGCTCGAACCCTGGACACCCTGATTAAGAGTCAGGTGCTCTACCAACTGAG
>JAEYPP010000070.1 GCA_023410575.1 Bacillota bacterium | reverse complement strand
GTGACCTATTCGGCGAGATTGAGGCCGCCTATGATGGTAAGCCCTCCATCTTCGACAACATAAGGGGGGGGGATTTGATTATGGCGTTTTTCCCTTGTATTCACTTTTGCGATGCAAAGACAATGATGTTTAAGGGGGAGCATATATCGCAGCGAGGCTGGGGTATAGACAAGATTATGGATAAGAATATTGAATTGGCTCGCACAAGAGAAATTTTCTTTACAACACTCCTCAAACTTTGCTCCATTGTTGTAAAAAGGGGGTTGCGTATAGTCATAGAGAATCCGTGGAATACCAGTGGAGAGACATACTTGCAACGCAACTTTATCCCTCCGACAATAATAGATAAGAATAGAACTTTAAGGGGTGATGTGTTTGTAAAACCTACTGCCTATTGGTTTGTAAATTGCGAAAATACTGTTGGGTACTCATATCAGAAAGATAAGGAGGTAAAAATAGTATATAAAGCGAAGGATGACCACAAAGTAGAAACAGGTACTTGCTCCGAGGCGAGGAGTATGATACATCCCGACTACGCACGCAACTTCATCTGCGACTTTATCCTCGGCAAGGCGCAGACATTCACACAACCAACTTTATTTTAACTATGGCAACACTAAAGATAAGCGACATATCCGTAGGCGATTGGGTATATTACGCCAAGGGGAATACGCCCTACTCGATTAGGAGTATTTACCGCACAGGCATACAAGATTGCGTTGTATTGAATGACAAAGTGTTTCCCGATGGTGTTATAGCCTTTGTTGATAAACTCACCCCCATCCCCATCACGGCAGAGATACTCGAGAAGAATGGGTTTGAGTTTGAAAAGGCATCAAGGTGGTATATATGTGTGCTTGAAGATAAAACGAAAATAAATGTGTGGATTGGGAAAAACAATGAGGGGAGAATAGAGTTGAGTAAGCCAGACCTTTTCGAGGGTGGGTATTACTTTAAGTATGCTGACATCGAAGTGCTAAATATCGCAGTCCATCAGCTCCAGCACGCCTTGAGGCTTGCGGGGGTAGATAAAGAAATTAACCTTTAATACACAACATCATGGAACTTAACACTGGAATTATGGGCTATCCGCTCAACAAAAGCATTAACGATTTGCAGAGCAAGGCAGATGCTATCAAGTACGCTATTGAGTTCACCGAAATTGTAGAGCTTCACGGTTCGAATAGAGTAAACTACAATGCTGCACAAGAGTTGTTCGACTTTATCTGTAAGAATGTAAACCTCCCCGATGTACGACCTAACCCTGCAGATGGGTTGGTGGAGTTTGCAAAGGGGTATATCGAAAAGTTGGCAAAGGACAAAGGAGTGGACTTATGAGCACTTATAAGACTTACTGCTACGCTATTGCAAGATGCGCAATAGATAAGCTCGCAGCTGCGGTTAGATTGGCGTCAGACGCATTTACCGACTTCGGTTGGTTTGCGCCTCGCCAACAGGCGCAACGCCTACCACAGCGCAGAACAATAGGCAAAGAGCATAGGGGTTATGCTCGACGAAGCAGACAACGATTAGTACAACGAAAGGGATAAAACTATGAAAATTGGACCAAAGTATAACACCGGGAGTGAGGTGTGGTGGTATTGGTTAGGTAGCTGTATAGTCGCAAGCGGCAAAGTTATCGGTTATCGCAAAGCAAAAGACAAAATCATATACGTTGCTATTAGCACTACGAATGGCACGGTATATATTGAGGAAAGCCGTCTTTTCCCCACCAAAGAAGAATTGCTAAAGAGTTTGTAGAGTATGGAGAAATTATGTGTAAGCTATTGCAGGGCAAATGGCTTGGAGTTTTTCCCGAACACAAAGTATAAGGTCGAGTATAATCCCATAGATAAGTGCCTACGAATATATAATTGTTGGGGAGGCACGATAGTTCCAGCGTGGTTTATAAATGAAAATTTTATATAGTTATGAAACTTTGGATAGCAAGAAATAAATCAAAAGTTATAAAGTTATTTACAATTGAACCTGAATATAATAGTATTTCAGATGAATGGAAAGGTTATGACTTTGAAGAAATAGAGTTGAGTGTATTAAACTTTCCCGAAGTAACCTTTGAGAATAGTCCACAACAAGTTGAAATTAAATTAGTTAAAGAGTAGTACAATGAATTTTAATAGTCAAATATGCACAACCAAAGAGCAGTCGGAGCGATTGCTTGCTTTGGGCTTGAAGAAGGAGATTGCGGATATGATAATCCTTGAACATCCAAGGAAAGAAGGAAGGTATTTTTATATTGCTAAAGAAGATGCTAATTGGGATGGATTTCCTGCTTGGTCGCTTCATAGGTTGATTGAGTTGCTTGGCTTATCTAAGATATGTCTTAATATAGACTTTTATGATTCGCCCTATGAAGAGATAATTCATCGCATTGAGATATTTGTTAATGCTGGAGAATTCAACAAAGAGTATTTGGAGGAGTAGGTTATGGATGTGAGATTATTGCGCAAATATCGTAAAATGGCGTGTAAAAAATTCTTCCTAATTGAAGAAGTAGCAGTGTATCCTCGATGTCGATACAGATGGATGCACGATAAAAAAGAGCTACTGCCTTGCTATTTCTTATGTGATAATGGCGAAAAAATATGCGACGAGAAGAATCGATGTTATCAAAGTTCAATAGATTTCGATAAAGCGCAAAGGATGCTCCATGAACAGAGAACTCGATATATCGAATATCTGGTTGCGAATGAAAAAATAAAACGTTGTCAAAAGGTTAAAACAAAAAGAATATGAAACAATACACAAACGAGTCGCAGACCGCCAAGCTGATTGAGCTGGGGTTTGCGCCGACAGTGAGAATAAAAGAGGTGCGAACAGTTCATTCCAACGTCGAGGTATATCACGATTGCAACTTTACTATTGGCGAGTTGATTGAGATGCTGCCTGAGGTAACTTGCCGAAGCAACAACGATGATATCCACTACTATCTCACAATATACAACGATGCGATGGATTGGAATATTGCCTATCGAGATGGTGATGACGAGCTATGTTGTATATTTGCTGATGAACTCGTCGATGCGCTCTATGATATGATTTTGAGACTAAAAGAGGAGGGAGTGATATGATTGTATCAATTGACGCGATAGCTAAGAAATTGAGTGTCGATGGCAAGATGGCTGAGTTGTGGATAACTTACAACAACGATGAGTGCACTTGGATGGTTGGGTATCTAATTCGTGCGGAAAACGAGTGGTACAAGTTCAGTGATGGCGATTACTGCGCCATCGGCAAAGACCTTACACACGCTATTAAAGCAATGCACGACAAGCTATGTAAGGATGGATTAATGCTGAATGACTAAATAATTACTTAGTTTGTATATAGAGTATAATTTTATATTGTAAAACCAAAAGATGTGCAAGAGCGACAGCCTCAAAACGCACCCTATCGCAACCCTTTGATAATCAAAGCGATTGAGGTTGTTAGGGGGTAGGGGTCGAAAA
>JAEYPP010000064.1 GCA_023410575.1 Bacillota bacterium | reverse complement strand
CTTCAACCCCAAACAATATTATCAAGGAGGTTCATACTAGAATGTCAGAAATGAGTTTTGAACAATTATTGGAGGAGTCATTAGTAACAATACACAACGGAGAGGTAGTCGATGGTACAGTTATTCGCGTCAAAGAAGATGAAATTGTCTTAAACATTGGATACAAGGCTGATGGTATTATTACCAGAAGTGAATATACAAACCAACCTAATGTTGACCTTCGAACACTTGTTAAAGAAGGTGATACAATGACCGTTAAAGTTTTAAAAGTTAATGACGGTGAAGGACAGGTTCTTTTAACCTATAAGAGATTAGCTGCTGAAAAAGGTAGCAAGAGATTAGAGGAAGCTTTTAATAATAAGGAAGTTTTAAAAGCAAAAGTTGCTGCTGTATTAGATGGTGGTTTAAGCGTTATTATTGACGAAGCAAGAATATTTATTCCTGCAAGTTTAGCTAGCGATACTTATGAAAAAAACCTTGATAAATTTAAAGATCAGGAAATCGAATTCGTAATTAGCGAGTTTAATCCTAAGAGAAGAAGAATTATTGGGGATCGTAAGCAATTATTAGTTGCTAAGAAAGCAGAATTAGCAAAAGCTTTATTTGCAAAGATTAAAGTTGGTGACGTTGTTACAGGCACAGTGAAGAATGTAACAGATTTTGGAGCATTCATAGATTTAGGTGGTGCAGATGGTCTTCTTCACATCTCTGAGATGTCTTGGGGACGTATCGAAAATCCTAAAAAAGTTTTTAAAGTTGGTGATACTGTAAAAGCGTTTATCAAAGATATTCAAGGTGAAAAAATTGCATTAAGCCTTAAATTCGCTAATGAGAATCCTTGGGCTAATGCAGAGGAAACATTCGCTGTAGGTAACGTTGTAACTGGTAAGGTAGCTCGTATGACAGATTTTGGTGCTTTTGTTGAATTAGTACCTGGAGTAGATGCATTATTACATGTATCTCAGATATCAAAAGAGCACATCGAAAAACCTGCTGATGTTTTAAAAATTGGACAGGAAGTTACAGCTAAAATTGTAGACTTTAACAGTGAGGATAAAAAGATTAGTTTAAGTATTAAAGCTTTAGAAGCACCAGCCCAAGAAGCTCCAGCTGAGGAAGTTCCAGTTACAGAAGCTCCAGTTGATGCTGAGTAATTTTGTAAACAGGACAAGTGAATCGATGAATCGTTTCACTGGCTATAAAGAGAGCGTGAGGTTGAAACTCACGTTCTTTTATATATATCAGGTTCATATATACTTGAACTTATAATTGAATAAAATGGAAAATTGTACTAATAGGAGAAAAAATATGACAGATAGCTATGAGGTATTTAAGACCAGAGTATTTGAGTTAACTAAAATCGACTTAAGTGCTTACAAGGAACGTCAGATGAAACGACGTATTGATTCTTTAATTACAAAACATAAGATTACATCGTATATGGATTACATACAAGTACTTAAAACGAATAAAGTACTATTTGATGAGTTTGTAAACTATCTTACGATTAATGTTTCTGAGTTTTATCGTAATCCAGAACAGTGGAAGTTATTAGAGAATGAGATTTTACCTCAGTTATTGTCACACTCTTCAACACTTAGAATCTGGAGCGCTGCTTGTTCTACCGGTGATGAACCATATTCCTTGGTTATGTTATTGGCAAAATCAATACCATTGAATAGGATAAAGATTATTGCAACCGATATTGATAAACAGGTTCTTGATAAAGCTCGAATGGGGTTATATAATGTAAAAAGCCTGAAGGGGTTACCGACTGAGTTTATTACGCAATATTTTACAGCAATCAGTGATACTACTTATCAGATTTCAGATAGTGTCAAAAAGTGTGTGGAATTTAGTGAACATAATTTATTAAAAGATACTTATCCGACTAATATGGATTTAATTGTTTGTCGTAATGTATTAATATACTTTACAGAAGAGGCAAAAAATGAAATCTATAAGAAATTTAATTCAGCTCTTCGAAAAGATGGAATTTTATTTGTTGGAAGTACGGAACAGATTATACAGCCTCAAATGTTGAATTTCTCGACATTAAAATCATTCTTTTATATTAAAAAATAGGAACATACAAGGAGGTGTTACAGTTTATGTAATATCTCCTTTTTTTACACTAAGAAAGGTTAGATTCTTGATTTTTTCGTGTATAAGTTTAATGAAATATTACTAGTCATCTATGCTATATTATATCAGCAAAATTAGCTAAATTAGTGGTTGATTTTTTAAATGTAATCGGTTATATTGATACATAGGTAATGATGAGGAAAGGAAAAAAGTCAAAATGCAGAGTACAGTTAAAGTTGCAGTAGATGCAATGGGCGGCGATAATTCTCCAGTGGAGATTGTTAAAGGCGCAGTCGACGCTGTCAATGAATGTCCTGAAATCACAGTACACTTAGTTGGACAGGAAAAAGTTCTTTTACAAGTACTTTCGAAATATTCCTATGACAAAGCTCGTATTATAGTTGTGAATGCGAACGAGGTCATTACGAATGATGAAGCGCCAGTAATGGCTATTCGTAAAAAGAAAGATTCTTCTATCGTTGTTGCACTTAATCTTGTTAAGAGTGGTGAAGCAGATGCTTTTGTATCTGCTGGTAGTACTGGTGCAGTGCTAGTTGGTGCACAATTAATTGTTGGAAGAATCAAAGGAATTGAAAGACCACCTTTGGCACCGTTACTACCTACTATGAATGGTTTATCTTTACTTGTGGATTGTGGTGCGAATGTCGATGCTAGAGCATCTCATTTGGTACAATTTGCAAGGATGGGATCCATTTATATGGAAAATGTAGTAGGAATAAAAAATCCTAGGGTTGGAATTGTTAACATTGGAGCAGAAGAAGAAAAGGGCAATATGCTTGTTAAAGAAACGTTTCCATTGCTAAAAAACTGTAACGATATTAATTTTATCGGCAGCGTAGAAGCAAGAGAGATACCAAATGGTGCAGCAGATGTTATATTATGTGAAGCTTTTGTTGGTAACGTAATTCTTAAACTTTATGAAGGTTTAGCTTCTGCTTTAGTTAAGAAAATCAAAACAGGATTAACGAGTACAGCTATTAGTACTGTAGGTGCAGCATTAGTAAAACCAGCGTTAAAGCGTACACTCAAGAATTTTGACTTGTCACAATATGGTGGAGCTCCCATGTTAGGACTTAACGGTTTAGTTGTTAAGAGTCATGGTAGCTCGAATGCAATCGAAATCAAAAACTCAATCATTCAATGTATTGCATTTAAACAAAACGATATTAATGGCAAAATTAAAACAAATATTCTAAGTGTAGAATAGCGTGAAAGTAATTTGCTTTCATAGATTTTCTGGGCATAATATAGTAAGCTAGAGTGTTATTAAAAAATGAAAATTAAAAGGGAAAGGTGAATATTATGGAATTCGAAAAATTACAAAAAATTATTAGTGAAGTATTAAACATTGAAGCTGAGGAGATTACAATGGAAACTACATTTGTAGATGATTTAGGAGCTGATAGCTTAGATGTTTTCCAAATCATCATGGGAATTGAAGAAGAGTTTGACATTGAAATTCCGAATGAAGAAGCTGAAAAAATTGTTACTGTAGCAGATGCAGTTGAACAAATCAAGAATGCATTAAACTAATGAATTAGGGGTGTTGCCTACTTGAAGCTTTGGCAACACCCTATTTTAAACGTTTTTTAAGCAATACTGTAAGAACATTAGCGGTATGCATGGGAGGGAAATTATGAGCGAGGCATTAGGAACAAAGCGTTTAGTGATGTTTGAGCAGATTATTGGTTATACATTTACAACGAAGGAAACTTTAAGACAGGCATTAACCCATAGTTCATTCGCAAATGAAAAGAGACTGAATAAATTAGCTAACAATGAACGTTTAGAATTTTTGGGAGATGCAGTACTAGAATTAACAACAAGCGAGTGGTTATATACTAATTATCAAAGTCGTACCGAAGGTGAGTTGACAAAACAAAGAGCTAGTATGGTTTGTGAGCCTACCTTAGCTTTGTGTGCAAAGGAACTTAATCTGGGGAAATTTATTTACCTTGGTAAAGGTGAGGATGCTACTGGAGGACGTGAACGTGATTCTATATTATCAGATGCATTAGAAGCTGTAATCGGAGCTATCTACGTAGATGGTGGTTTTGCTAATGCAAAAGAGTTTATCAGCAAACATATTCTAGCTGATATTGAACATAAGAAACTCTTTTATGATAGCAAGACTATCTTACAGGAGATTGTACAAAGTGAATTTCATCAACACTTAAGTTACGAACTATTAGAAGAAATAGGACCAGATCATAATAAAAAATTTACTGTACTTGCAAAGATGGATACTATCACTTTAGAGCAGGGGAGCGGAAGAACGAAGAAAGCTGCAGAGCAGGAAGCGGCTTATCGTTCGATTCTGAAATTACGTAAAGAGCAATAAAGTAATATACCAATATTCAAGTATTGTGGACAAAAGGGGAATTAGATGTATTTAAAAAGTATTGAAGTGCATGGATTTAAATCATTTGCTAATAAGATCACATTTCAATTTAATAATGGCATCACTGGTATTGTTGGACCGAACGGGTCGGGAAAAAGCAATGTAGCGGATGCAGTGCGGTGGGTACTTGGTGAGCAAAGTGCAAAACAACTCCGTGGGGCTAATATGCAGGATGTTATCTTTTCGGGAACTCAGATGAGAAAGTCACTTGGGTTTGCTTATGTTGCTATCACATTAGATAATTCAGATCATAAACTTCCAATTGATTATGAAGAAGTCACAGTATCTCGACGTGTCTATCGTTCTGGTGAAAGTGAATATATGATGAACGGATCAATTTGTCGTTTACGAGATATTCAAGAGTTATTTTTTGATACTGGTATTGGAAAAGAAGGCTACTCAATCATTGGTCAAGGACAAATTGACAAGATATTAAGTGGAAAACCAGAAGAACGTCGAGAATTATTCGATGAAGCAGCAGGTATTGTCAAATTTAAAAAAAGAAAATTTTTAGCAGAGAAAGAGTTGGAACAAGAACGCATGAATCTTTCTCGTGTTACTGATATTATTAGCGAAATCGAGCGACAGATTGGACCTTTAGAGAAACAAGCAGAAGTTGCAAAAGAATATTTAAATTTAAAAGAAAAGTTAAAAAATATTGAGGTTAATCAATTTTTACTTGAGTATTCTAAGAACGAGCATGCAAAAATTGAGGTTGATGAAAAATTAGCAATTGTAAATGAAGATCTTGCAATGACAAAGAAAGAGTTTGATGTTACAAAGGAAGAGTACGACCGAATCGAACAAGAGTTAGACAAACTTCAAGAAGAGCTCGAAACTTCTCGTATGCAAAAGGGTGAAATACAAGTATTCATTGAAAAGACGGATGGTGAAATCAAAGTACTAAAAGAGCAGATTGCATCCATTGATTTAAATGCTTCTCAGTTTTCAAACCGCATTGATTCTATATTAGCTGATATACATGAACGGGAACTTGCTTTAGAGAAGTATCGACAAGAAAAAAAGAATATAGACGAGAAGTTATCAGCTTTAGAATTGGAAAAATCAAAAGCATCCGAAGTTGTTGATTCTATAAAACAGCGTATTGTTACATTGACAAAGGAAATTGAAGAGTGCAATAATGACATTTTCCGCTTTTTAAATGATAATGGTACAATTAAAACAAATATTCAGAAATATGAAACGATAGTAGAACAGAACTCAATTAAAAAGGCTGAGATTAATCAAAAGATTCTGAAGATAAAAAGTGAAGAATCTATGATTCAGATTCATATGAATGCAATGCAAGCAACGGTAAATGAGTTAAGTGCCACCATTCATAGTTTTACTAAGGAGAATCATAAACTCCAGCAACAAATTGACGCAAAACAGCAAGAGATTGATACCGCTACGAGTACAATGAATCAGAAAAATCAAGTATATATGACTTTGAATGCGAAACTTGAATCTTTACGAAATCTGACAGAGCGTTATGATGGTTATGGAAATAGCATTCGTAAGGTTATGGAAAAAAAGGAGCATCAAAAAGGAATCTTAGGCGTTGTTGCCGACTTGATTAAGGTGGAGAAAAGTTATGAGACAGCTGTAGAAACCGCATTAGGAGGTAGCATTCAAAATATCGTAACTGATTCTGAAGATACAGCAAAGTCTTTGATTGAATATTTAAAAAAGAATAAATTTGGTCGTGCAACCTTCCTACCATTAACGAGTATTCAAGGCTATAAGAATACGAACAATGATGTATTAAAGGAGAATGGTGTTATCGGTGTGGCTAGTAGTCTGGTCACTGTGGAAGAAAGATTTATTAACCTTGCACAATATCTATTAGGTCGTATTATTGTTGTGGACACGATTGATCATGCAATTGTTATTGCAAGAAAATACAATTATTCACTTCGTATTGTGACTTTAGAGGGAGACCAGTTAAATCCGGGAGGTTCGTTATCTGGTGGAGCTTTTAAAAACTCTAGTAATTTGCTTGGACGCCGTCGTGAAATGGAAGAACTAGAAGATTCGGTCGCTAAATTAAAAGAAGAATTGAAAGAAATCAGTAATTCAATTCTAAAGGCGAAAGAACTACGTTTATCTTTACGTGAAAAAACAGAGTTAAATAAACAAAAACTTCAAGAAATCTTGGTTCAGGAAAATACAGCGAAGATGAACTTGGCTTCTGAAAAAGATAAAACGAATCAGATGCAAAACACATACTTAGAGTTTGCTAGTGAATTGAAGCTTATTGAGGAACAGAATGTAGAGCTACAAGAGAATGTAATGCGCTTGAAGAATGCATTGAAGGATAATGAAGTTGCTGGTAAACAATGTGAGCAACGAATTGAAGAATGCAACCGTTTACTTGAAATAGAACGTCATGGAGAAACACAGACGAATGAAACATCCTCTAAATTGTTAATTGAGTTTTCTAATTTAGAACAAAGCAATCAATATGTTTTAGAAAATATTCGTCGTGTTCAGCATGAAATTACCAAATTAAAGGAAGAAGAACACAATATCCGTGAAGAAGCAAAAGGATATGCATCCATTCGTGAAGAAAAAGAAAAGCAAGTATGTGATAATACGAAGCGACAGGATGAAGCTCACAGTACCCTGATATCATTAGATGCAAAATTAACTTCTCTTAATGAAACGAAAGAGAACATGACTAAGAATCATAAAGGATTTTTTAATAAGAGAGAGGACCTTCAAAATCGAATTATAGTATTGGATAAAGATGCCTTCCGCTTACAAAATCAGAGGGAAAAATTAAACGAAGTAATTGATGCTCAGATTACTTATATGTGGGATGAGTACGAATTAACAGTGAATTCAGCTAAAGAATATGAAAATGACATATATTCGAATCAAGGATTGAACAAGAAAACGATTACAGATTTGAAAGCAAACATTCGCCAATTAGGGGATGTGAATGTAAATGCAATTGAAGACTTTAAAAATTTGTCCAATCGTTATACATTTTTAACAACTCAGAGAGATGACTTATTAAAAGCAGAGGAAACCTTACTTGGAATTATTAAGGAACTTGATGGGGAGATGCGTCGTCAATTCGAAGAAAAGTTTGGAGAAATTAAAGAGCAATTTGATCTGGTTTTTAAGGAGTTATTTGGTGGTGGAAAAGGTACCCTCGAATTAACAGAAGAGGAAGATATCTTAGAAGCGGGGATTCGTATTATCGCACAGCCACCTGGAAAAAAACTTCAGAATATGATGCAGTTATCTGGTGGAGAAAAGGCATTAACTGCAATTTCTTTGTTATTTGCAATACAAAATCTAAAGCCTTCGCCATTTTGTCTTCTTGACGAAATCGAAGCGGCATTGGACGATTCGAATGTAAAGCGATATGCAAATTATCTCCATAAGTTAACGAAACATACTCAGTTTATTATCATCACACACCGTCGAGGTACAATGGCCGCTGCTGATGTTTTGTATGGTATTACAATGCAAGAAAAGGGTGTATCCACACTTGTAAGTGTATCACTTATTGAAGAAAAGTTAGATTCTTAACTGTGTTATATTGACAATGAGTCAAAAAAGAAATATGATTAATTCAGACTTTTGCTTATGAAAGTTTGAATTATGAAGTATAATAGAGGTGAATGTTTTGGGAGAGAGAAAAGGTTTTTTTAGTCGTTTAGCATCGGGGTTAGCAAAGACTCGAAATAGTATAGTAGCCGGTGTTGAATCCATTTTTAGTAGTTCTTCAAGTATAGATGATGATTTTTATGAGGAATTAGAAGAAATTCTTATAATGTCGGATTTAGGTATTAATACAACAACTGCCATTCTTGATAATCTGAAAGCAAAAGTAAAAGAACATCGTATCCGTGAACCAAAAGAGTGTAAAGAATTACTGAAAGCAAGTATGAGAGAACAGATGAGTCTCCCAGAGAATGCCTATGAATTTGAAGATAAAAAATCGGTTGTTTTGCTCATTGGTGTCAATGGTGTTGGTAAAACAACAAGTGTAGGAAAATTAGCTGGATTATTAAAAGATCAAGGAAAAAAAGTCATGGTTGCAGCTGCAGATACATTCCGTGCAGCAGCGATTGAACAGTTAACGGAGTGGGCTCATCGTGCTAACGTTGATATGATTGCCCAAAAAGAAGGCTCTGATCCAGCAGCTGTTATTTTTGATGCAGTAACTGCAGCAAAATCTAGAAATGTAGATGTTCTGTTATGTGATACTGCAGGGCGTCTTCATAATAAAAAGAACTTAATGGAAGAACTTCGCAAAATTGATCGTGTGATTGAACGAGAATATCCAGATGCATACCGTGAAACTTTAGTTGTTTTAGATGGAACTACCGGACAGAATGCATTAGCTCAAGCAAAACAATTTAATGAAGTTGCTAAAATATCAGGTATTATCTTAACAAAATTAGATGGTACAGCAAAAGGTGGTATTGCAATTTCAATTCAATCTGAATTAAATGTCCCAGTCAAATATATTTGTGTTGGTGAACATATTGATGATTTACAAAAATTTAATCCAGATGATTTTATTAATGCATTATTTGGAGATGAAGAAAAGTAATGTTTTGAAAATAATAATTTCTAATAAGTAACAAGATTATAAGTTTCAGTATTTTGCTGAAACTTATTAATCTTTGTTAGTAATAGGAAAGTTCTTTAAGTTCCCTATTACATAACAAAAGCGTCTCACAGGAAGGACGCAAATATGCACACAAGCGCAATAGGAAGAAGTCGCTTACGCAACCGCGCTTGGCGCGAGTGTTTTGCAAGCAAAACACTTTTTTCTTAATTAAAGGGCCTGATTGGATGGCAGATGGGAGCAAATGATGATGACATTAGAGAATTTCGAAGATGCAAGTGAAGCAGTAATGAAAGTAACGAATCGAACGAAGTTAGTTTTTAGTGAGTATTTTTCTTCAATAACAGGTAACAAGGTTTACTTAAAGCCAGAGAATATGCAGTATACCGGTGCTTATAAAGTTCGTGGTGCCTATTATAAGATTAGTACATTATCTAAGGAAGAAAGAGAAAAAGGTTTGATTACTGCATCTGCAGGTAACCATGCACAGGGTGTTGCCTATGCTGCAAAGATTTATCATGCAAAAGCAGTAATTGTTATGCCAACAACGACTCCATTGATTAAGGTGAACCGTACAAAGAGCTACGGGGCTGAAGTTGTCCTTTACGGTAATGTTTATGATGAGGCTTGTCAGTATGCATTAAAACTAGCAAAGGAAAAAGGTTATACATTCATTCATCCATTTAATGATGAAGGCGTTGCTACTGGTCAAGGGACAATTGCAATGGAGATTATTAAAGAATTACCAACAGTTGATTATATTCTATGTCCAATCGGTGGTGGAGGATTATTAGCAGGTGTATCAACTTTGGCTAAGCTGTTAAATCCTAACGTAAAAGTTATCGGTGTAGAACCAAGTGGTGCAGCTTGTATGAAAGCATCCATCGAAGCTGGTCATGTTGTTACATTACCAAGCGTTGATACAATCGCTGATGGTACTGCTGTAAAAACGCCTGGAGATATTGTTTTCCCTTACATACAAAAAAATGTTGATGACATAATTACAGTTGATGATCGTGAACTTATTGTTAGCTTCCTTGATATGGTAGAAAATCATAAGATGATTGTCGAAAACTCTGGACTTTTAACAGTAGCAGCTCTAAAGAAGTTGGATGTAAAAAACAAGAAAATTGTTTCTATCTTAAGCGGTGGCAATATGGATGTAATTACAATGTCCTCGATTGTCCAGAATGGCTTAATTGAGCGTGGTAGAATATTTACTGTTTCTGTTCAGTTACCAGATAAGCCGGGTGAATTGGTTAACGTTGCTTCTATTATAGCAAAAGAGCAAGGCAATGTTATTCGTCTTGATCACAATCAATTTGTAAGTATCAACCGTAATACAGCTGTAGAATTACAGATTACAATGGAAGCTTTTGGACATGAACACAAGGAACAGATTGTGAAAGCTTTGGATAAGAAAGGATACAATCCTGTTGTTGTTCAACCAAAGGGGACTTATATGTAAGTAAAGTTCTCTATGATTTGTGGCAGGAAAATATCTGCATCATAAAGGAGGTAGTATGGTTAAGAATATTTCTAGACATTTACTCATCGGTGCCATCTTTTTTGTTATATTAGCATTGATTGATTATATTTTTTATCTCATATTTGGAAGACCTTTATTCTGTTTGTCAATTAGTGGTGGAGAATATCAAGGTTATCAAGGTTTATGGTATTGTTACGATATAAGCTATCCTCTAGTAAGAGAAGGTGAACCAGGAGTATACAAAAGCATTAGATTCTTGCCATTTGGAGCTATTTTTACATGGTTCTTCTTAAGTGTGGTTAGTATCTTTCCTTTTCATAAGTTATGGAATAAAGATAGTCACAAAAATTAGTTTTATTGATTCATTGTTACTTGTTTATTTTCTTATATTCTGCTAATACTAAAAAAACTGATAGACGAAAGCATGACAAAGAAGAGAAGCACAGATTAGCTTGTATTTGAGGAGTAAACAGTGAAGGGTGAATACTACTTATTTTTAGATGAGAGTGAGGACGAAGAAAATAATATATTTGCAATGTCAGGTGTGATTGTAAATTCTGAAAATCTTTCGGCTTTAGAAGAAGAAGTTTTTCAAGTGAAAAAAATAGTTTGGGAAGAAGCTTATGTAAGAAAATATCATCCCATTCTTCATAGCAATGAGTTTAACTTTGTAAAAAAGAATGCAACTAATCCAGACCGTGGGAGATATTCGAAAGGTGCATATCATAATTTTGCAAAGCATACAGCTGAGGAAATTATTCAAATCTATCATGAGGTATATCATAGATTAACTCAAATTGTAAAAAATCAAAGCATTACTACATTATGTTGTGCGATTCAAAAAAAGCAGATGATTGACCTTTTTCACTTTGGAGATAGCTCTTTATCACGTAGTGTATTAAGTGATTATTATGATATCGCTTTGCAAGTTTTGATTGAGAATTTCTGTCATTTTCTTGTTCAAGCAGATGGTGTAGGTCATATCATTTATGAGGCAAGAAGTTCACAACAATTATCAGAAAATGCATCTGATGTAAAGATGCAGGATGATTTTTGCAAAGTGAAGGTTGCTTCGAAAGGTATTACTTTTTTGAGTGAAGTTGCGATTCGTAAATATATCCGCAATCTAGTAATTGTCGATAAAAGATATAATAATGCAGGGTTACAGCTTGCCGATTTTGTAGCCTTTAATTTTGCTAAATCAATGTATTTATCAAAAGAGGATGATAAAACTTCTTTTATGAAGCAGATATATCGATATGCTTATAATGGGGGATTTTGTATCTCTTATCGTGATGTTAGAGCTTTTTTTGGAGTGCGAGTTCTTCCAAGTAATATTGAATTATGTTCCAATTTACTAGAGCAAAATAAAAAAATGAAAAATCGATTGGAACATCTTAAAACAGAACGAAACAAGCTAAACCGTAAAGTTGATCAGATTATATTAGAAAAGAGAGCATTGAAAGAAAAATATGATAAGTTATTGAGAGAAATTCAACAAAAGTAGCTGATACGAATGAAAAAGCCAAATATGCATATACTTTCAATGCAATATTCCATAGGTGGAAGCTGTTTACGTAGGTAGCAGTCGAGAGCATATTCCGTTATTGTAAATATTGAATTTATAACCTTATAGAAAACAAGTTGAACCGTCTTAACTGTATCGTTCCTCTTGTTTTTTTGTGTTTAATAAGGTCAATTCATAAAGCATTTCTTCTAAGTATTATGAATAGCTGTACTTAAGTGAAGTAACAACCTAAATAAAAAGTGCTTGCGTAAATATATGGGTGAACGTATAATATAACTTAGAAAATTTTGCTAAAGAGTCGAAAGGAATACTAAATTTGAAATCATTAAAAACCAGAATGGTTACCTTACTAATTGCAAGTGCGATGATAGCCGTGATTATAGTTGGAGGACTTAGCATAATTACAGCGAATGAGAATATACAGGCAAGTTCTACACAAAATTTGACTTTAGTATGTGAAAACAATAAGTTAATTCTTGATTCTAGAATACAAAGTATTAAGCAATCTGCCCAATTTTTAAGTCAAAGTACAGTGGGATTGCTCGAAGATTTCGATGCTTTTTGTACAGATAAACAATATGTCATTGATTATACGGAACGGTTAAAATTTATGACAGAAAAATTGGCAGCAAATACAGAAGGTTGTTTCGCTGCCTACATAAGGTTTAATCCTGAATATACGGATTCAACTTCAGGTATATTCTTAGTTTATAATGAAAAAACAAGTAAATTTGAATATAAGGAGCCTACGGATCTTAGTAAATATGAAGAAGATGATATGGAGCATGTAGGATGGTACTACGCACCGGTTAAAAAGCGACAAGCAATCTGGCTTTCACCGTATTATAATGCAAATATTGACAAACAAATTGTTTCTTATGTAGTGCCTGTTTACTATAATGGAGTAAATATAGGTGTTGTAGGAATGGACTTGGATTTTGAGTTCTTTAGTAAACTAGTAAAAGAGATTACAGCATATTCTACTGGATACGCGTTTTTACTTGATATCAATGGCGATGTTATCGTACATAGAACACTTCCTTTTAATACAAAACTTATAGAAGAGGATGAAAATCTTATTGATCTTATTAATCCGATTATGCAGAACTATGACACTACGGGTCAATATACTTATAAAGATGAGAGAAGGAATTTTGCAAGCGCTAAACTAGATAATGATATGGTTTTATGTATTTCAGCGCCAACAAGGGAGATTTATAAAGAAGCCAATAATCTTACTATAAGAATAATAATTATTTCAATGGTATCGTTAATTGTTCTTATCATTATTGCCTTTAGTACTATTAATAAAATATTAAAATTAGCAAATATTGACGATTTAACTGGGTTACCGAATCGAAAGGTCTTTTTAGAATCGTTTAATACTATAAAAAATCGACCGGATCATACCTATTCTTTATTTATTCTTGATATGGATAATTTCAAACAAATAAATGATAAATTAGGACATAATTGTGGAGATTCCGCTTTACATGACTTAGCAAAAGCGACTCTAACTGTTTTAGGTAAGGATGCTGTAATTGCGCGTTGGGGTGGTGATGAATTTATCGGATTGTTGCCAACTCAAGAAGCAGAAGAAACTCTAGAAAGTTTACGTGATTATATCGATACAAGCATGAGAGGTGAGTATGGTAAGATTACAATAAGTATAGGACTTACTGTCGTAGATTCTACAATGACTGCTAGTGAGATTACAGAAAAAGCGGACAAAGCTTTATACTTATCTAAAAGTGAAGGGCGTAATCGAATTACAGTATTGCAATAATAAATATAATGAAATATACAAGTTATGATATATGATAACGGGGGTACCAATGGGACCGAAAGTAGTTAGTTTCGATATATTTCAAACATATATTCGTTTTTAGTCGATATCAATCAAAGAATACCACAAATTGTTAGTATTATTAACGGTTTCAGGAGGTAGGGAGGAATTAATGAATGTACAACAATTATTCTATCCAGTTATAGGTAGTAATGATCCTTGTTATTATGAAATTTCTCCATATAATGATTTTAAACCATATATTCGTTGCTTCTGGGGATTTCAACGAAAAAGAGAGGTAAGAAAGCAAAATTTACTCACTGAGCTTGTGATTCCAGATGCTTGTTCTGATGTAATCTTCGAGTATTACGAAGAAGATAATCGGATTATAAGTTATCTGTATGGAATTTCTGACGAACCAATTCTACCATCCACACGAGAATGTTTTCCTTCTTATACATTTGCAATTCGATTCTATGGATGGGCTTTATCTGCATTTACGAATGATTCAATGAGAGGAGTCTCTAAAGAAACCAATATGGTAGAGCATTACTTTCCGGGATTAAGAGAGCTTATTGAAAATGCAATCTATGAGAATCAGTTAACATCAAACTTAGTTTATCTCTCGGAGAATTATTTACGACATCATTATCATAATCACCATGTGAATCAACATGTAATTAGTGCAATTGGAGATATGATATTAAGTTATGGCAGAGAAGGTATTGATGAAATCGCAGCTCATAATCTGATTAGCAAACGACAATTAGAAAGAGCTTTTCAAGAATACGTTGGCATATCACCTAAGAAGATGGCTGGAATAATTAGGTACCAATTTGTCTGGCAAGACATTTTAAATACTGGGTTATGTAATATGGATTATATGCTTGCAAAGTATCGTTATAGCGACCAAGCACATATGTTAAATGATTTTAAAAAGCACCATGGTATGAATTGGAGAGAAGCACTCAATTATTATATAAAGTGATTATGTCGCATTTTTACAATAGCTTAATTGATTTGTGTGATAAAATTCAATTAAACTTAGAAAGTGAGGATAATCTATGAAAAATACCATATTTGAAAAATCAAAAAGTTGGATTCATCAAAATGCTAGACCACTTGATTTGGCAAGGTTTTGTTATCATTTTGAAAATGGAAGTAAAGAAGCGGTTATTGATGCATTACAACAGTATCAAAATGAAGATGGAGGTTTTGGGCATGCATTAGAAGCAGATTGTTTTAATCCTAATTCTTCACCGATTCAAACTTGGGCTGCTACCGAAATTCTATGGGAAGTACAGGAGAAAGAGAGTTTTTCGCCTATCATTAAAAATATAATTAAATATTTGGATAGTGGTAAAGATTTTGATGGAAATGCATGGAGAAATACAATTCCATCGAATGACTTATATCCAAGAGCAAGTTGGTGGAACTTTCGCGAACAAGAAGAACAAGCAATCAATTATAATCCTACCATTGCTTTGGCTGGGTTTGTATTAATGCATGCAAACCAACAGGAGGCATTATATAAAAAATGTATTGATATTGTGAATTCTGTAATTGATGCATTATTAAATACAGATACGTGCAATGAAATGCATACTTTAAGTTGCTTTGTTCGTATGACTGAATATTGTCGTCATGCTAGATTAACAGAGCTTTTCCATCTAGAAGAGATGGAACAAGTGCTAAGAGAGAAGATAGTAATGGCGATAACAGAAGATACAAGTACATGGAAAAACTGTTATGTCTGTAAACCATCCCAATTCATTCGTTCTAAGGAAAGTGTATATTACAAGACTTTAGCAGAGATTGCTGAATATGAATGTAAATTTATCGAGAGTAATCAATTGGAGGATGGTACTTGGAGTGTTAACTGGGCTTGGGATGATTGTCAAGAGGAATGGCATCTTGCTAAGAACTGGTGGAAAGCAGATATCATAATTAAAAATATTCTGTTTTTAGATGGAGTTAGTGAACAATATAACTTTACAAGTCGTAATATGATTCGAAAACTTTATTGCGTGAATCTACATACCAAATAAATGGAACAAATGCTTTGGTTTTATCATGAGTTATTGCAAATACCGATTCAATTTGCGGGATTTGATGAGAGTTTTGATGGGGTTAAGCTTGGATTTGGCGTAGATGCATTTCAAATCTGTTTGTGGAAAGAAGATAAATGGGGAAAAGGAAAAGGTCCTATAGAAATTGCAGTTCGAGGTGATCTACATAAGATTTTGAAGCGGATCAAAGAAAACGGATATGAAAATGTAGAAATTCAACATTTTTCCTATGGAGAAAGCTTAGTATTTTTTGATCCCGACGGAAATCAATTAACTATAATGTAGTGATTAAAGTGATATATCTATTAGGTTTCTGGTGGATATATCATTTTTTTATATAAT
Organism: Bacillota bacterium; assembly: GCA_023410575.1. Taxonomy (GTDB): domain Bacteria; phylum Bacillota; class Clostridia; order Lachnospirales; family Lachnospiraceae; genus Lachnoclostridium. The sequence goes on along the minus strand of JAEYPP010000064.1, from coordinate 18,829 downwards.
AGGAAATCCAACTGAATCACTATTATGTATAATTGTTTCCGCTAGATGCATGTTACGATACACTAAGGTGCAAAACCATACATGATCATACTGTTGTGGAAAGGTAGAAAGTACTTTTACAAAGGTTTGTAAAGAATATTTATGATTATATTAAATGAGATAGCTTGATAGAGGACAGGTATATATGATAATATATTGAGATAAAGGTAAGCTTCTTATAAATGATAGAAAAGGCTAAAGGAGTTGAATTCAGTGCAAAAAGAATTATTCACGATAGAAAATAATAAAACAGTGTATAAAGTGCCAAAGCAGAGTAAACCTGTCAGTGGAATCGTAGAAGTTCCAGGCTCTAAGAGTATGACCAATCGCGCGTTATTACTAGCTGCAGTTTCAACGGAAAAATCGAATCTTAATGGTGTATTATTCAGTGATGATTCACGATACTTTTTAGATTGCTTGCGAACTCTTGGATTTGAGCTAGAAATTTTTGAAGAGATAAAATGCGTTACAATTACTGGAACAGGTGGCGCTATTCCAAAGAAAACAGGTATGATTAACGTTGGTAGTGCTGGAACAGCTGCTAGGTTTTTGACTGCAATGTTAGCGTTATCAGACGGTGAATATACAATTCAATGTTCCAACCAAATGAAAAAACGACCAATGAAACCTCTCATTGATGCATTAAAACAGTTAGGAGCACACTTTGAGTATTTAGAGGAGGATGGCTTTTTGCCAGTGAAGGTTATTGGCAATCACGGATACTGTAAGGAAGTTGTTATGGATATTAGCAAAAGTACTCAGTTTTTAAGTGCATTACTTATGATTGCACCAATCACAAAGAATGGCCTTAAGATAACGGTTACAAGTAAGAAAAAAGATGGCGCTTATATCCAGATTACAAGAAAGATGATGGAACAGTTCGGGGCTAAAGTAGAATTTGATGGTGAGCAGTATCTCATACCTGGAAATCAAGTGATTAAAATTAATAATTACACGATTGAACCTGATGTATCAGCAGCATGTTATTTTTTTGCAATCGCTGCTTTGACTGGTGGAGTAATTACAGTTAAAAATGTGTTTTATACTTCGATGCAAGGAGATATGAAATTCCTTAATGTATTAACGCAATTGGGATGCCAGGTGAAAGAAACTTCACTTGGAATTCAAGTATCAGGACCAAAGAATGGGGTGTATCCTGGCATCGATGTTGACATGAATGACTTTTCTGATCAAACAATGACTTTAGCTGCTCTAGCAGCGTTTGCGACATCGCAAACAACAATACGAAATATCGGTCATATACGAGGTCAAGAATGCAATCGAGCATTAGCGATTGTCAACGAATTGAATCGAGTTGGTGTTAAGTGTGTCGAACAAGGAGATAATCTGTTAATTACTCCTGGCGAAATTCATCAAGCAAACATTGAGACCTATGAAGATCATCGTGTTGCAATGGCATTTACCTTGTTAGGACTAAGGATTGATGGAATTCAAATTATGAATCCACAATGTTGTAGCAAGACTTTTGAAAACTATTATGAAGTTTTAGAGCAGTTATTGTGTGATACGGGTGCTGAAAAATAAGCAAAAACTGTGTGTATTGTTCTAGTAAGGGTTACTTTGAGAGATTTTGGTGAGACTAGAACGTTTTTATTGCGAGTGAATTTACTGATACTAGTATGTTAAACTTTATTGAAAAAAGAAATATATGTAATAAAGAGAGGAAGGAGTTTGCCAAGGAAGCTTTAATTAGTTTAGAGAATATTATGAAGTAATAAACTAGAATAAAAATAAGCAGTTACTTGGCAAAACAAGGAGATGTTTCGGTATGTACATACGAATATAGTTGCAAAAGACTGTGATAAATTAATTCAGTTTTATAAGGATGTGTTTTATTGTAAATCAATTGGAGAAGTTAGGGATTTAAAAGGAGAATGGCTCGATAAGATGACTGGAGTTAAGAATGCTCATATACGTGGAGAACATTTATGTTTGCCTGGTTATGGGGATGACCATCCAACACTAGAGATATTTTCATATGATGTTGTAGAACAGGGGAGTAATATAATTAATCGCTGTGGATTTGCTCATATCGCATTTGAAGTTTCTGATGTTGACGCGGTTTTAGTAAGGGTGCTAGAAGCAGGTGGCAGCCAATATGGTGAGCTTGTTCGAACAGAATATGAGGATGGAAGAAAAGCTGTATTCGTTTATGTAGCTGACCCTGAAGGAAATATAATAGAAATTCAAAGTTGGAGCTAATATAAAAAGATTATTTTTTACATTAAAAGTAAAAGCGATTGTATTAAAAAAAGTTTACCTTAGAAAAAGTTATTCGATCTAAGGAAACGCGTTTAATACCATCGCTTTTTTAAATTATTTTACTTTAAAGAATCGATTAATTGTTCAAGATCTGAGATACATGCACCACAAAGTGAACCAGCTTTTGTAGTCTCCATAATCGCATCAAGAGTAGTTGAACCATTAGCATAAGCATCTTTTATGTCTTTTACACTAAGATCATAACATGTGCAGATAATATCGTCATCTTTCATATTGTTCTCCATTCTGCTTGTCATGGCAAGCTTATATTTCTCATGCATTTATGCTCTTGTTGTGATGTGCAATCAATGCATGAAATGTTACATTTATATTTTGTGCAAGTTCGTAAAAAACATACAGCCTTTCATAATATTAATATTATAGAAAAATATAACAAAAAAGCACTTCTTTTTTTTACATAGTTCCATGAAATCTAAGTTTACTTCTCTAGGATTTCAACGTATACTTAATGTAGCCGTTTGAAATAACAATGAGTACTTTTTACTCATAGAATGCTTTTTAAAGTTTGATTTTAGTATTGACAAATGAAAATGTTTTGTATATGATTATATCATAAACAGAACAAATGTTTGGTATCGTTCTGATATGTGTCGTGAAAGGGAGAAATAGTATGGCGAATGATGATAAGATAAAAGCGTTGGAGTCTGCATTAGCTCATATTGAGAAGCAGTATGGTAAAGGCTCTGTAATGAAACTAGGGGATAAAAGTGCTCACATGAATATTGAGACTATACCAACAGGTTCCATTAGTCTTGATATTGCATTAGGTCTTGGTGGAATTCCAAAAGGAAGAATTGTAGAAGTATATGGACCTGAAAGTAGTGGTAAAACAACAGTAGCACTGCATATGGTTGCTGAGGTGCAAAAAAGAGGCGGTATTGCAGGTTTTATCGACGCAGAGCATGCACTTGATCCAGCTTATGCTAAGAACATTGGTGTTGATATTGATAATTTATATATTTCACAGCCAGATAATGGTGAGCAAGCACTAGAGATTACAGAAACTATGGTACGCTCTGGAGCGGTTGATATCGTAATCGTCGATTCGGTTGCAGCATTAGTGCCAAAAGCTGAAATTGATGGAGATATGGGTGATTCTCATGTTGGTCTTCAAGCACGTTTGATGTCACAGGCATTGCGTAAGCTTACTGCAGTAATTAGCAAGTCCAACTGTATCGTAATTTTTATTAACCAGTTACGTGAGAAAGTTGGTATTATGTTCGGTAATCCTGAGACAACAACTGGAGGTCGAGCACTTAAGTTCTATTCCTCGATTCGTTTGGATGTGCGAAGAATTGAAGCACTAAAACAAGGCGGTGAGATCGTTGGTAACCGCACAAGAATTAAAGTTGTAAAGAATAAGATTGCTCCACCTTTTAAAGAAGCAGAATTTGATATTATGTTTGGACAAGGAATCTCAAGAGAAGGTGATATCCTTGACTTAGCAGCAAACGACAATATTATCGTTAAATCTGGTGCATGGTATGCGTATAATGATCAGAAGATTGGTCAAGGTAGAGAAAATGCAAAGATGTTCTTAAAAGATAATCCACAGATATTAGAAGAAGTAGAAGAAAAAGTTCGTGAACGTCATAACATCGAGAATGATGTGACTGCAGCAACAACAGAGGAATAGGGTTATTCATGTATATTTCTCAGATTGAGGTTTTAGATAAGAACCGTCGATGGGTGTACATCGAAGGAGAAGATAAATTTTGGTTGTATCGTAGCGATATTAGTGAACTTCACTTAGAAGAAAAACAGATTATTAGTGATGCTTTATTTGATCGAATTATGCATGATAAGGTATTGCTTTATGCGAAGAAAAAAGCTTTGGAATTGCTAGAACGTATGGATCGTAGTGAAGCAGATTTGCGAGCTAAGCTATTGCAGAGGGATTTTTCTGAACAGATTGTCTCACAGGCAGTAACATATACAAAGAAGTTTCACTATTTGGATGATTTACGTTTTGCAACGAATTTTATTTGCATGCGTAGTAGTACAAAGAGTAAAAAGCAGATTTGTTATTCTCTTTATCAAAAAGGAGTATCCAAAGAAATTGTGGAAGAAGCATATTCTGAATTTATGTTAAGGCATAAAGAAGAACAACAATGGGTTGGTACGAAAGAGGAAGCAGAGGTTGAGAATCCTGAGGTGTTGGCAATTCAAAAGATAGTGAAGAGAAAAGGAAAGCCAGTCAGTGATTACTCTAAGGAGGATTTAATGAAGCTTACAGCAAGCTTATATCGTAAAGGATTTTCTTTGGCTAATATACGGAAAGTCTTATTATTTGATCCAGATATGGAATAAAAAGATTGATGAGAAGCATTCAAGTTATGAATTTATTTGTAACTTGAGTGCTTTTTTAGTATAATCTTATTTTCGTTTCTGAAGAGATGGGACGAATTGCAGCAGAGCAATGGAAAGAGGCACATTCTGATAAACCAATCAAGTTCGTTTCTATTGGATGGCTAGATAATGCATTCGTTAAGTCATTTAGTTAAATATACATTCTTTTTCATTCTTAGCGTAATCTTAACCTCATATCTGAATTTTTATGATTATAATGAGAAATATGGAGTAATTACTAATTAGTCGTAAAATGTTATAAAAGATTATGACATGAGAAGTAAATAAAAAGACATAAAATACTAAATATTGTGGTGAAAAGTATAAAAATTGATTATAATTAACAAAATATCAAAATAAATCTTGCATCTTTATCCTTTCAGTACTATAATTATAATTGGCAAAAATTTGGTTTTACTTTTTTTATATTATATAAAATGGAGGCCTAAATATGAGTAATACAGCGCAATTGTCAGCAAGGGAAAGAATTACAACTTTGCTTGACGACAATAGTTTTGTTGAAGTTGGTGCATTAGTTACAAAAAGAAGCACAGATTTCAATTTGCAACAAAAAGAAGCACCATCTGATGGAGTAATTACAGGTTATGGAGTAATTGATGGAAATCCAGTCTATGTTTATAGTCAGGATGGAAAAACATTGAATGGTACAATGGGTGAGATGCATGCAAAGAAAATTTCAAATCTTTATGATCTTGCTATGAAAGTTGGAGCTCCAATAATCGGCTTAGTTGATTGTGCAGGTTTACGTTTGGAGGAAGCAACAGATGCATTGGCTGGATTTGGAGATATTTACTTGAAACAATCCTTAGCATCTGGTGTTATTCCACAGATAACAGTAGTTTTAGGTACATGTGGTGGTGGCAGTGCAGTTTCTGCATCTTTATCAGATTTTGTATTTATGGAAGCAAAAAATGCTAAACTATTTGTTCATACGCCAAATGCAATTACTGGGAATAATATAGCAAAATGTAATACTGCTGCAGCTGACTTTATGGCGGAAGCTGGAGTGGTTGATTTTGTTGGTGAAGATGAAGTAACTGTCCTTAACAAGGTAAGAGAATTAGTTATGATGATTCCTGCTAACAACGAAGATGATGCTTCTTATGAAGAGTGTTCTGATGATTTAAATCGTAGTTTGGACAATCTATCCTCTGAATTGGATGATGTAACTTTGGCATTAAAAGATTTATCAGACAATGGGGTATTTGTTGAAGTAAAGGGTACATATGCCAAAGAAATGGTAACTGGTTTTATTCGTTTAAATGGTATGACAGTTGGTGCTATCGCAAACCGAACTGAGATTGTAGATGAGAATGGAAAAGCAACAACAAAATATGACGATGTATTAACCACTGCTGGATGCTATAAAGCTGAGAAGTTTGTGGCTTTTTGTGATGCTTTTAATATTCCGGTATTAACTTTAACCAATGTTTCTGGATATAGCGCAACAATTAATGATGCTAAATCTATTAGCATAGCAGCTGCAAAACTAACGTATGCTTTTGCAAACGCTACTGTTCCAAAGGTTAATATAATAACGAAGAAAGCATTTGGTAGTGCTTATATAACAATGAATTCCAAGCATATTGGTGCTGATATGGTATTTGCATTAGAAGGTGCCAAGATTGGTACGATGGATGCTGCTTTAGCCGCTCAGATTATGTGCCCAGATGATACGAATGCACAAGCAGAAATTGCAAAAGAATATGACGAAACGCAGCAGAGTGCAGTTTCGGCTGCAAAACGTGGTTACATAGATGCAATTGTTGAAGCGGATTCCTTACGTCAACATATAGTTTATGCATTTGAGATGTTATTTACAAAGAGAGAGAGCCGTCCAAGCAAAAAGCATGGCACGGTTTAATGACGAGGTGAAACTATGGGAATAAATCAAATTGTTTTGCTCGCTACAGAAGTTGGGAATAAACCATTAAGTGAACGAATGAATACTGCACTTTTAAATTCTGTAATGGGGTTAGCAGTTGTATTTGCATCATTATGGTTAATCTGTGGTTTGATTTCCTGTTTTAAAATCATTAATAAGGTTGAGACGAAATTAAAGAAAAAGAAAGAGCTTGCCAATGGTCAGGATGCAACATCAGAACCAGAACATGTAGTTACAATGGAAGTAGAAGAAGAGGAATTATCCGATGACCTTGAGTTGGTTGCAGTGATAACAGCAGCCATTCATTCCTATGAAGAAGCACAAGGTAATGTTGTGCCAGCCAATGGACTATTCGTTCGAAGTATTAAAAAGATAAATAGATCGAAATGGCAAAATGCCTAAATACATGAAGGAGGATTTCATAATGAAAAATTATACAATTACGGTAAATGGAAATGTATATGAAGTATCAGTAGAGGAAGGCGTAGCTACTGCACCTGTTGCAGCACCAGTAGCAACTCCAAAGACAGCTCCGAAAGCAGCACCAAAGGCTAGTGCACCAAAAGCTACTGCAAGTACACAAGGCTCAGTTAAGGTTACTTCTCCAATGCCAGGAAAGATTCTTGACGTAAAAGCTAGCGTAGGTCAAGCCGTAAAGAGAGGTCAAGTTCTTATGGTTCTTGAAGCTATGAAGATGGAGAATGAAATTGTTGCTCCTAATGATGGTACCGTTGCAAGTATTAATGTAGCAGTTGGTTCTACTGTTGAGGCTGGTGATGCATTAGCTACATTAAACTAATGGTAATGCAAGTGTAATGATTTCTTGCTAAAATTCATGACAGAACGATTAAGTGTTTCTGTTTTTAGGAGGTTACTCAATATGGATTACATATTAGAAACGCTACAAAAATTGGCTAATCAGACAGCATTTGCTAGCCTTACTTGGGGCAATTATTTGATGATTGTCGTAGCTTTTATATTTTTGTATCTTGCAATTAAGAAGGGATACGAACCACTTTTGTTATTACCAATTGCATTTGGTATGTTATTAGTTAATATGTTCCCAGACATTATGGCAAAACCATTCGTAGATGCTAATGGTATTGAAAATGCTGGTGGTTTGTTGTATTACTTCTTTAAATTAGATGAGTGGAGTCTTTTACCATCTCTGATTTTCTTAGGTGTTGGTGCAATGACAGACTTTGGTCCATTGATTGCAAATCCAACAAGCTTTTTATTAGGTGCTGCTGCACAGCTCGGTATCTTTGGCGCTTACCTTTTAGCAATATTGATGGGCTTTAATGACAAGGCAGCTGCCGCAATCTCAATTATTGGTGGAGCGGATGGTCCTACTTCCATTTTCTTAGCTGGTAAACTTGGACAAGTAGAGTATATGGGTGCAATTGCCGTAGCGGCCTATTCCTATATGTCTTTAGTTCCAATTATTCAACCACCGATTATGAAACTATTAACAACGAAAAAAGAACGTGAAATTAAGATGGAACAGTTACGTCCTGTTTCCAAGTTAGAAAAAATACTATTCCCTATTGTCGTTACAGTTGTAGTAGTAATGATTTTACCTACAACAGCTCCACTTGTTGGTATGTTAATGCTCGGTAACTTATTTAAAGAAAGTGGTGTTGTAAAACAGTTAACAGAAACAGCATCGAATGCATTAATGTATATCGTAGTAATCTTATTAGGTACATCGGTTGGTGCAACAACAAGTGCAGAGGCATTCTTACGAGTTGATACATTAAAGATTGTTGCACTAGGTTTAGTAGCCTTCGCACTAGGTACTGCTGGCGGTGTATTATTAGGAAAGCTAATGTGCAAGCTAACACATGGAAAAGTAAATCCATTAATTGGTTCTGCAGGTGTATCGGCAGTTCCGATGGCAGCACGTGTATCCCAAAAGGTTGGTTCGGAAGCAGACCCTACAAACTTTTTATTAATGCATGCGATGGGACCTAACGTAGCCGGTGTTATTGGTACTGCAGTTGCTGCTGGTGTATTCATGGCTATATTCTTATAAAATATTATTATGAAATAATAAAATTTGATTCGGAAGGAAGGAAGATGTCAATGTCCTTCCCTAAAGAATCTTTTATGGAGGTTGAACTATGGCAGAACAAGCTAAAAGACCGGTAAAGATTACCGAGACTGTGTTACGTGATGCACATCAGTCGTTAATTGCAACCAGAATGACAACAGAGCAAATGATACCTATCATCGAAAAGATGGATAAGGTTGGATATCATGCAGTTGAATGTTGGGGTGGTGCAACGTTTGATGCGTCCTTACGTTTCTTAAAAGAAGATCCTTGGGAAAGACTAAGAATATTAAGAAAAGGATTTAAAAATACAAAGTTACAGATGTTATTTCGAGGTCAGAATATCTTAGGATATCGTCACTATGCTGATGATGTAGTAGAATATTTTGTTCAGAAATCAATTGCAAATGGTATTGATATTATTCGTATCTTTGATGCATTCAATGACTTAAGAAACTTAGAGTGTGCAGTAAAAGCAGCAAATAAAGAAAAAGGTAATGCGCAGATTGCGATTTCCTATACTTTAGGAGAAGCTTATACGATTGACTATTATGTGAAGATGGCAAAACAAGTAGAAGAGATGGGTGCTGATTCTATCTGTATCAAGGATATGGCTGGATTATTAGTTCCATATGAAGCTACGAACTTAATAACAGCAATCAAAGGTGAGGTTAAGATTCCAGTTGATTTACATACGCATTATACCTCTGGTGTTGCAGGTATGACTTACTTAAAGGCAGTTGAAGCAGGTTGTGATATTATTGATACAGCAATGTCACCATTTGCTATGGGTACGAGTCAGCCAGCTACTGAAGTTATGGTGGAAACATTTAAGGGTACGCAATACGATACTGGTTTGGATCAAGATTTACTTGCTGATATCGCTGATTATTTCCGTCCAATTCAAGAAGAAGCCATAAAGAGTGGTTTGTTAAATCCAAAAGTAATGGGCGTTGATATTAAAACATTGTTATATCAAGTACCAGGTGGTATGTTAAGTAACTTAGTATCTCAGTTAAAAGAGCAAAACGCAGAGGATAAATACTATGATGTATTAAAAGAAATCCCTCGTGTTCGTAAAGATTTTGGTGACCCACCACTAGTTACTCCAAGTAGTCAGATTGTTGGTACACAAGCTGTTCTTAATGTTTTAGCTGGGGAAAGATATAAGATGGTAACAAAAGAGACTAAGGCAATTTTCAGTGGTGAATACGGTCAGACAGTAATGCCATTCAATCCTGAAGTACAGAAAAAGGTGATTGGGGATAGAATACCAATTAGCTGTCGTCCAGCTGACTTATTACAACCAGAATTAGCTATTATTGAAAAAGAAATGGCTCAATGGAAACAACAGGATGAAGACGTATTATCTTATGCACTATTCCCACAAGTGGCGATGGATTTCTTTAAATACAGACAGGCTCAACAGACTAAGGTAGATGTTACTGCTGCTGATACTAAGAATAAGGCTTATCCAGTATAAAATTAAATTGTAATCAACAAGAGAAGTACGCTTGGCGAACTTTTCCTTGTTATGAATGAGGAACAAAAGTGTGCTTCGCACACTCTCACGAGCAATTTACAAGCACAACTTTTGTTCCGCGCGTAGCGTAGTGCGCATCCTGCGGAGAATTTTTCATGGGGCTGTCGTACTAGCTGAATATTGTATAAAAGAATGAAGGGCGATGGTATTTTTCGGAGTGCCTTACAAGTCCCCACACGCACTTTGTGGGGCTTGTGAGCGTAGCGCCGAAGAAAATATACCATCGTCCTTCATTCTTTATTCATACTGCCCTTAGTGCGACAGCCCCATGAAAGAAGGTCTCACAAAACCATAGAAGCTAGGTTTTGTGAGACCTTTTACGTTTGGTAACTATAGACAGTAACTTGGGTATATAGTAAAATAAATATGATGATTAGTATAAATATGGGATTTAAATGGTTATTATAGGAAAACAGTTAATAAATTCTGATTAGTACAGCTACGTGATATCAATGGCTTATTATAGGAAAATAGAGAAAAAAATATGATAGGATAGATACATATGAATATGAATTGTAAGATGCAAGATTTTATACGTGCTATACCAAGTGATGTATCAAAGTTACGCTTATTGGCTCATAAATCAGAGGCGCATTGGGGTTATAACGAAAACTTTATGGACGTCTTTGATCAAGTATTTAATATAACCGAGCAGTTTATAAGACAAAATCCAGTTTTTGTCTTATGGAATGATACGAATCCAGTTGCTTTTTGGGGATTAATGAGAGATGCTGATAGCTGGGAATTGGAGTATTTTTATGTCGAAGTATCATATCTAGGTAAGGGGTATGGAAACCTAATGTGGGATCATATGATCAATTGGTGTGAAGAACACAAGATTCAATCGATAAATTTTGTTACAAGCACACAAGCAGTTGGATTTTATGAGAGAATGGGAGCAACGAATGATTATATGGCACAATCAATCATTGATGGACGTTCGATTCCACATTTTACTTACGATATCGGAAGGAGGAATCATGAGTAAGAAAGCAGAGTTGTTTTTAGAAAAGAGATTATATGACCATAAGCATACGAATGGTATATTTCTAAAAGCAGTCAAAGAAAATATCAGATTTCATCAATTACATAATAAAAGTTATGCAGATATACTAAAAAAACAGAATTTTTCTATTCAGCAAATTCGTACCATTAACGATTTGTATAAAATACCAGTCCTTCCAACTTTGTATTTCAAATCTCACAGAATTTACTCTATACCTCTGAAACGTGTTCTACTAAAGTCAACTTCTTCTGGGACAAGTGGAAAGAAAAGCCAGATTGGATATGATTTACGGAGCCTTAAACTCGGATTACATATGATTTTTCGAATGACACAATATCATAAACTATGCTCTCACTCCTTCACAAATTATATTATTTTTGGATATCAGCCAAACAAGCATAATCAAACGGTTGTTTCGAAAACAGCGTTCGCATCAACGCTATTCGCACCAGCACGAAAAAGAGTTTATGCTTTAAAATTAGTGAATGGACAATATCAGTTAAACTTTCCAGAAGTAAAAAGTAATTTAATAGAATATAGTAAACGATCGAGTCCGGTTCGACTGATTGGATTTCCAGCATTTCTATATTTCTTTTTGCAGCGTTGCAAGGAGGAAGGATTGCAATTTATGCTACCAAAAGATTCTATGGTATTTCTAGGTGGTGGATGGAAACAGTTTTATACAGAGAAGGTTGAAAAAGCAGAGTTATTTCAATTAGTTGAGGATGTACTCGGGATTAAAACAGAAAAATGTAGAGAATTTTATGGGGCGGTAGAACATCCAATGATATATTGTTCTTGCAAAAATCATCATTTTCATGTTCCAACTTATAGTCGGGTAATTGTGCGTGATGTAGATACGTTCTTACCAGTTGCCGATGGAAAGATTGGGTTGATGAATTTTATCACCCCTTTATTGAATTCGGTTCCTACCATAAGTGTTATGACGGATGATTTGGGAATTCTACATAAAGGATGTGAGTGTGGATGCGGGATTAAAACTCCTTATTTTGAAATTATAGGTAGAGTTGGTTTACATGAGATTAAGACTTGCGCGTCTTTAGCAAACAATTATTTAAACGGAGGTAACTTATGATTTTGGCTCATGGGAAATTATATGAATCGAATTCTATCATTCATATTCTAAAAAAATTACCTTCCGACTTGGAAGCAGTGTTGAGTAAAGAGCAAATTACTTCCGCTATGGTAGTAAACGCATGCAATCGGTTATCGATAAGAATTCAAAATGGAGAATTTCAAGATATTTTTCGTTCTTTCTTAAATGAGCAGCAACTTCAATTATTAGTTTATATGCTTTCGAAAGAATGCCTTTACTATAAATTGAAGAATGAACTTAAGATGAGCATACATAATCCTAGAATTGTTCGAACACCGAAAGAATCCATGATTTACACTCGTCAGTTAGAACCGTTAGGAGTATTGTTTCATATTGCGGCAGGAAACATGGATGGTTTACCTGCTTATAGTGTCATTGAAGGATTACTGACTTGTAATATCAATCTACTAAAACTCCCGAAGGCAGATCACTCCATTACGATTCGTCTACTTATGGAGTTAATTAAAGAAGAACCAGCATTAGCAAACTATATTTATGTCGTTGATACACCTTCAACTGATTTAAAAGTAATGAAACATCTCGCTAATTTAAGTAATGCAATTGTGCTTTGGGGAAGTGATGAGACTATAAAAGCAGTTCGTAGCTTAGCAAAACCGAATACCAAAATTATTGAATGGGGACACAAAATTAGTTTTGCATACGTAACCAAGGAAGCGTGTGACGAATCACAGATGAAGTTACTAGCCGAACATATTTTATCGACCAAACAGTTATTATGTAGCTCCTGCCAAGGCATCTATCTAGACACAAATCAGTATGATGAAGTTGTAATCTTTGCAAAACAATTCTTTCAAATACTGTGTGAGGTTGCAACTAATTATCCAGAAGTACCTGTTGGTGTAAGGGCGCAAGTATCTCTACTACAATACAATCGAAAGCTAGAGAATTATAACGATTTCATCTTAAAGAAAAGTGGGGTGAGTGTTACGGTATGCTGTGATAACGAATTAGTAGGCTCTTATACATATGGTAACCTTTGGATTAAACCCTTGCCAAATGATAAGATTGTTCACACTCTTTATAAACATACAGGACACCTTCAAACGGTTGGCATCTGTTGTACGAAAGAGCAAGAAAATAATCTTATGACTAAATTAGTGAAAGCTGGTATTACACGAATTACTCCATTGGATTCTATGTCTGAATTACTAGTTGGTGAATCTCACGATGGAGAATATCCGTTGTCACGGTATGTAAAAATTGTTGAAATAAGAAGAAAAATTTCGCAATAAAAAGTAAATAGAGTACATAATTTATTATAAATTTGAACTGACGCTAAATCATATATCTTTACTTTAGCAACAGTTCTTTTTTATATGGTTTGAACTAATCAACGAATAAATTTTTGGTTGGATTTTAAATTTTTTTGTGTTATTCTATTCATATATGATGATATACACTAATTTAAAAAAGATTTAAGTACATCGGAGAATAATATGAGTGTTATTAGTAACGAGAACATTTGCAAAATTATCTGTAGTACGCTTAATATAATTAATAAGGATATAATTAGTCATGGAGAAACTACAGGTTATATATTTTATAAGATGTTGCAGTATGAAAACAAATATTCAGAACAAGAACTTGTAGATTACACAATGCTTGGAATTTTACATGATATAGGGCTATACCGTGAAGAAGATGTCAGCAAAATGGATGAATTTGAATCAGTAAGTACTTGGTCTCATTCTGTATATGGCTTCTTATTTCTCAAATATTTATCACCTTTGGGTGAGATAGCTGATATTATACTGTATCACCATTTGGACTATATTCTGTATAATAATCTTCCAAAAAAACATGAACGAATCATTGAATATCTTAATTTTGCAGATAAGATGGATGCATATATTCACAAGAAATTCCACTTAGTTGGAAAGGATTATTTTGTAAAGTATCGAAACATTAAGTTTAGTAATCGCGCCTTGGACTTGTTTTTGAAAGCAGAAGCAAAGTATCAGATTACAAAGAATATAACGAATGGAACTTATAGAAAAGAATTATCAGATCTTTTTAAAAGGGTTGAAATTTCGGAAAGTCATAAACGTCAATATTTAGAGATGCTTGTTTATTCCATTGATTTTCGTAGTGAGCATACCGTAATTCATACAATGGCTACAGTAAGTTTTGCAAAGCAACTTGGTAAATTAATGAGATTAAAATCAGTTGATTTAGTTAATTTATATTATGGAGCATTACTTCATGACTTAGGGAAAATAGGAATTCCGCTTAATATTTTAGAGTCGAATTCTAAGTTATCAGCGAATGAGATGCGTACAATGAAGGCACACGTTCGGATTACTGAGATGATTTTAGAAGGTAAGGTTGATGATGAAGTTGTAAAAATTGCTGCTCGTCATCATGAAAAACTCGATGGTTCGGGTTATCATAGGGGGCTAACAGATAAAGATCTAACCTTACCACAAAAGATAGTTGCAGTTGCGGATATTTTAAGTGCCTTATATGGAAAAAGAAGCTATAAGGAATCCTTTGAACAAGAATTAATTATAAAAATTTTGTCAGAAGATGTTGCAAATAATAAAATTAGCAAAGAAGTGGTAGATTGTTTATTTCGTAACTATGATAGTATTATTGCAACGTTTGAAAAGGAAAAAGAAGATACCATTGGTCTTTATCTAAAAATCAAGGAGCAGTTCTCGATTATTATTAAAGATTTTGCAAAGTATGAATGAAATGAGGAAACAAAATGGAACCAATAAAACAATATAAGAAGAGTTTTGATTATTCTTATACACTAGGTGCATTCCCAACGATTGAATTAATTAAAGCAAGGCCAAATCAAGTAAAGGGAGTGTACATTCATTCAACATTTACTGATCGAGAGAATTTAGAAAGACTATGTAAGGAAAATCACATTCCAGTATTAGAGAGTGATAAAACAATTGCGCGTGTTAGCGATAAAGAGAATGTTTTTGTTGTTGGAGTATTTGAAAAGTATAATTGCATATTAGAAAAGGATAAATCACATATTGTTCTTGTGAATCCGAGTAATATGGGAAACTTAGGAACAATTCTTCGTACTGCAGTTGGTTTTGGTATTCATGATATTGCATTTATTAATCCTGGCGCTGACGTATTTAATCCAAAAGTTGTTCGTTCCTCAATGGGAGGATTATTCCGTTTACGTCATCAATACTTTGATTCTTTTGAAGAATATCGCCGAATTTATGATAAACAGGAAGTATTTACCTTTATGTTAAACGGTGAAAAGCCTCTGACAATTCAGGATTGTCCAAAACCAGAACTGTTTTCTTTAGTATTTGGAAATGAAGCAACTGGATTGGATAATTCCTATCTTGAGGTTGGTACGAGCATTATTATTCCACAATCGAAAGAAGTGGATTCACTAAATTTAACGATTGCAGTTGGGATTGGAACATACATGTTTACGCATTAATCGATGTAAATTAGTGATAGTAGGAGAAAATCGTAAAGTTTATTTCTAATAAAAGAAAGATTGGTTTATGAAAACCAGTCTTTTGTTTTGTAAGAGGAATTCCTCTGAATTTTCTCTTACAAATGAAGAATTAAGTCGCAAAGATGGTATCTTGGATTGAGATATAAATATCTTACCGAGGAAAGGAAAATGTTATGGACCTAAAAGAAAAATATGAAGCAAACAACAAGAGAATACGAAAAGATAGACGAAATCGACTAAAAGATAAAATAAGTGAATTTATTTTTTATTTTTGGATGTTCATTCTATGTGTGATTTTGTTTTTATTCTATGCTACAGTTCAAGCAGTTGGTTGGAAAAATATCATATTCCCGGTTAGTTTGTTAGTTATTTGGATTGTAATTACAGCTATTTTTTTTATTGTTCAACAACGCAAAAGTATTTTTGTAAAAAAGAAAGTATTTGAAGAGGTTGTTATTGAAGATTTAAGATTTGGTACATTGAAGTGTATGAAAGAAAAAAATAATAACGATAGTGATTTGAAGTGCGATACATTAAATCTTTATTTTGGAAAATATAATCCTGAAATCGAAATCAAAAATTACAAAGAAGAAAACCGTGAGTTATATTTTTCTGGTTTGGCTTATGTGTATGATATTCAAAATGAGATAATAAGTAATCTTTATAAAGAAGCTACAGATTGTTGTACTAATTGGGAGGAATGCGATGAAAATGGTAATCCAATCACTTATGAATATGTAAGAGACAATTTTTACATAGGTAGTATGATAATCGAAATTAATGATGGAGATGTTATGGTAATCATTAGGGGATGGCCAGGGGATGGATTGCTTGGGGAACACGATATCGGTGCATACATAAATTGCACAAAAAAAACAGTAGACTATACACTTGAAGGCTAATAATTAAGATTGGACACGAAGAAAATACTTGAACGAGGCGGTATAATATGTCTGGAACCTATTATAGATAAATAGACATGATTACCCAATATGAGCAAGGTGTCAATAGCTTGGCTGTTACCCTGGTGCAGCTAATTAGGGCAATAGGTATATATCATAAGATAAGGAAACTTAACAAAAACAACTATTAATTATATTCAAGGAGAAAATAACTATGGAACAATATATTAAAGGCAATAAAGAAGCTTGGGAAGAGGCATTTGATCAAAGGGATTCTTCCTGGTGTGAGAATCTTGTAGAAAAAATTCAGAAAGAAGATTATACATATTTTAATGATGAGATGATTGAGATATTGAAAAAATACGAATTAAAGGGAAAATCTATAGGACAATTTTGTTGTAATAATGGTAGAGAATTATTATCTCTAGTAAAGTCATGTGGAGCAGCCGAAGGAATTGGATTTGACATTGCAAAAAATCAGGTTCAATTTGCAAACGAGAAAGCACAAGAGTTAGGTTTACCTTGTCATTTTGTTGCAAAGAATATATTAGAACTTGATGATTCTTATGTGAATCGTTTTGATCTTGTAATTATTACAATAGGGGCATTATGTTGGTTTAAAGATTTGAAAGATTTTTTTCAGATTGTATCAAAATGCATGAAACAGAATGGAGTTATTATAATTAATGAACAGCATCCAATGGTAAATATGATATTTCCAGTGATGAAGAGGGTTATGATCCTAACCATGTAAAAGATTGTGTACATTCCTACTTTTATCATGAGTGGATTGGAAATGCAGGCATGTATTATATTACTCAAAAAACATACGATTCGAAGACATTTACAGATTATACCCATTCCATATCTGAAATCTTTAATTCGATGTTTATTAATCATATGATTATAACTAATTTTTTGGAATATGAGAACGATATCTCAGGTGCATTTGAGTATCTAAATGGAACAGGATTTCCACTTTCACTAATAATTGAAGCAAAGAAAATGATAATGTAAAGTGATCCACTCCCCCCCGTTTTACCATTCACTACGGATTACATATTAACTTCATTAACTCTAGTAAAATAAAAACATTGTAGACAAAGGGAGACACGATTTTCGTGTCTCCTTATTTTTGGGTTCTAAGTCAAGTGTAGGGATTACAAAGATTGATTCTGGATGTACAAAAAATGCATCTCGTTTTACTACTGACCTATAAAATTTAAGTGCACCATTGAAACAAAGGATGATAAACCTGTTACTATGGATATGAATCTTTATCTAAATGATGGATATCTTACGATAATAGCTGAGGCTGTTTTTGGGGAAGGGAATTCATCCATAAGCGATGTTACAGATTATTTATTAACATCACTAACACTAAAAAAATAAACTAATGATTTAGAGAATAAGGAGAAACACGCTCTGCGAGTTTCTCCTTATTTACGTAGTGTGCATAGCATTTTTGATATACTAATCCTTATAAATAGAAAAAGTTGTGAGCGTAAATTATTCGGTAGAAAGAATGATGAACTGTTTTTTAAAATATGTAAAGAAAAATACTTGACAACCGTTTTATATTGTATATAATAAATGATGTAAAGAAAATCACTTTACAGTGATTGAATGAATATTAAGGAGGAAATATAAGATGGCAGTAAAGATTAGATTAAAGAGAATGGGTCAGAAAAAGGCTCCTTTCTATAGAGTAGTAGTAGCTGATGCAAGAGCTCCAAGAGATGGTAAATTTATCGCTGAGATTGGAACTTATGATCCAACTCAAGAACCAAGTGCTTTTTCTGTAGATGAAGAAGCAGCGAAGAAATGGTTAGCAGACGGTGCTCAGCCTACGGAAACAATCGCTAGATTATTCAAAAAAGCTGGTATTAAATAATCAAAGCTTAATTCAAGCTTAAATAATGCAAGTAACAACATGAGTATTGTGAGTAAACTTGATTATAAACGAGAGCAATAAACTTTATTGATAACAAATTAATAGTTTATTGTACTCGTTTTTCTTTTCTCTGTCAAGCGTTTTTGAAAATGTCCTAAAAAAATAAATTTATTTGCCCCAGTTCGCCGGGGCATTTATTCATTAGCTGCTTAGTGACTTTTCATCATGTATGGAAGTTGTCTGTCAAGGATACATA
>JAEYPP010000054.1 GCA_023410575.1 Bacillota bacterium | reverse complement strand
GTAAGGGTTAGCCAGAGAAAGTGGTGCGGTTGAGGCTTTTACTTTCGAAGGGCCTTTGAGGCCCATGCCGGCAATAGCCCCTTACAGGGGCAGAGCAAACCACCAGTTCACACTGGTGGTGCTGATTTACATTGCTTGTTGTAATGCTTGCCGTTTCTTTTGCTCTATATCAGCCCAAAACTTGATGTATCGGTTAGCTTGTCTTATCGGGTATACGGTTGGATCTGATGATTGTAGAGCTTCTCGTCTGACTTGTCCACAGGTCTTACCTTTGTAACGCTTCTGCGGATATTCATTTATGTAATAATCAAGAGTTCCATATATCGCCTGAATCATTTCTTCTTTTGATTTTATGTTAGGATAAAGTACAAATAACATGTCTTTAAATGTTCCCTGAAATCCTTCGCATGGTCCATTATCTATGCACCGTGATACTCTGGACATGGATTGTGTCATTCCATAGCTATTAAGCTTTGTTTTAAAGACTGTTCTTGTGTATTGAAAGCCCCTATCAGAATGATAGAGAGGTGTGGCGTCTGGATAAGCATTATGAGCCATTTCTAATGCTGCACCTGTAAGTAAGGTGTCATTTTTCTCTGATACAGTAAATCCAACTGGATACCTGTCATATAGGTCTAGAACAGGACTAATAAATAGTTTTTCACCAGTTACAGGAACTTGGATTTCTGTGACATCAGTGCACCATTTTTCATTAGGTTTATCCGAATTAAAATCTCTTTTCAAAATATTACCAGATGTTTCTTGCGGTATTGATTTTACATAGTTATAACTAGGTGTTCTTCTATAGGATGATTTTATATCATTGATACACATAATTCGATAAACCCTATTATGTCCACAGGTAAATCCGTATTTTTCTCGAAGTGTATAATACATATTCATAGCTCCAAATAAAGAGTTATTAGAAGTTGCAATCTCCTTGATCTTAGCAAGGATTACATCATCCAATAATTGTTTATCTGTAGGAGTAGAATTAAGCCATTTATAATAAGCTGCTCTAGAAATACCAAGGTGTTTACACATAAAAGAAATATTCCATTTTTCATCGGATTCATGAAGTTCCTTTATTAGCTCATAATCAATGATCCGATTGCAGTGGGTATAGTAAGCGTGCTTTGCTTTAACTAGCTCCTCGATCACCACCTTTCTCGTTCCTCGGCTTTTTTTAACAATTCATATTTCTTCCGATATTCTTCTTTTTCAAGTTCAAGTTGAGCAATCTTTCTCTGAGCCTTTTCCATGTCAGAAAGCTCATCCTCATTCTTTCGTTTGCCGCGTTTATCTATAAGCGTCTCTTCTCCATTGGCTTCATATTTTCTAAGCCATTGATAAAGCTGGGCATAGTTGCATCCGTATTTAGCTGCTGTTCCCTTAATATCTCTGTTATGAGCAAGACAGTATTTGACGATTTCTACTCTTTCTTCATAAGTTGTTTTAAATGTATCTGCCATATAGACCTCCGATTTTGGATTGTAATCCTTAAATTCTATATGATTATTATACATCTTTATCCAGCGTTGAATAGTAACTCTAGCTGAAATATTATATTTTATTGCAAGCGTTTCAATCGAACCTTTTCCTGAAAGATAATCATTTACTACCTTTTGTTTCAGTGCCTTTGAATAGGACGGATAATTATCCTTTGGTTCAAATGCCAAAGTCCCTGACTTATGATAAATATTTACCCAGTTTCTAATGTAACTACTCCCAAATTTACTCATACCTAGTTCAAGAGCTAATTGAATGGCTGACTTTTGTCCAGAAATATATTCGGTACAAGCCTTTATTTTCTGTTCATAAGAATACTTAGGTTTAGACATAATAAAATCCCACCTCCATAGACGGATGAAATTTAATTATTTCATCTGTCTACTTAAGTGGGATTATACCAATGCAACAACCCTGTTTGTTTGCTAGGCGTTTGTGATTTTTTTGCTATGTAGAAGAAAGAGGACACATGTATATTTTTATACTCCTTCTGTCGTAAAACCGAGAATATTGCAAAGCGTATTTCTGCGGTTTCTGTTATAATTTATTTATATTTAAGTTGTTTTATATTTATATCTCCATGATATTGTATTACCAAGGATATAAAATAATATTGCATAGGAGTAAAGATATGTGGTTAAAGAAAATTAAGAGAAAGAAGCTACAGTTTATAATCGTTGCATTCATATTGTTAATGTCAACGGCTATATTAACAGCATGTATCTCATTTGCCTTGGGAGTACAGGAATTTGTAGATGATTATTATGCATATGATCAATGCCCTACCTTATTCACGATTCTAACGAAAGATAATGGGGTAGAAATATTACAAAATACTCCTGAGTTGATGAATCTAGTTGATGAGTTAGAAACTAGAGAAGCAAAGATGGTTTCATCTGATTTTTATTGTAACAACAAGAAACTAAAAAATGGTGCAGTTACTGTTTATGGAATCGATGATCGCTTCCGTCTTAGATTCCCAATTGAAATTATTGATGGCGAGAAAACTGCAAGTCCTAAAGATGGGGAGATATGGATTAATAATATTTGTGCCAATATCAATAATCTAGATGTTGGTGATGTTATACAAGTAGATAATGAAAGAAAAGATGAGTATAAGATTTCTGCTATTATCACTACACCAGAATGTTCTTCGGGACTGCTTGATAGTTATCCCTATTATGTTAACAGCTCTACGCTAGAGAATGTGGATGGAACAACAGTCTATCCAATACAGATTTATGCAAAAGATGCTAGCGTAACAGATAAGGATATCGGCGAGAACTTTCCGAAAGAATTCGTAAGTGAAGTAATCATGGAGTTGGGTAGTGGACTAAAGATGTGTCTTACAATTTTATCTACGATTTTTGGAGGAATTGGAGTCGTTGCAGCAATTGTCATCTTTAGTGTTTCTTCGATTATCATTCGTTATATGGTCAAATCAACACTAGCAAAAGAGTATCATATGATAGGTATATATAAAGCATTAGGAAGAAGCAATCGCGAAATCAAACTTATCTATTTTAAATCCTATCTATTTGCAAGTTTGATTGGAATACTATTTGGAGTATTTGTTGGTATGCCACTTACAATGTACCTGGCAAGTATAATATTGGGTGGAATTAAAGGTTTTCAATTATCGACTACGACCTATGTAGTTTGTGCAGTTTGTGTCCTAGCGACATTGGCCTTATTATCACTCAATATATGGGCACAATTGAGAAAAATACATAAAATCACGCCAATTCAAGCAATGCAGTATGGAATGTCATCTTCGAAAGAAAAGTTATGCAAGTCTTTCATACCAAATGCACATTCTCCTTTCTCAATAGCGACTAATAATTTGGTGAAGAACAAAGGAATGAGTTTACTTATTATTTTAATTTTATCAGTATCTTTCTATCTATGCATCTTATTATCTGCTGCAAGTTTAACCATGGGGAACTATGAGAATAACCAAGAGATATGGAATAATCTACCAAAATATGATGGATATATTCGCTATGAGAAGGGAAAAGATTATCTTTCTTATCTAGAAAGTAGTCCATTCGTTGAGGATTATGTGAGAATGGGTTTTGATGAGACAGCATCCAGCCTGAAATTTATCGATTGTGATTTGGGTGGTGAAGAATCCCATCCTCAGATTTATTCCAATTTTACCTTGGAACGATATCAGGACGTACCATTTAGGAGTGGTAGAATTTGTGTTAATCCACATGAGATTGCAGCCTCGAAAGATTTTATGAAGCGTGTGGAAAAAAAAGTTGGTGAATATTTAACAATTAGCTGTAACGGAGTTGAGATTGATTTCTTAATTGTAGGAGAGTATTCGGCTATGACAAAAGGTGGAGTTTCCTTCTATATGCAAGAATCTGATTGGCTAGAACTAGGTAATAAGTTTTTGGGTGATAATTATCTGTTCTTTTTAAAAGATAACGTTACTTATGAGCAGTTCAAACAGGATTTTGAGTCAAAGTTTAGCGGAGTCAAAGTTTATAATGAGTTTGATTTTATAGCGAATGAGGCAGTTACTGTAACTAGTATGTCAAATCCAATCTGTTTTGTACTTTTTATAGCTTTTACAGCATTTAGTCTTCTTAACGTTATTAATCTTCTTTATAATACATCTCGAGAAAACCGCAGAAAGTATGGAATATTAAAAGCAATGGGATTTACGTCAAGATACATTATCTCTGTAAATTTACTTCAGTTAATTCTTCAAAGTATAACGGCTATCGTTATCTCATGTATTGTACATGAAATAGTATCACCAAAGTTATTTTCCATTGCAGCTGGAGTCGATTATATCTATAAACCGATATGGTTAACAGCTACTGTTTGTATTGGAATATTTACTGTGATTATGTTGATTGGAATAATTATGTCGCTGCCGATTCGAAAGATTGCACCAGTGGAATTAATGGAAGAGTAATGAAATCTTTATGCTTTTACTAGAATTGTTTATTACCTTATGTTTTAATATTGAATAGGAGATTGATTATGAAAAATACTTTGATTGAGACGAAAAATTTATGTAAAAGTTTTATTGTAGATAAAACATCGAATAATGTTTTAAAAAATATTAATTTAACTATTTACGAAGGGGATTTTACTATTATAATGGGAAGTAGTGGTAGTGGAAAATCAACTTTATTGTATTCGTTATCCACAATGGACAAGCCAACCTCGGGAGAAGTAATACTACTTGGGGAAGAGGTAACGAAAAAGAGTGAGAAAGAAATTGCAGAAATGCGAAAAAAGAAGATATCCTTTATTTTTCAAAATATGAACCTGTTGACGGATATGAATGTATTTGAAAATATAGCATATTGTGGCTATGGGTTAGCCGATAAGGCTACCATTAACAAAAAGACAATGGGGTTGCTTGAAAAGTTTGAATTACAAGAAGCAGCTAATAAATATCCTTCTGAAATTTCTGGTGGAATGCAGCAAAGAGTATCGATTGCTAGGGCATTAATTAGTGATGCAAAGATTATCTTTGGAGATGAACCTACAGGTTCTCTAAATTCTTCGATGGGAAAACAAGTATTGGATGTTTTGACTGCTTTAAATGAGGAAGGCCAATCCATTGTTATTGTAACCCATGATTTAAAAGCAGCAACGAGGGCGACAAGATTACTTTATCTTGCTGATGGTAGAATTGATGGTGATCTTAATCTAGGGCGTTATACACCAGAAACTCGACATGAGAGAGAGAATACTATATTTACTTTTTTAAAGGAGCATAATTGGTAAAGAAATTAACAGGAGTCAAAAGCCTTTTTTAGTGACGAAAATGTTGATTGATAGCTTGAATTAAAGTTAGGAGAAATTCCATGGCGAATGAAAAAATATTATTAATTGAAGATGATGGCGATTTAAGGCGAATTATCAAGGATTTCCTAATGAAAGAGGGTTTTGATGTAAATCTTGCAAAAGATGGTAGGGAAGGAATTGATTTAGCGAAATCATGTGTTCCTGATTTGATTTTACTGGACTTAATGCTTCCCGTTGTGGATGGTTTTGAGGTGTGTCGTGAAATACGTAGTTATTCAATGGCTCCCATCATGATATTATCAGCAAAAAAGAGTGATATGGATAAGATGTTATCTCTTGGGATTGGAGCAGATGATTATCTGACGAAGCCATTTTCTTTAGTAGAATTAGTGGCAAGAATAAAGTCGCATATTCGAAGATATGTATCATTTTCAAAACCTGTGGAGTCATTAAAAACCATCAGGAGATTTGGAGAAGTTGAGATTGATCCATTGGCATACAAGGTAAGTGTATGTGGTACCTTAATTGAACTAACCTCAAAAGAGTTTCAATTACTAAATTTTTTATCAACTCATCCATCGCAAGTATTCTCAAAAGAGCAATTATTAGATCATGTCTGGGGATGTTCCGAGTTTGTTGATATTAATACAATCACAGTCTACATCGGTAGAATTCGTGAAAAGATGGTTAAGTGTGGTGCGTGTTATATTAAGACAGTTTGGGGAGCAGGGTATAAATGGGAAATCTAGTTCATAAAAGGTTATTACATAATACGATTATTTTAATAATTTTGTTGACATGCTTCCTTGGTATTTTATTTGTAATTAATACTAAATATCAAAAAGTAAATATTGATGAGAAAAAAATTCGTGTTGAAGTAAATTCTCTATTATATGAACTAGAACAAGAAAAAACTAATCGTAATCAAACCTCAAAACAGAAATCTTCTATGGATTATAGTGTCTTTTCTCTTGATGGTAAGGTGCTCGAAAGTACAATAAGTGAGTTTGTAGTTGGAAAACAAATGGACTTACATCGGATTGGACGTGTGGATTCTTATCTTGTACCAATTCAAACTAATGCAGGTACTCAGATTGTGCTAGTTGATTGTTCGAATATTGAGAAAAGTTTAGTTACGAATCGAGTAGCAGTACAAATGGTTATTCCCTGCCTCCTTTACATTTTTTCAGTAATTACGTTAATTCGAAGATATCGATTTGAAAAAAAAGAAATACTTATACCAATTGAAGATCTACATAACTCAACGAAGAGTATTTTGACAGGTAATTTAAAAGTTCCAGTAAAGTATGATTATGATGGAGAAATTGGGACACTTTGTCATGATTTTGAATTAATGAGAGAAGAATTGGCTGATAGCCATGAACGAGAAATGCAATCAAAAGAAAAAGAACGTGCTATGTATGCAAGTATCTCACATGATTTAAAAACTCCACTTGCTACAATCACTGGATATATAGAACAAATCTTATATGGTGTGGCTCAGACTCCAGAGGAAATCAATGAGTATGCACAACGAATGTTAACGAAAGCGGTTGTACTTAATAAGCTAATCGATGATATTCTCGATCATGCAAAATCACAACTAAATCAGTTATCAATTCAGAAACATGAGATTTACGCTGTTGACTTTTTTGAACCATTGCTTCGTGGTTATCAAGTAGACGTAATGCAGAGAAATTACAAGTTTTCCTATGAATTACCGATGAATGTGTTACTTGATATAGATTCTAATCGAATCACACAGGTGATGCAAAACTTAATTGATAATGCAATGAAGTATGGTTGTGAAAGACCTGTAATAAGTATACAATTTTCCCTGTTGACAGTACCAATGCAACAGCTCATTGTTCATATAAAGGATAATGGCAGAGGTATTGAAGCAGCAGACTTGCCATTCATCTTTGATATGTTTTATCGTGGGAATAAAGCCCGGACTTGCGATATTCCAGGCTCTGGATTAGGGCTAAATATTGCAAAATATATTATTGAGCAGCATGGTGGACAAATAGAATGTGACAGTATTGCTGGAGTCGGAACGACGATGTCGTTTTCCTTGCCAGTTTTTTGATAAAAATATTACAATTTTAGTAAGGAATAAGTAATAATATGGACATAGATTTGACATATAGAAAATAGAAAATGGTGGAAATAATAAATTGAGGAGGAGTTATGAAAAATTTATTCATTGCACTAACTTTCTTGTTTTTTGCAGGTAATATTAATTCTATGAATAGTTCCATACGAGAAGATAAATCATTATGTTCGACAACATCAGTGAATACTCAATTAGAAGATGAGGAAAAAGTATCATCTGTATTCATTCCATCAGGAAAACCATCGAATGCTACTACGGCAAAGAGCAATCAATCCAAAGGTCTAAAAAAAGGAAACTTGAAATTGAATGTAGAGTTTGGATCTTCTAGTGAAACATATTATATTGTTAGTACTGCTATCTATAAGTATAATATGGTTCAGTATAAAGACAATGATCCGATAGCTAATGTTTTTATCTTGGATCAGGATTATAACTTGATTAAAGAATATCCTAATGCTGTAACAAAAGAATATGTTCAGGTAATTCATGGGGATGAACCTGTAGAGATTGGCTTGTTATCACAACAAAGCGATGCTGAAGATAAGAATTTTTTCGGTTGGTATCAACCAAAGTATAAGAAATGGCTTTTATCCTGTAAATATAGCGAAATTAAGAAATTAGATGATCTTGTGCTAGCATATGCTTGGAAAGATCAATTAAATCAAACAGTACAAGCTTACAACTTAAGCAATAAAAAGTGTCTTCAAACGAGCAATGATTTAGGCTCCGATATGAAAATGGTATATTCCTATGGGAAGTATTACTGGTTTAAAAATGGAGAAAATAAATATGAAATTTACAATAAGGACTTTAAATGGATTCGTACCGTAAAATATGATGATAGTCTTATCTATTATGAAGATGGTACGGTTCGTGTAAAAAAAGAGAAAGTACTTAAGTCATTAGGAATTAAAAACCCAAAGAAAGCTTATTTAACAATGGAATCTTTATGTTGGCCGAAAGATGATGCAACGATATTATGTAATATTGCACCAAACGATTCCTGTGGATATCAAGAAACCGATGACTATATTATTACGAAGGATTACAAGGAAGTATATCATCAAAACATTGCTGGGGTTGGAATAAGCAAACTGGGATCGTACTATTTATGTGGTAGTGATGGAAACTTTACGGATTGTAAAGTATATGATCTTTTTGGCAAGAAAATTAAGTCAAAAAGCGGAATCATTGCGAATGGTATGATAGATACGCAAGATGGACGCAATTTCTATGGTTATCAAGATAATATGTTACATATTTTTACTGTAGAAGGAGATGAAGTGGTCTCTATTCCGATGGAAGACAAGAATCGTCTTGATAAAAGCATTGTCGGACAATATGGAGAGGTTGTTTTATTTTTTGACATGATGGAAGAGCAATTCAATATTTATTATAAGGATACTCTTATTATGCAAGATTCTTTTAGAGAACTCTATACATATCCAGACAATCAGATGTTTTATAGGCAAAACGGTGACGTTGTTATTCGCATTAACCAGAGACTCATTTGCATTACGGATGAGGGGAAGATTTGTTCCGATGAAATCTTAGTTAAGAGCAAAGATGGAAAGATATTGGCAGTATTTGATGACGCATATATTGTTTCTTATCAAGGCAATTTTAAAGTATTAAGTTACGTTATTGATGATTTGAAACTACAGGGCGAAATTCAAAACAAAGAGGATTCAGTGTACCAATGGTGAAGTAGTAATTAACATTTGTTCAAAATAAAGATGTAGTAATATCTTAATTCATAGACGGATTATCCTTCTTATGCTATAATTCTACTGATACATTTATGAGTAAATGGTTATATTGTCTTATATAAGCAATAAGAAGGGTAAAAGAATGATTCGAGTAAATCAAGTGAAGCTTCCAATCGACCATAAAGAACAAGAATTAATCCATGCAGTCGCAAAGGCGATAAAAGTAAATAAAGAGGAAATTCGCGAACTTTTAATAAAAAAACGTTCGATTGATGCAAGAAAAAAGAATGATATAAAGTACATCTACGCAGTAGATGTGAAGATAAAAAATGAAGAGAAAGTGGTAGCACGAGCAAAAAATCCAAATGTTACGATATCGAATGATAAAGCATATCGAGTTATTGTAACTGGAAAAGAGCTGATGAAACATCGTCCAATCGTTGTTGGCAGTGGACCTGCAGGATTATTTTGTGCCTATCAACTAGCGTTTTATGGATACCGTCCGATTTTAGTGGAACGTGGTGCTTGTGTTGAGGAACGAGTAAAGGATGTTGATACCTTCTGGGAGACGAATGTTTTAGATCCGGAATCCAATGTTCAGTTTGGTGAAGGCGGTGCGGGTACATTTTCCGATGGAAAGCTTAATACCATGGTAAAAGATACGTTTGGGCGTATTCGAAAAGTATTAGAGATATTGGTTAAGCATGGTGCAAATGAAGAAATCTTATATTTAAATAAGCCACACATTGGAACTGACCATCTTAGAGAAGTTGTGAAAAATATGCGTGAAGATATTAAGTCACGTGGAGGAGAGGTTTTATTTCACACGAAGTTGGAAGACATTAAGACAGTCAATGGTGAGGTTTCAGAAGTTGTTTTAGAACAGCTTAAGGAAAAGAAAACATTTACGTTGCCTTGTTCTGATTTGATTTTAGCAATTGGTCATAGTGCCCGTGATACGTTTGAGATGCTTTATCGCAATCAACTTCCGATGGAGAGAAAAGCATTTGCCGTTGGTGTGCGTATGGAACACAGACAGGAGATTATTAGCCAAAATCAATATGGAGATGATTATACCAAACTCCCTGCAGCAGATTATAAGGTAACATATCAGGCAAGTAACGGTCGTGCAGTCTACTCCTTTTGTATGTGTCCAGGAGGTTATGTGGTAAATGCATCGTCAGAAGAGGGGCGACTTGTTGTCAATGGTATGAGTTATCATGACCGTGCTGGTGAAAATGCGAACAGTGCAATTATTGTAACTGTTGGTGATAAAGACTTTTTGAATATTCCTGGGGCGAAGGATACTCCATTAAGTGGTATGGAGTTTCAGAGATATTATGAAGCTTTAGCCTATCAAACTGGACATGGCAAAGTTCCAGTTCAGCGATTTACAGACTTTAAGGAAAAGAAAAAGAGTGTTGAGTTAGGTCATATAAAACCTAATTTGAAGGGAGCATACGAATTAGCTAATTTACACGAATGCTTACCAGAAGAGGTTAGTGAGACCATCGTAGAAGGTGTGTTAGCGTTTGAACGTATGATTCCTGGATTTGCGGATTCCGACGCAATTCTATCTGGTGTTGAGATGAGAACTTCTTCTCCAGTTCGTATGAATCGTAATGAGTATCTTGAAAGTGAAATTAAAGGTATCTATCCTTGTGGGGAAGGTGCTGGTTATGCTGGTGGTATTACTTCAGCAGCAGTGGACGGTTTAAAAGTATTTGAAGTGTTAGCTGCAAGATATAGTAACTAATAATTTTTATTACGTTATTTTAGGGATCAAGTGGAGACTTTATTGACATTAGTAGAAAAGAGTGATAGAGTTGTAAAGTACTAACGCTAGCGCATAGTAACAAATTAATTTAATAGTAAAGAATCAGGTGCTTTTAGTGAATGCTAAAAGATAATAGGGAATCTGGTGAAAAACCAGAACTGCCTACACAACGGTAAGGAAGACGAAATCTCAATAAACCATTGCTTAACAGCGAGAAGGTGAGAAAGTAGGATGACGCTAAGTCCGGAGACCTGCCTGCAAGTTCTTTCTATAAACATACTTTTGTAAGGAAAGGAGTGTTTATTTCTTATGCCTAATTTTAAGGTAAAACACCAGATAAAGAGACTTTTGATGACTATATTGATTACAAGTCTCATAGTACCATATATCTATGCAAACGGGGTCGTATATGGTAAAGAATCAGAGGATAAAAAATATGTCACGGTATGTGTGGAAAAAAGAACACTTGGACAAGGATATCTGATAGAGCCAACACGTGTCGAATGTCAAGAGGGGGATACTGCTGCTTCAGTAACACTTCGATTATTGGAAACATTGGGTTATGAATATGAGTATAGTGGTTCAGTTGAGGAAAGGACATTTTATCTATCTGCGATAAAAGATACTGAGAACAAAGTAGTTGATATACCATCTTATATCACGGATAACGGTGGACCAAGCAATGATGGAAATGATGGAAATAATGACGAATATTTAGGTGAATTTGATTATTGCTCGATGTCAGGCTGGATGATTACTGTTGATCATGAGATGATTCATGTTGGTAGTGCAGCATATGACATTTCTGGAGGGGAATGCATTCGTTGGGCATTTACATTGTATGGATATGGAGCTGATTTAGGCTATATTACAGAATGGGGAAATGAAGCGTATTATACAGAGGCTGACAAAGGAGACTTAATTAGAGAGTTGGCGGTTGTTAGAGATAATCCTGATTTTTTAAGTACTAATAACAATGCTTATCAGTCAGCTTATCATGTTGCATTAAGTACTACGGCAACGCAGGATGAGGTTTTAAATGCTACCAAACAGCTAGTGATAGCTTATGATGAATTTATGAATTCATCAGAGACTCCTACAAAATCACCACTAAAAACATTACCTTATACCATTGAAGACGTAGTTAATAAAACATCAGAATTTATGTTAGCTACAGTTACCAATCCTATCTGTGGTTCAGTTGGTGGAGAGTGGGCAGTACTACAATTAGCAAGATCAGGGATGATTACAGAACAATTTAAGAATACATATCTTACTAATTTAACTGCTTATGTAAAAGAGAAGGATGGAGTACTGCATAAAAGAAAACTTACAGAATACTCACGAGTTATCATTGCTTTATCAGCAATAGGAGAGAATCCAGCAGACTTTGCCGGCTATAATTTATTACAGCCATTAGCCAATTACGAGAATACAGTCTGGCAAGGAATAAATGGAGCTATCTATGCGTTAATCGCTTTTGATACAGGCAATTATGAAATACCAACGATTCAAGGTAGTGGAACTCAGACCACAAGAGAGAATTTAATTCAATACATACTAGATAATGAAATAGATGGTGGTGGCTGGGCACTGAGTGGAGAAACTCCAGATCCAGATATTACAATGATGGCAATACAAGGATTAGCTAAGTATTACAATACCAATGAGACAGTGAAGGAAGCGGTGGAACGAGGGCTAACCGCAATATCAGAACAACAACAAGAAGATGGAGGTTTATCTTCTTGGGAAACGAAAAATTCTGAATCAGTAGCACAGACGATTTGTGCCTTATGTGCTTTAAATATTGACCCTGCCACTGATGAAAGATTTATAACAGAGGATGGTTCCTGGCTTTTATCCAATTTATATACTTATTTAGTAGAAAAAGATGGTATGTTTAGTTTTGCCCATACAGGAAGTACCTATGATCAGATGGCAACAGAACAAGCAGGCTATGCTTTAGTTGCATATGATCGATTCTTAAAAAATAAAAAAGGGCTTTATGATATGAGTGATGTTCAAGTAGATAGCCCAGCTATAACATCACAAGAAGCAACTTTAATAGTACCAAGTAATCTCGATAATCGTAAGGGTTCTGAATTCAATATTACTTTGCGATTAGGTTCTATTACTGAAGCAGCGACAATGATTGATGGTGTAATCTTGTACAATCCAAATCTTGAGGTTGTAAGCGTGACTACAGAGTCCACGATTCTAGGTGGAGCACTGAATTGGAATGCTGATGATGGAGCATTGCGGTTTGTATATATGGACATCTTAAATGGTGGTGAAATTACATCCACGCAAGAGGGACTACAAGATTTTGTTCATGTTACCTTTAAAATTCGAGAACCTTTTTCAACAGAAGACAAACTATCTTTTACCTTAAGTTCATGTCGACAGATGAAAGATTCAGAAGCAATTATTTCATATATAGACCTAACTCCAGTTCATGAAATAACTTTAAATTCACTTGATATTGCTGCCACTATATTATATCAGGGTGATGGAAGTGATTGGATTCCTGCTAATAAGAAAGCAGTTAAGGTAACGATTACAGGCTTAAGTGAAATGAACACTGGCTTAGGTTTTCAGTCAGAACATAATACTTATTCGAAACTTTATTATTCAAACGATTTTTCAACCTATTCAGGTGTTACTACTTACATTATGTTAGTAGATAGCGCAACTACAATGGAAGAGTTAATTGATTCTCAGAATTACTATAGTTATACATCAGAACCATTGGAGTCAATTAATTTTGCAGATACGAATAAGGACTCTGTAATTGATGCGCAGGATGCTTTAAATATGGTGAGTTTATGGCTAAGAAAATCTACGGTAGAAGTGAATTCAGAGTTAATTTTAACGTATAACGTTACAGGAGATTCTAAAATTGACTCGATTGATGCTCTTGCTGTTGTTGAATACTTTGTAAAGTTAAAACCATTTGCAATTCGCTTGAAATAGTAGAATACATATATTTATTACCAAAAAGAGAAAGGGGCTGTTGCAATATGCAGAAGACTTGTTATGTCGATTTTGCATTCGGTAACAGCCTTTCTATGATTAAGTATGGTCAGAAAGGCACAATTTGGGTAGATTAAATGAAAAAAATAGAATTAAGTAATAAAAAAAGAGTCAGAACCTTGTTAATTCTTGTGTTGATTGGGGTTTTAGTGCTCATAGTTATAATGTGTTTTATTAAAAAAAAGCAAAAAGATACGAATCCGCCTTCAAAATTATTCCATATTGCATTAGCTGATGCAATATTACTTCCGGGAAATTATGTAACAGTAGATGTAATTGCAGGAAATTTTCCTGGCATATATCCAGCAGTTAGTTTCGAACTAAAATTTGATCCTACTCAATTAGAATTTATTCAGCTAAAACAAGGGAATATTACGATTGAGAATCAAACGATGTCTAGTAAGATATTACCAGAGTGGAGTTATGAGGCTGCTTTAGCGAATCGGGATGGTTTGATTAGAACCATGTATCTGGATATGACTGCAGGTAATGCTGCACTGCAATTTGAACATCTACCAGAAGGAAAAGATGTGCTGTTTCGTATCGAATTCAAGGTGAGGGATAGTTGTAGCAAAGGAGAAACGATTCCAATCACCTTTTCTCAAGCAACATTTGCAACGATTGATGAAAGTAATTCGATATCAATTCAAAAAAATAATATAGTATGTAAAGATGGAATGTATATTGTTCCATAACGCTATTTTGATGTTTAAGGAGGCAATATGAACGAAGAAAAGAAATACAAGTTAAAAAAATACGCAAAGGTATTGTTGCCAATTTTAATTCTGTGTATCGTTGTTGCTGTTCAAATTTTTGGTATCAAATGGAATGGAACACCATCTGAACTTTCAGTAAGTAATAAGGAAATTCAAACACAGTTCAAAGAGGCACTAAGTAATGATAAGATGCTAACAATCTATGGTAATACTGATCGTGTGGCTTACGAATGGTTTTATGATGTTGGAACGATTCAATCCATTTATGAAACGAATCTGACAATATATGAGACAGGACAATGGGAAGAGAAAGTGTCTGAGTGTTTAGATGCCAGTGATGTATTTGCATTTCAGTTTTCTAAAGATATTAATCTCAATGGATATCCGGTATTAACTATAAAAATATTTCACCAAAACACGGAAGATATTGTCCTATATCAGTTAAAAGATGAAGTCTTATCCTTTTTAGCTAATCCTATCGTTAATCTCATAGAAGATGGTGTAGAAATTTCATATCCTGTATATGAAACGGAAGGCATTCTATGTCTTGCTTTGGATAGTAAGAATAAAGTGGCGGTAGCGACATTAAATTCCTTGGCGGATTTAAATCAGCCAGAATTAACCCCTGACCTTTTAATACAGCCTGACAATAGTAAGTCAACCATAATGGAGGAACATAAGGAAGGCAATTTAGATTCCTCTTCAGTAACGCAGCAAACGTCTGACATGAATCAATCAGGCAGTGTTAATCAAATAGGGGATGAGATACATACAGAAATTTCAAAGGAAAACCAATCTTCTTCTCAAAGTGATAGGTCAACGATGGAAGAACTAGTGGAGAATGCTGAACGTGATTCCTTAAGTAAGGTTGAAGTTCTAGATAAAGAAAATACATCCTTGGGTGTAAATAATAGTGATAAGGATAACTCCTTAGAGATGACTACGAAGGATACTGTGGATAGCAACACAACAGATCAAACCATGATAGAAGATAGAAAACCATCTGGGCAAGCAGGCTCTTTAACATCATCCTCTAATACAACGAATCCTAATCGTATTGTTTCTAATGGAACTCAGAGCTTAAAAGATCAGTACGAGACAGATCCTGTTCCAGAGGGGAAGCCATTACCAGTAGAACCAGAAAATCAAGTAGTCAATCATAAAAAGGCATATAGTTGTACGTTGTCGATTGATTGCTTAACAATTAAAGATAATCTAAACGATTTAAACAGTACAAAGGCTTCCTATGTTCCGGATGATGGTTATATTATGAAAAGTAAAAAAGTCATATTTTACGAAGGTGAGTCAGTTTTTGATGTCCTTTTGAGAGAAACACAAAAAGCTGGAATACCAATGGAATACTCAATGACACCAATCTATAATTCGAATTACATCGAAGGAATTAATAATTTATATGAATTTGATTGTGGTAATTTATCTGGTTGGATGTATAGCGTCAATGGATGGTATCCAAATTATGGATGCTCTCGTTATGTTTTATCTGATGGTGAAGAAATCAAATGGAGATATACCTGCGATTTAGGAAGAGATGTGGGGTGTGAGTGGCTTGATGACACAAAGTAGACTGAAAAGATCAAGATTTTTTCGAATTCACCCATATGTAAGTTTTCTCTACTTTTTGGTTGTGATAATTCTTATAATGTTTAGTATGCATCCAGTCATTTTAGCCGTTGCCTTTCTTACTTCTTTTCTATATTCAGTTTATCTTGGTGGCAGAAGACAGTTAATTATGAATGGAAAGTTACTTCCAATCGCACTTATGGTTTGTCTCATTAATCCATTATTTAATCATCAGGGAGTTACAATTCTTTGTTATATGAATAACAACCCGATCACATTAGAATCAATACTGTTTGGCTTAATGTCTGGACTCATGATTTATGATATTATTCTGTATTTTCAAATCTTTCATATGATAATAACTGAAGATAAATTAATTTGTATTTTTTCACGACTTCTTCCGATTGGTTCTTTATTACTAACGATGGCATTTCGTTTTGTTCCAATGTATCGGAAACAATATCATAACATTGAGCGTGCTCAAAAATGTATTGGGCAAGATACAAAATCCGGAAATCCTTTGCTTCGTATCATGAATGGAATCTCACTGATTTCTGCTTTGATTACTTGGTGTTTAGAGAATGCGATTGAAACTTCAGATTCAATGAAAGCTAGAGGATTTACGTTAAAGGGTAGAACTTATTATCAAAATAGTAGAATGACACATTTGGATTGGAAATATTTTTGGGGTGAAGTTGGTTTATTTCTACTTATTCTTATTGGATTGTTTACCTCATATTATACAGTTCATTATTTTCCAAGCATAATTTACCCGAGAACATTGATGCATGGATTTGTGTTCTATTTTATATTTACATTTTTTTGTTTGATCCCTTTTCTAATGGACATAAAGGAGGAATTACTGTGGCATATCTTGAGACGAAAAATCTGACATTTACCTATGCTTTATCTAACAAAAAAAACTTAGAGTCTATAAATATTATGATAGAAAAGGGGGAATTTGTACTAATCTTTGGTGAGACAGGCAGTGGTAAATCAACATTATTAAAACTTATGAAATCAGCAATTCGTCCGGAAGGAGAGTTATCTGGAGAGTTACTTTTAAATGGTGTGAATCTACTTTCTTTATCGAAACGGGAGGATGCATCTATCATCGGATATGTTTCTCAGAGTCCAGAACACCAAATTGTAACGGATAAAGTATGGCATGAACTTGCTTTTACATTAGAGAATTTAGGAATCCCAAATGAAGAAATTCGAAGACGTGTTGCAGAAATGGCGGTATTCTTTGGTATTTCAGACTGGCTTGAGCAATCAGTCCATGAATTATCAGGAGGGCAAAAACAGATCTTAAATTTGGCGGCAGTCATGATTGCACAACCTGAACTAGTATTACTTGATGAACCAACCTCTCAGTTGGACCCGATTGCAACCGAGAATTTTATTGCACTTTTAAAACGAGTAAATGATGAATTTGGTACGACGATTGTACTATCTGAACATCGATTGGATGAAGCCTTATCAAGAGCAGATCGTTGTATTGTTTTACATGAGTCAAAGCTTTTGTATTGTGGGGATAAAGAAGACATGGTAAAAACACTAAGAATGCAAAAGTCCCAGTTACTTGAATTTTTACCATCACAAGTAATGCTCCCTATGAAATTATGTAATCGTTATGATTGTTTCACAATCAAAGAAGCAAAGAATTGTGTTGAAGAAGCGTTTAGAAAGCTTGCTCCATCAAAGCAGGCACAGACAACTCAACGCAAATACGAGATATTACACCATCATACGGTGCCAATTGTAACGATGAAAAATTTATGGTTTCGGTATGAGCGAGATGGAAAAGATATATTAAAGGACTTTGCTTTTACAATTTATTCTGGTGATTATATATCTTTTTTAGGAGCAAATGGGCAGGGAAAAACAACTGTTCTATCCTTATTATGTAACCTAGAGAAACCTTATCGTGGAAAAATTGTTATTTCCAAGGATTCTGATCCAATCAGACAATTTAAACGAAAGATTTCAATGTTACCACAAAATCCTCAGGATCTCTTTACAAAATCAACTGTTGAGGAAGAGTTAAAATGCATTGCATTTAATTATGAACCATATGCAAGGGAATTTATGTTAGATGGATTATTAAAGCAACATCCTTATGATTTATCAGGTGGTCAGCAACAACTATTAGCATTAGCTAAAGTTGTTATGACAAAACCAGAATTGTTATTATTGGATGAACCGACTAAAGGTGTAGACAAACTTATGAAAAAGAAGATTGCTGAAATTCTGAGACGTTTAAATGAGCTAGGGACTACAATTGTGATCGTAAGTCATGATATTGAGTTCTGTGCAAGTAATACAAATATTTCTTACTTTCTCTTCGATGGTAGGATTATTGAAAAAGGACCTACAAAAAACCTATTAAGTCATAATTATTTCTATACATCAACCACTAGCAAAATCGCACGTAAGGTCAATGAGTCATTTGTATTGGAAGAAGAGGTAATAGAGTATGCAAAAGCATGCAGTTTAAGAACAGATGGAGAATGAGAAGATGAAAAATATAGAAAAGAAAAAAGCTGTATGGATAAGTTCACTACTTGTTGTTTTTGTACTAATTCCAATTGTAATATGGGTTGGCGTTGTTTTTTTTGATGATCGTAAATATTATCTGATTAGCATGTTAATGATATCTGCATCAGCAATTCCCTTTTTTGTTCGTATGAATTACAATTCTTTCAGCAGTAGAAGGCTCATTCTAATTGCTTCGCTATCAGCAATTGCAACACTTGGTCGAATTACGTTTTTCTTTGTACCTCAGTTTAAACCAGTGTTAGCGGTTGTTATCATGGCAGCAATCTTATTAGGTCCTATGGATGGATTCTTAGTAGGTGTCTTGACGGGTTTTGTATCCAATTTTTATTATGGACAAGGACCATGGACAGTGTGGCAGATGTTTTGTTTTGGACTTGTAGGATTTATAGCAGGTATTATTTTTTTGGGTAGAAAACATACCAAATTCATCCTATGTTTTTATGGATTTATTGCTACTTTCATTATCTATGGTGGTATTATGAATTTTGCATCGGTTCTTATGTTTTATTCTCATTTAACAGTTGGAGCATTAAAATTAGCTTATATTCAAGGAATTCCGTTTGATTTTATTCATGCGATAGCAACGGTTATATTTTTGTATTTCATATATGAACCATTGAATCATAAAATTACTCGAATAAAAATCAAATATAAATTATGAGTAAATTTTAGATCCTCCATATTTATGTATAAGTGGGAAATATGTACTTGTTAAGATTTTATTTGAGTGATACAATATCTCTAATTATTCATTACAATTATTTAGTGAAATATGGGGGACATACAAATGTTGAGATCTAGCCTTAAGGATAAAAAGCGTATTGTTATTAAAATTGGTTCATCGTCATTAACACATGAGGCGACAGAAGATTTAAATCTAACGAAGATGGAAAAATTAGTTCGCTTGTTAACAGATTTGTCGAATCAAGGAAAAGAAGTGGTACTAGTTTCTTCTGGTGCGATAGCTGTCGGTCGTAAATCGATTGGATTAAAGGAAAAACCAACGGAATTATCGGTAAAACAAGCATGTGCAGCAGTTGGTCAGGCAAGACTGATGATGGTTTATCAGAAATTATTTGCAGAATACAATCAGATGACGGCTCAGATTTTGATGACAAAGCATACGATGATTAATGATATTAGTCGTAAAAATGCAAAAAATACATTTGACGAATTATTAAAACTTGGCGTGATTCCAATTGTTAACGAAAATGATACCGTTTCTACGGATGAAATTGAAGCACTTGGCTTCGGGGACAATGATACGTTATCAGCGATCGTTGCAGCATTAATTCATGCGGACTTGTTAATTCTATTATCCGATATCGATGGACTTTATACCGATGATCCGAAAGCAAATCCAGATGCTAAGTTTATTGATATCGTTGATGAAATTGATGATTGTATTTTAGCAATGGGAAAAGGAGCAGGATCTTCTCTTGGTACAGGTGGGATGTCTACTAAAATTTCTGCAGCTCAAATAGCTACAGATTCTGGTGCCGATATGGTCATTGCAAATGGGGAACATACCAGTACAATTCGACACATCATTAATGGTGACAATGTTGGAACCTTGTTTTGTGCTCATAAAAATAAGAACTTTCATCTCATAGACTACATAGTAACAGCTCAGTATCCAAGAGAATAAGTAGAAAAAAATAAAGTGAACTTACCTCTAATTTAAAAAAATGTGGAAAATATGAAATGTGTTTGCATTTTACAGAGTATTTCGGTAAAATAGAATGCAAAATATGAGTAGGCAACCAAAGAGGTACACAGCTAATATAATAGACATTGTTTATTATTAAGCAAAATAGTAATAGGAGTAAAGAAAATGGACGATTCAAGAATTACTAGAATAAATGAGTTATATCATAAGTCACAAGCAGAGGGCTTAACGGAAGATGAAAAAGCGGAGCAGTTGAGATTGCGCACAGAATATGTAGCGGCAATTCGTGCTAATATGCGTGGTCAGTTAAACAATATTAGCATTTTAGAAAAGGATGGTTCGGTAACGGATCTTTCAGAAAAAGCAAAAAAGCTTAACTAGGGCGTCATTTTGCAAAAAGAACTTTTGAGAGCATGATATGCCAAAGCATAATTCATCCACAACACGCTCTCGCTTGAATGAAATATTTATCAAGCTTATGGTGATAGGACTTGTCTTATTATCATAAGCAATTTTCATATCTATTAACATCTAAAGGGGGAAAGCATGATGAACAAGCAAACAATTCGAAAAAGAATATTAAGTAATCGTGATCAGCTTTCCGAGACGATGGTGGAAGAAAAA
Source organism: Bacillota bacterium (assembly GCA_023410575.1). Taxonomy (GTDB): domain Bacteria; phylum Bacillota; class Clostridia; order Lachnospirales; family Lachnospiraceae; genus Lachnoclostridium. Next base: position 46,180 of record JAEYPP010000054.1, on the reverse strand, counting down.
TCTCGTTGTATCTTAGAGCAATTGAATCGTTTGGAATCTGTTGCTTCAGCTCAGGAAATATATACATATGTATCTTTTGGAACGGAAGTAGATACGCTAGAATTAATTCGTAGCGGGTTGCAATATGGCAAAAAGATATTTGTACCAAGAATCATAGCAAATGGTATGATTGAATTTTATAAAATCCAATCATTGGAGCAACTAGTCCCCGGTAAATTTGGTATTCTCGAGCCAATATCAGATGAAATTGGAGTATTTGGGGAGCGTCATGATCAAGTAATGATTATGCCTGGTGTAGCGTTTGATTATAATAAAAATCGGATTGGATATGGTGGTGGTTATTACGATCGCTTTCTAGAAAAACATGATCAAGAAATTAGCCCAAAGATTGCCTTATGTTATGAACTTCAGATGATAGAAGCATTAGAACCTGATGAATATGACAAAAAAGTGGATTTTATTGTGACCGAACAAAGAATCTATTAAGTTTTGGAGTTCATTCTTGCACTTGAAACTATATAGAAGAAACAGTAATAGGATTTTATAAAGATTGAACGGAGCATATAAGTAGAAGTTATAGAAAGTGAGGAAAGTGTTATGGAATATTTAGAAAAGATAGGAATAAATGCTCGTGAAGCATCTACAATGTTGAATCGTTTGGGACAGATAGAAAAAAATAATGGATTGCTAGCTTGTGCAGATGCATTAGAAGAAAATGCAGCACAGATATTAGCTGGAAATGAAATAGATATTAAGAACGCAATTGACCATCAGATAAAGGAATCTTTAGTTGATCGTCTTCGTCTGACAACGGATCGTATTAAAGGTATGGCAGATGGACTTCGTTCTGTAGTAACGCTAAAGGATCCAATTGGTGAGGTCATCTCGATGGAAAACACTCCGACTGGGCTTCAGATTATGAATAAACGTGTTCCAATCGGTGTCATTGGAATTATCTATGAATCCAGACCGAATGTAACAGCAGATGCCTTCGGTCTTTGCTTTAAGACAGGAAACGCAGTCATTCTTCGTGGAGGTACCGATGCAATCAACTCGAATATTGTGATTGTGAAAGTATTGCAGGAGGCATTAGCTAAAATAGGAATTAACCCTAATGCGGTTCAGTTATTAGAGGATACTTCTAGAGAAACTGCAACGAAGATGATGAAGATGAATCAGTACATAGATTTATTAATTCCACGTGGTGGAGCAGGTTTGATTCAGTCTGTCGTTTTAAATAGTACAATTCCAGTCATTGAGACAGGAACAGGAAACTGTCATGCATTTGTTGACGAGTCAGCAGATTTTAATATGGCGTTAGATATTATTGATAATGCAAAAACACAACGTTTAGGCGTATGTAATACTTTAGAGTCTTTAGTAATTCATAGTAAAGTCTTAGAGGAGTTTTTACCAAAGGTTTATGAGCGTTTAACGGAAAAACTCATTGTGTTTCGCGCAGATGAGCGTGCACGTAAAGTTTGTCCACAGATGGAAGCGGCAACCGAAGAGGACTTTGGAAAAGAATATTTAGATCGATTGATTTCTGTCAAGGTTGTTGATAATATTGAAGAAGCGATTGCACATATTAATAAATACAGCACCGGTCATTCTGAAACAATCATTACAAGAGAATATGAGAACGCAATGAAGTTTACGAATGAGATTGATTCTGGAGCTGTTTATGTGAATGCCTCTACTAGATTTACAGATGGTGGAGAATTTGGATTTGGTGCTGAAATTGGTATTAGTACGCAAAAGCTTCATGCAAGAGGACCAATGGGCTTGGTAGCACTTACTTCTAATAAATATGTTATCTTTGGGAATGGTCAGATTCGTAAATAAAATTAACGATGTAGTAATGGGAGATTAATCATATGTCAGTAAAGGACCGAAGAGGAGACAGAATTATACCTATTACGTATGAGCCACAAGAAGAATTTAATGATCACTCACAAAAATAGAGCAATGATACTTATGAATTCGAGTTAAATAATAATAGGTATAAATTATGTGCCTAACTCATTATAAAGATATCTATTAGCAAAGAAAATATACCCTGAAATTAGGCGCTTACATTGTAACCTATTATCAAATTGATGATTATAGTGTTGAAGCATTTATAAGAAAAAATGGTGATGAGACGAAAGGAGTTTTCTATTTCAATGAGTCATGAAGTAATACGGAGTGAAACGATCAGTGATTGTTTCACTCCGTTCTTAATATATGAACGATTATTTATTAACTTTTTTTACAATTATACCAAAGGTATTTTTAAAATGTAATAGTTCACCCAGATATTGCCAGAATCCACTTTGAGTGCTAAAATATTTTATTAACGTAAATTCAAACCCCTTTGCTTTAAATAATTCCACAATACTATCCTGATCAACGCCATTTCTCACAACATGATATTCAGAATTATCATACAAATCATCTGAATATATACCTCTACTACGCTTTAGTCTACGTTTAATCCCTTGAATCACATCACCTTTTCGTATTCTCCAAGCGAAATAAGTAAAGTTACTAAACAATAATGTAAATCTATTTAATGAATCATATCTGAGGGGATCTTGCCATGTAAATATTTGGCCTCCTGGATTTAACATATTACTAACTTCATCCAAAAGCTTACAAAAGTCTGGTATGTGGTGTAATAAAGAATTAATGATGACTATATCAAATTTATCATTTCTTTTAACAGTATCATTAATGTCTTCGCAAATAATACTTAGGTTATCACTATATTGAGCACATCTATCTTTTAATACACTCAGTTGATTTTGAGATATATCAACTGCAACTACCTTTGCACCTTGAGATAAATAATAATAGGTTGCTGTTCCTTCTCCTGCACCCAAATCTAGAACTGTCGGAACAGTAATATTTGAGTCAAGCAATACTTTTTTAGATGTGTTGAAATATGCATCTCTTAACTTTCGATGTTTTAAATGAGGAGCCCCATCAAGATAATTTTTTAAATTCATAGAGTTATATAAGTCTATATTACTTCTTGTAGCTAAATCGCTTACGTTCATCGCTGTATACTCCTTGCTTTCTAATTAATGAATGATACCCATATTTCTTGAGATTGCTTAATTGTTCATATATTATAACATATATTTACATAAATTGCACTAATTATCTATAAATTCTCAAGGAGATCATGTAAAAGAGCAGGTGTTTTGACCCAAAACTCGCGAAGTCCTAAAGATTTTGATTGGTAACTGCAACTTTTACACAAGCATAACGATTACCATATTCTTCGTTAAGAGCTATACAAATTTTCACTGGATAAGTACCGATAGGGACTTTTGGAATAAAAGCTGGACATTCTTCTAACTCAACAAGTGTATCACATACAACTACGTTACCCGTTGGAAAATTCACACTACCGATTTCTAATATATCAACTGAAATTCCACCAATTTGCTTTTCATAAAAATAAAAGTCTAAATCAACTTTACAATCTAAACTTTCTTTTACATTTTCATACTTGTCAAACCATTCTTTATCAGGCATTTTACTCATCTTGCTAGTAGTGTGATACATAGCTAATAGAGATATTTTTGCAATGTCGCAATTATACAATATGGTGGTAGTATATAACTGTGGACACAAAAAGTTGAAATACTTTTAATTTTGAAAGCTTTCATCTGCAAAGTATCTGAAAATGAACAGATTACAGCAAAGGAATACGAAGCTCTACAGAAGCCGATCAAGGAACTCGAGATTGAAAATAAAATATTAAAAATAGCTACCGCCATATAATTCAAGGGTATGACCACAATGGGGGCATTCTATTCGTATCGGTTTTTTGTATTGTTCTCCTGTTTTAAATGTTTGGGAACATCCGGAACACTGAAACTTTTCAATCGTGTCGTTACTCTTAGAGAATCTTGTGGTTCGTAAGTAGAAGGTATGGAATTGTCAAGAATTTTATCAAATTTTTATTGCATTGTTTCTCTTGCACATATAGAATAGAAGAAGTGTAAAAAACATTATGTAAACACGATAAATAAGGCACTATAACATAGATAATTGCACATTGACTTTTTGTGTGTAAGGGAGGAAACATGAAATTAGAACTATTACAACCAACGTTAGATATGAAAGATATGTATCTTGCTTATTCGAGTGAATGGAATGAGAAATGCCAGGAGATGATTCCACAAGTAACTAGTTTACGTGGTTTTTCTTATGAAGAATGGTTTGAACAAATCGTAAGAAGTAATGAAATTGAGTTTTGTAAAGAGCAAGGCTTGGTTCCATCTGATGTGTACTTTTACGTAGATATAGATTCGAACTCTATACTTGGTGCAGTACAGATTCGTCATGAATTAAATGATACCTTATCCTATGAGGGACACTTAAGCTTTGGTATCCGTCCTAGCTACCGTTCAAAAGGTCTTGGGAAGAAATTACTAGATGAAGCTCTTAAAATTGCAGATACTCTTGGAATTAAGAAAGCATTGCTTACCTGCGATAAGAACAATGCACCAGCTCGTAAAGTGATTCATGCAAATGGTGGAAAACTAGAAGATGAAGTAATGATTGAAGATACAATCCTTCTAAGATTCTACATTGATGTATTACCAAGTACAGAACCTGAGCGTCAGTACCACTTTATGGAGTTGATGAAAAAAGTAATCCAACAAGAAAAAGAGGAACTTGGACGTGATCTGACCTATAATGTACAAACCTTTGGTTGCCAAATGAATTCAAAGGATTCTGAAAAATTAGCAGGTATTTTAGAAACCGTTGGTTATGTAGCAACGGATTCGGAAGAAGCAGATTTTGTTATCTATAATACTTGTACGGTTCGTGAAAATGCGAATACTCGAGTATATGGACGTATTGGATTTTTAGGTAATCTAAAAAGTAAAAATCCGAATAAAAAAATTGCTCTCTGTGGCTGTATGATGCAGGAAGAACATGTAGTTTCAAAAATTAAGCAAAGCTATCGCTTTGTGGATATTATTTTTGGTACTCATAACATCTTTAAGTTAGCCGAATTAATGTATCAAAGAATGAATACAAAAAAGATGGTCATTGATATTTGGAAAGGTACGGATAAGATTGTTGAGGAACTTCCAAGTGAGAAGAAGTTTAAATTTAAAGACGGCGTAAATATTATGTATGGCTGCAATAATTTCTGCAGTTACTGTATTGTACCATATGTTCGTGGACGTGAAAGAAGTCGTAATCCAGAAGATATCATTCATGAAATCGAACAATTAGTGAAGAATGGTGTCGTTGAGATTATGTTACTAGGCCAGAATGTAAATTCCTATGGAAAGACATTAAAGAATCCAATTACATTTGCTGAGTTATTAAAGAGGGTGGAAGCTGTCGAAGGTCTTAAGAGAATTCGTTTTATGACACCACATCCTAAGGATTTGTCGGATGAAGTAATTGAAGTGATGAAGAACAGTAAAAAAATCTGTAATCACCTTCATTTACCAGTACAGTCAGGTAGCACGAAGTTATTAAAAGCAATGAACCGTAAGTATACAAAAGAAGATTATCTTGCATTAATTGACCGAGTAAAGACAGCAATGCCAAATATCTCATTAACAACAGATATTATTGTTGGTTTCCCAGGAGAAACAGAGGAGGACTTTGAAGATACCTTAGATGTAGTACGCAAGGCACGTTACGATAGTGCGTATACATTCCTATATAGTAAGCGTACAGGTACTCCAGCAGCAACGATGGATGAGCAAGTTCCAGACGATATTGCAAAAGATAGATTTAACCGTTTATTAGAGGAAGTTCAAAAAATCTCAAGAGAATTGTCTCAAGAGGATGAAGGAAAAATCGAAGAAGTTCTTGTAGAAGAAATCAATGGACAAGATTCTTCGTTAGTGACTGGTCGATTAAGCAATAATCTTTTAGTTCATTTTAAGGGAGATGCTTCCTTAATAGGAACATTACAGATGGTTAAGTTAACGGAATGCAAAGGTTTCTATTACCTTGGAGATTTAGTATAAGTAAGTGTTCCTAAACTTAATAGACGTCATTTAGCACAAGGATATGTTAAGAGTATGGGATGACAAACATAATTGATACGCAACACGCTTTCGCGCAAAGGAAGTTCTAAGCGGTACGTAAGGGCCTAAGATACAAGGCCTTACGTACCGACGACTTCATAACCGTATGCTCCTAAATTATGTTTGTCATCCCATTTTTACAAGTATATTTATAAGCAAAATGACGAGTGAAATTATAGAAAAGTTTTTTAACAGTCCAATCTTAGTAATGATTTTATTATTATATGAAATCTATCTTTTATCTAACCTTTCCTTTGATATACTCGCTTTATCAAATTGATAAAGAAGGAGATTAAAAAAGATGAAGAAGAAATTTTGGAACAAATCAGCAGTTGTATGCGCAATCATATTTAGTTTAGCAGTTACAGGATGTGGAAAGAATGAAACAAGTGATTTACTAAGTGAAGAGAGTGTGACAGAACAAGAGCTAGCAGCATCCAACCAAGTTGTATCAGATGGTGTAGATATGGATCTGAACAGTACATATAAGAAGATACAGGAGTTAGAAGACCAAAGTACAGAAGATAAAAATACAGAAGATAAAAATACAGAAGATAAAAATACTGAAGATAAAAATACTGAGTCTGAACATGAGTCAGATACAGAAAAAAATACAGAGTCAGTTCAAAATGAAAACTCAGATAAAGTATCTGAAAAAGATACAGATGATTATAACTACTCATTAATAGCTACCTTTGATGATGGCGAGTTAATACTTAACAAGAATGGCATAAGTGTGAAGGATGATAATGGTCAGGCAATTATTTTTGATGGTAAGATAGACATCAAAGATAAGGATGGTAACTTTCAGTTAACAAATGATGAATTGGTAATTAAGGACATTTTAACTGGATCGGAAGCTGTGAGATTTGATAAAAGTGGTTTTCATATCGATGGCGATGTAGTTAGCTGGGATGATGATGGCTTTCATATTAATGCAGAGGATTTCAAGTTAAATCTTGATATTGCATTTCCAGGTTTGGGTGAGTGGGACGAGATAGAAGATAGTGGATTCATGGATTCTTCTGAACAAGAAAAATGGAATGAGTTTTCCAAAAATATGAGCAGTTTCTTTTGTACTACAATAAACGATATCGTGAACCATTCCCTAGATTTTATTCATAATAAAGACTGGAAGTCATGGGATCATGTAACTATTATGGATTCAGATGAAACAATCAATGGAATAAATGTTCATGCAAAAATATGGTTTGATGACGGTTATTTAAAGACAATGAATATTCCAGAAGAAAATCTAACAGTGGAAGGTTATAGTTTAGTTGAGACAATGAAGGAGAATGGAAATGTGATTCGTACCTATCACTAAAGATAGTTAAAGTTATACTTTGTCTACTAAAAAAAATGGAGATACTATGAAATTATTAATTGTTGAAGATGAAAAAATGCTACAAGGCATTATTGCAAAAGGTCTCAATAAATGCGGATATGCAATTGATAAAGCAGATGATGGCGAGATGGCGCTTGAGATGTTTTTTGAAAATGAATATGATTTGGTTGTGTTAGATCTTAATTTACCAAAGCTAGATGGCATGGAAGTTTTGCATCGGATTCGTGAGAAAAATCAAGAAATTAAGATTTTGATCCTTTCTGCTCGAACTGATATTGAAGATCGAATAGCTGGTCTTGATGATGGTGCCAATGATTATCTAGTAAAACCATTTGACTTTTTGGAGTTAGAGGCGAGAATACGCTGTTTCAGCGTGTCGTTATGGAAGAGATAGTTTTATCTCATAAGGAATTAATTCTAAATACTAAGAGTAAAACGGTATGTTATGGTGAGCTTAAATTGGACTTAACCAAGAAAGAATATGGGATTCTAGAATATCTCATGGTACATAAAGAGGAAGTAGTCAGTGCAGAAACATTGATTGAACATGTTTGGGATAGCGAAGTTGATTTGTTTTCGAATACGTTTAAATTTCATATGAGTTCTTTACGTAAAAAACTAATGGAGAAAACAAAAAGAGAGTGGATTAGGCACATACGAGGAATTGGATATCAGATAGAAAACTAAGTAAATACTAGTTCATCACTAAGAAAACCAATCATAGATTTGTAAGAACTGTCATTTAGTCAAGGAATCATAAATCTGTAAGAACTAATAAAAATTAGGTGAAAAAGATGAAAAAAATTAAATTAAGAACTAAGATTACGTTAATCAGTGCGTTTATTCTAATTGCTATGGCTTGTGTATTTACAGTAATTTCGGTGAAAGATGCAAAGACAACTTACGAGAATTATTTTGATATGTCGTTGTCTGATGGAATGAGCTTAAATTTAAATGGCAAGAAAATTGAATTTGGAAAAAATGGAAATAGTAGTTTAGATGAAATCTTGGAATTCGCAGGTGAAGTTGCCAAAGCTTCAGAAGATGCATTCATAAACAATTACGCCAATGAGGACAGTGTGAATCAGATTTTCTTAGATGCATCGAATGAGTTTACGAAGAATAGTATAATTGTAATGGCAGTTTTGGTCCTTCTAGGAGTAACAATCATATATGTGTGTGTTGGGATTGCATTAAAGCCAGCTCATAAATTGAGTAAGTCGATGGAAACGATTAACGCAAATAATTTGTGCCAAAAGTTAGAAGACCCGAAATGTGAAGATGAAATTGGAAGTTTGACCAAATCGTTTAATCATCTGTTGGGACGATTAAGTTCTTCGTTTGATTCACAAAAGAACTTTGCGGCAAATGCTGCTCACGAACTAAAGACTCCATTGGCAACGATGAAAGCAGGAATTCAGGTGTTAGAAATGGAGGAAGCTCCAAGTGAGAATGATTACAAAGAAACATTGGAAGTGGTAAAGGTTAGCACAGAACGTTTGATACATATTGTTGAGGATTTAACGAATTTATCAAAACAAGACAACTTACAGTTTTCTGATCGAATTGTTCTTACTGAGGTGATTGAAGATTGTGTGAATGATCTTACCGCGGTTACAAAAAAGTGTAATGTTACCGTACGTGTTGGAAATTGTGAGGGAGTAATTTTAGGCAATCTAACATTAGTTTATCGAGCAATCTTTAATCTTATGGAGAACGCGGTCAAATATAATCATGAAGATGGAGCGGTATTTGTTACCTCGAGTATAGAGGGAAATTACGTAAAAGTAGTAATTGAGGATAATGGGGTAGGAATACCAAGGCAAGCTTTGCCTCAGATATTTGATCCATTTTATCGGGTGGATAAATCTCGGTCACGTGAAATCGGGGGTTCTGGATTAGGGCTTGCATTAGTGAAGAATATTATAGAGAAACATAAAGGAAAGATTACGGTTTCAAGCGAGATGGGTAAGGGAACAACATTTGAAGTTATATTTATAAGATATATAGGTACATAAAAGAACAAGCTTCTTGGTGATTAGCCAAGAGGCTTGTTCTTTAAGTTGTATCTTCTGGTAGGGTTTCATCAATGTTCTCATTGTCTTAGAAAATCCATTCCATATAAATAATTCATAATTCTTTACAATCTAGGGAAATATAGTGACGCGTTGTGATAGAAGAATTGATATTATTTTCAACTTGATTAATCCGAATAATGTGATATTATTTATCAGTAATAATTACTTGAAGTAGAAAGTAATAAAGCCATATATTGCACAGATTAATATTGACATACAATATATTGTGGGTGTATATTAAATATAATGATAATAATTACTAATATGACATAAAGTTTCCAATTATTGAGGGCATGCTATTTAGCTTAAAAAAGATACATTTACTCAATTAGTAATTTGAATACTGAAGTCGAAACTGCAAAGAAAAAACTATAATTTGAATGGAGTAGAAAAGTGATTACAATTAAAAAGCGAAATGGAACGATGGAACCACTCTGTGTGGAAAAAACGAAAAAAATGATAGCATTTGCTTGCGAGGGATTACAGGATTGTAATCCAGTGGAGTTAGAACTAGATGCTCAGATTCAGTTTGTGAATGGGATGAGTACAAAGGAAATTCAAAAGGTTTTAATTCAGACTGCAATTGAGAAAGTAATCGGTACGAAAAAAGATTCCGATGGCAATCAGACAAAAAAAACGAACATAAACTGGCAGTATGTTGCAGCACGCTTGTTAATCTATGATTTATATAAAGAAGCAGCTATTCAGCGTAACTATAAGCAATTTGGTTATGGCGATTTTTATGAATTAGTTCAAAAACTAGTGAATTTAAATTTATACGGTACTTATCTTATTCAAAATTATTCGAAGGAAGAAATCATTGAACTTGGAACTTACATCAAACCGGAGCGTGACTATTTATTTAATTATGAAGGCGCAAAGTTATTAGCAGACCGTTACCTTATAAAAGGCTTTCAAAAAGAAGTTTATGAATTATTCCAAGAGCGTTTTATGGTAATTGCTATGCACTTAGCAATTCCAGAAGGTGAACGTCGTGTGGAGTATGCAAAGAAGTTTTATGATATTCTAAGTAAACTTCAGATGACGGTTGCAACACCAACGTTAGCAAACGCTGGAACACCATTCTATCAGTTAAGTTCTTGTTTTATCTCTGTGGTAGGCGATAACTTATGGTCAATTTATGATGTGAATCAGAAGTTTTCTCAAGTAAGTAAGCATGGTGGTGCGTTAGGAATCTACGTTGGTAAAGTACGTGCTATGAACAGTGAGATTCGTGGTGTAAAAAATGCTTCTGGTGGTGTCATTCCTTGGATCAGGCTTTATAATGATACAGCAGTAGCGGTGGATCAGCTTGGAAGAAGAAAAGGTGGCGCAACGATTACGCTTGATATCTGGCATGCGGATTTATATGATTTCTTAGAGTTAAAGACTAATAACGGTGATGATCGTCGAAAGGCACATGATATTTTTACTTCCCTAAGTGTCCCTGACTTATTTATGGAGCGCCTAAAGGAAAGAAAAGAGTGGTCTTTATTTGATCCATATCTAGTGGAGAAGCTTATGGGCTTTCGTTTGGAAGACTGTTATGATGAGGAAGATGAAAAAGAATTTACTCGTCGATATTTAGCCTGTGAGGCAAACCCAATGTTAAAACGTATTACAGTTCCAGCGTTGGATGTGATGAAGAAAGTTATGAAAAGTGCGGTAGAAACAGGGGTCCCATTTATATTCTTCCGTGATACTGTAAATCGAGCAAATCCGAATAAACATGAGGGTATTATTTACTCCTCGAATTTATGTCAAGAAATTGCTCAAAATATGAGTGAAACGAAGCTAATAAAAGAGGAAATCGTAAATGAAAATGGAAGCCTTCAAATTCATACGAAGACAGCTCCAGGGGATATGGTTACATGTAATCTCAATTCCATTAATCTTGGGAAGATATCTTTTAGCGATTTAGAGAACAACATTCCATTGCAAATTCGTATGTTAGACAATGTCATTACAATGAATCAGACACCAGTAGTAGAAGCACGAATTACAAGCGACAAATATCGTGCAATTGGTCTTGGGACTAGTGGATATCATCATTATCTAGCAAATCATAAGATTGTATGGGAAAGTGAAAAACATCTTGAAGAAGCAGATCGTTTATTTGAAGAAATTGCTTATCAAGCAATTAAGGCATCCATGGAATTAGCTAAAGAGAAAGGTAGTTATCCTGGATTTTCAGGTTCCGAGTGGGAAACAGGAGAATACTTCACTCGAAGAGGATATCAATCAGAACGTTGGTTAAAGCTTGCAACTGATGTAAAAACCTACGGGTTAAGAAATGGCTATATTTCTGCGATAGCACCGACAGGAAGTACCTCCAATATTGCAAATACTTCGGCAGGCATCGACCCAATCTTTAAGCGTTACTTTATCGAAGAGAAAAAGGGAAGTTTTATGCCAAAGACTGCTCCTGACCTAGATGAACATAATTTCTGGTATTACAAAGAAGCTCACACAATTAATCAGGAATTTAGTATTAAAGCATGTGGTATTCGTCAACGTCACATTGATCAATCGCAATCGTTTAATCTCTATATTACACCAGAATATAAAGCAAAGGATATTCTTAATTTATATGTGTTATCATGGGAATGTGGTGTTAAGACAATTTACTATATACGTAATCAGTCTCTTGAGATGGATGAATGTACAAGTTGTTCTAGCTAAACAATATTTTTCGTAATAAAAAATTGTATTTATTATAGAAATGATTTGGTGTCAATTACGATTATCATCCCATACGAAGTAAGTTTATTTATTTGTAAAATGATAAAGTAATTTACACTTAAATCGGCTACGATTATTAGGAAAGGAATGTATGATTTATCATACAAGAAAGCTATGGAAAAGAAGAAAATATTTAATGAGTTTGGTGACCGTGGAACACAAAGCATTATTCATGGAAATACAACGAATCTAAGAGAATGGAATCGAATTAAGTACGATTGGGCACGTGTTATGTATCGAAACATGTTAAATAACTTTTGGATTCCGGAAGAAATCTCCTTGACTGAGGATGTGAAGCAGTTCCCATACTTGACGGATGGGGAGAGAAATGCATTTGATAAAATTATTTCTTTCTTGAACTTTTTAGATTCGATTCAAAGTGAAAACTTACCGAATTTATCTCGCTATATTACAGCGCCTGAGGTTTCTTCACTGTTAAACATACAAGCTTTTCAGGAAGAGATTCATGCGCAAAGCTATTCCTATATTCTTGATACGGTTACGAATCCAATTACAAGAGATCAGATTTACGATATGTGGCGAGAAGATGAGCATTTATTAAAACGTAATCGATTTATTGCGGATATTTACCAGCGCTTTAATGAAGAGGCTTCTGACGAGAACTTCTTACGTGTAATTATTGCAAACTATATCTTAGAGGGTATTTATTTTTATTCTGGATTCAGCTTTTTCTACACACTAGCAAGGCAAGGAAAGATGACAGCGACTAGTACGATTTTTAAATATATAAATCGTGATGAAATCACACACCTTGTATTATTTCAAGATATAATTAAGGAATTGAAGAAGGAGAATAAAGAATTATTTACACCAAAGATGCAAGAAGAGATTCAACAAATGATGCGTACTGGAGTTGAGCATGAAATCGCATGGGGACAGTATGTAACAGATAATCAAATATTAGGAATTAACAACGACTTAATTGACCAGTACATTAAGTATTTGTCGAACTTAAGATTACGTGCGATAGGAATTGAAGAGTTGTATCCTGAGATAACAGAGCATCCGATGAGTTGGATTGAATCCTTCTCGAACTTAAATAATACAAAAACAGACTTTTTTGAAGCTAAGGTTACAAACTATACAAAGGCGGCCGCATTCGATTTTGATGATTTAGAATAAATAATTAAACTTAAAATTATTGAGTAAAGAAGGATATTAAATATAGGGCTGTTCAATAGCCAGATAATGAAAATAGAAGGTAGGGTGAAGTCATTAGTTGGAGCGCCCAACAAGTTCACATGTATTTTGTGAGCTTCTGAGCAAAGCGCTACAACAAAATATACCATCACCCTTCCTTCTTTGTTCATATGTGATATGATTCCATAGATTTTTATCCTATCTTCTTGTTTGAAAAAACAAATATTTACATAAAAAAATAAAAGATTGAGATTTTTAATAAAGTTTTATATAATAAATATAACAAGTTTCAACATATTGTTTTATTAATAATGTGTGAATACATATTATCGCACGAAAAATATATAAATTTAGCACTTCAAAAAAATGGAGGAAGAGATTAATGAGATTAGTAACACGCTCGGATTTTGATGGATTAGCATGTGGTGCACTATTATTAGAGGCCGGCATTATTGACAGCTGGAAATTTGCACATCCAAAAGATATCCAAGATGGTTTAGTGGAAATTACGGAAAATGATTGTCTTGCAAACGTTCCTTTTGTAGAAGGATGCGGTTTATGGTTCGATCATCATTCAAGTGAGCATGAAAGAAATCAGCTGGAGGGTAAGTTTAAAGGAGAAAGCAGAATGACTCCATCTTGCGCTCGAATTATTTATGAGTATTATGGCGGGAAAGAAAGATTTCCACAGTATGATGATTTGATGGAGGCAGTTGATAAAGTAGATTCTGGGAATCTTACAATTGACGAAATTCAGAATCCAAAGGGATGGATTTTAATTGGATTTTTAATGGATCCTAGAACTGGATTAGGAAGATGGAGAGATTTTACAATATCTAATTATCAATTAATGGAAAAATTAATGGTTGCCTGCAAGACAATGACGACAAAAGAGATCTTAGAACTTTCTGATGTGAAGGAAAGAATAGATGTATATAATGAACAAACAGAAAAATTTGAAGATATGGTAAAGACTTATACTAGAGTAGAAAAGGATGTTATTATTACTGACTTACGTGGAGTAAATCCAATTTATACAGGAAACCGTTTTATGATTTATAGTATGTATCCAGAACAGAATATTTCTGCTTGGATTGTAAGTGGACGCAATGGAGTGGGTTGCTCTGTTGCTGTTGGATATAGCATCTTAAATAAAACTGCAACGATTGATGTTGGTAGTCTTATGTTAAAATATGGCGGTGGAGGCCATAAAAAAGTTGGTACCTGCCAGTTTACAGACGAAAGTATGGTTGAGAAAGTCTCACAGTTATTAGAAGAGTTAGTTGGATAACATTTTACAATAACGTGGAAAAAAACAACAAATAGAGTAGAGCTAGAAAATTGCACGAAGCGTGTTATTCTTGTTGGCAATCTAGTTTTAGATAGGAGAAATGTATGGAATTTGTACATGATGGATTGGCATGGATTGTTGATGTTGCCATCCTATTATTTGAATATGTTGGTGTATTTGTGTTAATTGTTTCTGGAATTCGTGGCACATATGAGTATGTAAAAAGAAAGCCATTGACTAGACTGAATCTTGCAAAAGGAATGGCGATGGGATTAGAATTTAAGCTCGGAAGTGAGATCTTACGTACTGTAGTTGTTAGAGATTATCAAGAAATCTTGACAGTTGGAGGTATTATCTTATTAAGAGCAGCATTGACATTTTTAATTCATTGGGAAATTAAAAATGAAGAAAATACACAAAAGGAGATTTAATCTTTATTTAAGATGTAGTACTAACGATTTCGTTGGTATTACATTTTTTATTTGGCAGTTGATCGCCATATAGTTAGGATTTTAATTTGACAGGACTCTAGGAATCAAGTAATATAGACATATTGTGGCGTTATCGCTATAGTAGAATACGTATGAAAGTTTATCAAGGAGATTTCTCATGGATATAAAAGTATTAGCACTCGACTTGGATGGAACCTTAACCAATAGTGACAAAAAGATTTCAAAGAGAACGAAGGAAGTATTAGAAATGGCTATGAAACAAGGAGTAAGAGTAGTCTTAGCCTCAGGAAGACCAACGATGGGAATTCTTCCTTTAGCAAAAGAGCTAAATATGAAAGAATATGGTGGTTATATTTTGGCTTATAATGGTGCAATGATCATTGATTGTAAAAGTGAAAAAGTAGTCTATGAGAATGCATTGCCAATGGATTGCATTGAAACATTATGTAAGGTCGCTAAGCAGTATGGAGTGGCTATATTATCATATCGTGGTAATGAAGTGATTAGTGAGAATGATACTGATCCATATGTGTTAAAAGAATGCTTTATTAATAAGACGAAAGCTCAAAAAGTCAAGAATCTAACTAATGCAATTACATCACCAGTAGCAAAGTGCTTAATAGTTGGTGAACATGAAAAATTAATTCCTGTAAAAAAGTACTTAGAAGAGCTATTTCAAGGTCAACTGAATATATTCTTTTCTGAGCCATATTTTCTTGAAATCATGCCATTAGGAGTGGAAAAGTCTTCATCTTTAAGTCGACTTCTTAAGCTATTAAAAACAAATCGTTCCCATCTTATGGCATGCGGGGATGGCCTAAATGATATAACGATGTTAGAGTATGCTGGCTTAGGTGTTGCAATGGAGAATGGTTGTAAGGAAGCGAAGGAAAAAGCAGATGTGATTACAAAATCCAACGATCAGGATGGAGTAGCAATCGCAGTGGAAAAATACATTCTAGAATTCGAAGAACAAGTTGGATAATAAGAAGAATCGTGGTTATTTAACGAACATGTACGAAACTATATAATCGGTATTGACTTTTTACGATATTATACTACAAAATGCATAAAATTTTCCAATGAATACTTGACATACTTATAAAAACAGTATAAAATTTATATGTTGTATTTATGTACAATGAAAACTAAATAAAGAAGGAGGTGCTCCTGTGACTGAAGTTTTGAAGATAGTAATTTCTGTTATAGTTACAGCAATCATTGTAGCTCTTGCTGTTTGGAAAATAGCTATCAGTTATTACAAGAAAGTTGTTGAAAGTAAAATTGGTAGCGCAGAAGAAAAGGCAAGAGAAATTATAGATGAAGCTTTAAAAACAGCGGAAACTAAAAAGAGAGAGGTCTTACTCGAAGCAAAGGAAGAGTCAATAAAGACTAAAAATGAGCTTGAGAGAGAAGCAAAGGAACGCAGAGCTGAAGTTCAGCGTTATGAAAAGCGTGTTTTAGCGAAGGAAGAGAATCTAGATAGAAAAACGGAAGCACTGGAAAAGAAGGAAGCCAAGTTAGTGGCGAAAGAGCAAGAACTTGATCGACTTTATCAAGAAGTAGAAGAGTCTCATGCAAAACAAGTAGCTGAACTTGAAAAGATTTCTGGTCTAACCTCCGAACAAGCAAAGGAATATCTAATTAAAACTGTTGAAGATGAAGTGAAGCATGAAACTGCAATGATGATTAAAGAATTAGAAGGTAAAGCGAGAGAAGAAGCTGATAAAAAAGCAAAGGATATCGTTGTTACCGCTATTCAGAAATGTGCAGCAGATCATGTTGCTGAGACAACAATTTCTGTCGTACAACTTCCAAATGATGAGATGAAAGGTAGAATCATTGGTAGAGAGGGTCGAAACATTCGTACTCTTGAAACTTTGACTGGTGTTGATTTAATAATTGATGATACTCCAGAAGCAGTTATTCTTTCAGGCTTTGATCCAATTCGTAGAGAGGTTGCTAGAATAGCACTTGAAAAATTAATCGTAGACGGACGTATTCATCCGGCACGTATTGAAGAAATGGTGGAAAAAGCACAAAAAGAAGTTGAAACAATGATTCGTGAAGAAGGTGAAGCAGCAACTCTTGAAGTTGGTGTTCACGGAATTCATCCAGAACTTGTCAGATTGTTAGGAAAGATGAAGTTTAGAACAAGCTACGGTCAGAATGCACTCAAGCATTCCATCGAAGTTGCTATGTTATCTGGCGTATTAGCTGGTGAAATAGGAGTTGATGTGAGAATCGCAAAACGTGCAGGTTTATTGCATGATATCGGTAAATCAGTTGATCATGAAATGGAAGGAACACATGTACAGATTGGTGTTGATTTATGCCGTAAGTATAAGGAATCTCCAATCGTTATTAATGCTGTGGAATCCCATCATGGTGATGTTGAGTTCTCGTCTATAATTTCGTGTATTGTTCAAGCTGCTGATACAATTTCTGCAGCAAGACCTGGTGCTCGTAGGGAAACATTAGAAACATATACTAACCGATTAAAACAGTTAGAAGATATTACCAACGGCTTTAAGGGGGTTGATAAGTCCTTTGCAATTCAAGCAGGTCGTGAAGTTCGTGTCATGGTTGTTCCAGACCAAGTGAACGATGATGATATGATTTTACTCGCTCGTGACTTATCAAAGAAGATAGAATCCGAATTAGAATATCCAGGCATGATTAAAGTTAATGTGATACGTGAGTCACGCGTCACAGATTATGCGAAATAAGTAATATGAATAAAGTAAAAAACCTAGAAAACATAATGTTTCTAGGTTTTTTTTATTTTTTTCTTGCATTCATACTAAAATTTGTTATAATGTACTTGATAATGCGTGTATACAATCATACACATCGACAAGTCAGATATTCGTCTATCTTAATTTAGAGGAATTTTGTAGAGTGACGCTACTTATATCTCTAGATTTAGGTTTCAAAAGTTCATAAGAAAGAAGTCTGACGTGAATTGGTACATAGAGATGCTATGAGTATAAGCATTAATGCATGAACTGGAATTAGTAACACCTAAAAAATAAAGAATGAGCAGGAGAGAACAATATGGCATTGACATTATCTAAAAAAGCGCAAGCAGTAAAACCTTCTTCGACATTGGCAATTACAGCAAAAGCAAAGGAACTAAAGGCAAAAGGAATTGATGTTGTTGGGTTTGGAGCAGGAGAACCAGATTTTAATACGCCAGATAATATTAATGATGCAGCGATTCAAGCGATTAAGGAAGGTTTTACGAAATATACGGTTGCTTCTGGTATGCCAGAGCTAAAAAAAGCTGTATGTGAGAAATTTGAGCATTTTAACCATGTGCACTATGAACCAAATCAAATTGTAATTAGTAATGGTGGAAAACACTCCTTAACTAATATTTTTGAAGCAATTCTCAATCCTTTGGATGAAGTAATTATTCCTGCACCATATTGGTTGAGTTATCCAGAAATTATTCGATTAGCTGATGGTATTCCAGTTTATATTCGTGGAGAAAAGGAACAAGGTTATAAGGTAACTGCAGAACAGATTGCAAGTGCTTGCACTGATAAAACGAAAGCACTTGTGTTAAACACTCCAAGTAATCCTACTGGTATGCTGTATACAAGGGCTGAATTAGAAGCAATTGCGAAAGTTGTTGTTGAAAAAGATATTTATGTTGTTGCAGATGAGATGTATGAGTATCTTGTTTATGATAACGAAGAATTTGTTAGTATAGCATCCTTAAATGAAGAGATATATAAAAGAACGATTACATGTTCTGGTCTAGCTAAGAGTTATGCTATGACTGGTTGGAGAATTGGATATACGGGATCTACACCTGAAATTGCAAAACTAATGGGAAGTATACAATCTCATCAAACTTCCAATCCGAATTCGATTGCCCAAAAGGCCGCAATTGAAGCTTTACTTGGTCCACAAGAAACGGTAGCTTTAATGAGGGAAGCCTTTGGTAAGAGAAGAGATTTTATCTATGATAAGGTATCTAAAATACCTCATATTCATGCTCAAAAGCCACAAGGAGCCTTCTATCTGTTTGTTGATATTAGCGAGCTTCTAGAAATGTCATATCAAGGTCAAAAGGTTGAGACAGTTTCTCGCTTGGCAGATATTTTGATAACTGATTATAATGTTGCGGTTATTCCATGTGAAGATTTTGGCTTTAATGATCATATTCGACTTTCTTATGCAATATCAATTGAAACAATTGATAAGGGCGTATCTCGAATTGCTACATTTGTAGCTGACTTAAAATAGTTGATTAATTGTTAGAAACATGCTACAGTTATTGTATGAATAAAATATATTTTACTTAATTTCTGACTCAATTAGATGATAATACATCTAGTTGAGTCAAAAAAAATTATATGTTTAGGATAGGTGGCTGTGTTATCATGGATGAATATAAGAGAATTAATCGTAAATTAATACATAAGGGACATATTATTGATTATTACGAGGATACGATGCAACTTCCAGATGGAAGGACAGCGGAATGGGATTTTATCATGCATCGCGGAGCTTCTGCTATTGTTCCGGTTGATGAGAATGGTAACATTATTATGGTACGCCAGTATCGTAATGCACTTGAGAGATACACTCTTGAGATTCCAGCTGGTGGACTGAATGAAGGTGAAGATCGTATGGCAGCGGCAGCACGCGAATGCGAGGAAGAAACCGGATATCGTGCTGAGAATGTGAAGCATCTTATGGATCTTTATACAACGGTAGCATTTTGCAATGAATTAATTAGTATTTACTATACTACCAATTTATATCCTTCGAAGCAACATCTTGACGAGGATGAATTTTTAAACGTTGAGCGACACTCCTTAGAGGAATTAATTACTATGATTTTGGATGGTACAATTAAAGATTCAAAGACGATTGCTGCTATATTAGCTTACAAACAAATTAAGGAGAATTAATGTACTAATCTCTAGAGGAGTATCATATGTTAAGTTAGGATACTCATGATAGGGAGGTATAGTATAATGAGACAATTTGGAATTCATTTAGGAAGAAAAGAACCAATGAAATTAGCATTAGTTCTTTTTTTATTGAGTCTATTAATTGGTGGAATATATGCAAAGGTTACTCAGAACTTACTATCGATTGGGATTGATAGTGTTAGTAGTCGATACTTTAATACAATTAAGAATATGGACATACAGTATTGGGATTTGTTTCGATATATCTTTTTTTCTTGTGGAAAAAGCTTTTTTTTAATTTGGGTCATTAGCTTAACTATTCTTGGTATTCCTTATTTAGGTTGGCTCATTATAAGCAAAGGGTTTCAGATTGGATATTTGCTTACCTCATTAGTTATCACGTATCAATGGAAGGGAGTTATCTTATACCTTTCCTATCAGTTACCACATGGTCTTGTTTACATCCCAGTAGCATTGCTATGCTTAAAGTATTGTTATCAATTAACGATGGAGATGAATCATGGTCAGGCCACTCCAAGTTTACATAATATTAGCTTATTGAAAAAGTATGCTAGATTAATTATAATGTTACTATTAGCTTTATTAGTTGGAGCAGTGATGGAAACATTTTTAGGAAGCTTTTTCATTCGAAAAGCATTAACTTTATTTTAAGATACGAAAGGGGCGGTAGAGTTGGAAAACTGGTTGGAGCAATATTTGATTTATCTAAAAGATGTTAAGTCAGTATCCCAAAATACATATCAAGCGTATGCAACAGATTTAAGACAATTTCTTGCGTATCTTTCAAAGGAAAAGATAACAGAGTTTTCTAAAATTACCGATACTCGAATGCAAGCATATCTTTTATATCAGAAAAAGCAGAAAAAATCAGCAGCGACGATTTCGAGAAGTTTTGCTGCAATAAAAAACTTTATCTTATTTTTGATACGTAAGAGAGTGATACAAGACGATCCGACGGAATGTATTCATCCACCAAAGGTGGATAAAGTTACTCCAAAATCCATCAGTTATGAACAGATGACTGCATTATTAGAGGCGCCGAATCTAGGTACGATGGCTGGGCGACGAGATCGTGCAATTCTAGAGTTGCTTTATGCAACAGGGATTAAGGCATCTGAATTGATTAAATTAAGGATAGCAGATGTTAATATAAGCTTTGGAAGCATTTGTATTGACCGTGAGGGTAAGGAACGTGTACTACCACTTGGACAAACAGTAAAAAATGCGCTTTTAGCGTATTTTGAAGATGTAAAGTTAGTACAGCCAGATCAGACAATATTGTTTAGCAATCGTATGGGTACAGGCTTTACACGCCAAGGAATCTATAAACTTGTCAAGGAATATGCAAAACAAGCAGGTATTGAAGATTCAATATCATTACAAATTATCCGTAACTCCTTCGCTATTCATATGCTTTCCAATGGTGCTGATCTTAATAGTATGCAAGAATTGCTGGGTATCTCAGATGTAATTGCTACTCAAAAATTCTTACAGGCAGATAAGTCAAGCACGTTTTCAGTTTATAAGCGTACTCATCCAAGAGATTAATTCAATAGAGGAAACTATTAAGTACTTTTCTACATTTGCATATGTCATTTTGCACATAAATTGACCTGCTAAGAATGAGATGCCAAACGTAATTCAGGAGCATACTGTTATGAAGACGTTGGTACTTAGGGCCTGTATTTTAGGTCCTTACGTACCGTTACGACTTCATACTAAAGCGTGTTGCGAATGAATTACGTTTGGCATCTCATATTCATAACATATCTTTGTGCAGTATGACGTTAATTCTATAGACCATCAGCAATCGTATAGATTAAGCGTTCTGTTTCAGTCCATCCAAGACAAGCATCTGTAATGGATTTACCATAGATGCCACCACCTACCTTCTGACAACCATCTTCGATATAACTTTCTAGCATAACTCCCTTTACAAGTTTAGCAATATCATCATTGACTCTACGAGAATGGAGCACTTCCTTTACGATTCTTGGCTGTTCAGAAAACATCTTATTCGAGTTAGCATGGTTTGCATCTACAATTGTCGCTGGATTCATTAGATGAGGTTGTTCCTTGTACATAGTTAACAAGAGTATTAAGTCTTCATAATGATAGTTCGGAATACATTGTCCATGTTTATTGACAGCACCACGTAAAATTGTATGTGCAAGTGGATTGCCATCGGTATGTACTTCCCATGTACGGTATAAGAAAGCATGAGAAGCTTGTGCTGCAACACATGAATTAAGCATAACGGATAAATCACCTGAAGTTGGGTTCTTCATACCAGCTGGAACATCCATACCACTGATTGTGAGACGATGTTGCTGATCCTCTACGGATCGCGCACCAACTGCAACATAGGATAACATATCATCGACATATGGCCAGTTTTCTGGATAAAGCATCTCATCAGCAGCAGTTAACCCAGTCTCATTAATGGCACGAAGATGCATCTTTCGCATTGCAACTAATCCTTCGTGTAAATCTGGCTCTTTTTCTGGATCTGGTTGATGTACAATTCCTTTATAGCCTTCTCCAGTGGTACGTGGTTTATTTGTATAAATTCTAGGAATCACAATTATCTTTTCAGAAACTTTATCTGCAATCTGTGCTAAACGATGCATATAATCTAAAACTGCATCTTCATTATCAGCAGAACAAGGTCCAATGATTACTAAAAACTTATCTGAGGCTCCCGTAAAGACATCTCTTATCATAGTATCACGTTCGTGTTTTACCCGATTGCCATAAGAGGTCATGGGGAAAGTACTTTTTAATTCTTCAGGAGTCATAACTTTTTGTACATAATGGAATCCCATATTAGGTACCTGACCTTTCATTTGTTTTAGTTCATTATTACAATAGATTTACTCTTCCCATTTTATAGCATTTTTAAAAAATGTCAATGAAATATAGAAATGGATTATATATATAAAGTCGAGACTTATAAAAAACTTGTACTTCCTGAGTAAAGTGAGTATACTATTATTATGCATTATGAGTGAATTATAGGGAAATATGTATCATAGGATATCATTTACCAATTACCTGTAATTTTTTAATGATATAAGGAGTGTGTACTATGAGAATGTATGATTTAATTATGAAAAAAAAGAATGGAGAAGTTTTGTCAAGTGAAGAAATTCACTTTATCATAGATGGTTATACGAAAGGAAGTATTCCTGATTATCAGATGTCTGCATTTTTAATGGCAGTATGTTTAAAGGGAATGAATATGGATGAAACTACTAAGCTTACTTTAGCAATGGCTAAGAGTGGCGATATGCTCGATCTTTCCAGAATTCATGGGAAAAAGGTAGATAAGCATAGTACAGGTGGTGTTGGTGATAAAACATCACTTGTGATAGGACCTATGGTTGCAGCGCTTGGTGTACCAGTAGCTAAGATGTCAGGTCGTGGCCTTGGACATACTGGTGGTACGATCGATAAATTAGAGAGTTTTGAAGGCTTTACAACTGCACTTAGTGATGAAGAATTTATCGAGAATGTTAATAACATGAAGTTAGCAATTGTTGGACA
This sequence comes from Bacillota bacterium, assembly GCA_023410575.1. Classification (GTDB taxonomy): domain Bacteria; phylum Bacillota; class Clostridia; order Lachnospirales; family Lachnospiraceae; genus Lachnoclostridium. The sequence continues at coordinate 22,554 of JAEYPP010000054.1, read as the reverse complement.
GACAGCAAACTTAGCTCCAGCGGATAAAAAAATCTATGCATTAAGAGATGTAACAGCAACGGTAGATAACATATCCTTGATCTCTAGTTCTATTATGAGTAAAAAAATTGCTGCTGGATCAGATGTCATCGTATTGGATGTAAAAACGGGTAGTGGTGCATTTATGAAGACGTTGGATGGTTCTTTTGAATTGGCCAAGACAATGGTGGATATCGGTAATGGTGTTGGACGTCAAACCTATGCGGTAGTATCAGATATGAATCAGCCATTAGGTTGTGCAGTCGGGAACAACCTTGAAGTAATTGAAGCAATCGAGACATTAAAGGGTAATGGTCCGCAGGATTTATTAGATGCCAGCTTAACACTAGCTTCTTATATGTTAGTTGGAGCAGGTGAAGTGCAAACAGCAGAGGAAGCTCGTGAAAAATTATTAGGAACGATTAAAGATGGGAGTGCCTTGTTAAAATTTGCAGAATTCGTTCGTTGCCAGGGAGGTAATGATGCACCAGTATTCGACACGGATCAATTCCCAAAAGCTAATATTGTCGAGGATGTTTGTGCAACAACGGCAGGATATGTTGCCAATATTCATACGGATGAGATTGGTATGACTTCATTAGTTCTTGGTGGTGGACGTGAAACAAAAGATAGTACAATTGACTTAACGGTTGGTATGAAGATCTATAAAAAGATTGGTGACTATGTAGAAGTTGGTACGCCACTAGCTACATTATATGCTAATGATAAGGAAAAACTTAAATTAGCGAAAGAACGCTTTTTAAATGCATATACGATAACAAACAAAAAAGTAGAGGCTCCTCATCATATTTATGGAATCGTAACCAAGGACGGTATTCAAAAGTGGTAAGATTAAGCAGTTCCAAGTGTATCGAGTGTTTGTTATATTAGAAGAGTAGGAAAGATTGAATGAGCTTTATTGTATATTATCTCTAGCGTGCTTTGCTCCAAAGCCCACAAAGTACGTGTGGGACTTTAGGGCACAACGAGAATACGATAAAGCTTATTCTTTTTATAACATATGAGGTATGCAAGATATAAACATAAGGAGGAGGACATATGAATGCATTTGTAGAAATGAAAGATGTAAAAAAGATTTATACGATGGGTGATGTGGTAATTAATGCTTCTGATGGAATTAATTTTGAAATAGAAAAAGGGGAGTTTACAGTTATCGTTGGTCCAAGCGGTGCAGGAAAAACTACAATATTAAATATTCTAGGTGGAATGGATAGTTGTACAAGTGGTCATATCTTTGTTGATGGAGAAGACATTAGTGAATTTAGAAAAAAAAGACTTATTACATATCGAAGAAATGACATTGGTTTTGTTTTTCAGTTCTACAATTTAGTACCAAATCTTACGGCAAAAGAAAATGTTGAACTTGCTTTACAAATTTGCATGAATCCATTGGATGCGGCTACAGTTCTGAATGACGTTGGGCTATCAGACCGTATGGACAATTTTCCAGCCCAATTATCAGGTGGTGAGCAACAAAGAGTATCAATAGCACGAGCACTAGCTAAGAATCCGAAGCTTTTGCTTTGTGACGAGCCAACCGGTGCACTTGACTATAATACTGGAAAAGCAATTTTGAAATTATTACAGGATATGTGTCGTAAACATGGAATGACCGTTATTGTAATTACTCATAATTTAGCGATAGCGCCTATGGCTGATCGATTGATTCGTATAAAAAATGGCCGTGTAAAGGAAGTAGTGAAGAATGAACATCCAGTGGATGTTGAAACGATTGAATGGTAGGTAGAGGGGCATGAAAAAGAGTGCGTTAAAAAAGGATTTTCGAGTTGAAATAAAGAAAACCTTCATGAGATTTTTATCTATATTATTGATTGTAGCATTGGGTGTGTCTTTTTATTCAGGACTTCGTGCTTGTAAAGCTGATATGCTAGAATCAAGTGACACATATTATGATGAAGTTAATTTTATGGATTTGTATGTCGTTGGAACACTTGGAATTACACATGAGGAATTAGATACAATAGCTTCTCTAGATGGAGTTGCAGAAGTAGAGGGTGCTTATACGAAGGACGTTCTTGTTCGATTAACAGATCAAGATATTGTGGTAAAATCTTATTCGGATAATCAAAAGATAAATCAGTTTAATTTAGTCGATGGACGAAAACCAACTGCTGATAATGAATGTATGGTAGATACTTTATTCTTAAAAAACACTGGTTATCTAATTGGTGACACGATAACGCTTCTAACGGAAGGGGAAAATCTAAACACTTCTCTAAAGGAAGTAAATTTAACAATAGTTGGAAGTTGCAATGATGCACGTTATCTATCTATTTTTCGTGGTAATGGTGATTTTGGGAATGGAACAATCAATAGCTTTATTGTGCTTAACAAATCAAATTACCTTCAAGATGTTTATTCTGAAGTATATATTCAAGTAGAAGGTGCTAGTACGCTAGATTGTTATAGTGATGACTATGAAACGAAAGTTAATAGCCTTAGAGCAAAAGTAGAAGAAATTGCTAACGAACAGTGCTCAAAACGTTATGAAGCTATTATGGCAGATCCAAGACAACAGATTGCAGAAGCAAATCGTGAGTATGATGAGAACTTAGCTCAAATTGACAAGGAAAAAAAGAAGGCTTATCAAGCAATCAATGAGGCAATGGAACAATTATCTACAGTTGAAGAAAGTATACTTGCTGCTGAAGCACAATTGGAAGAGAAGAAGCAAGCACTTACCTCAATTCATTATGGTGAAAATGATATTGAGCGTGTATTAGCTCCTATGATTGAGCAAATCAATACCGAAAAGGAAACGTATGAACAATCAGTAGAGGAACTCAACCAACAAAAAGCAGACATTGATTTACAATTTACAAAAGCAGAGAAAGAATTAGAAACAGCTAAAACAGAAATAAATGAAAAAGAAGCAGAGCTTGCCGCAGTTCCAATACCAAAATGGTATGTTGGTGATCGTAACTGGGTAGAATCTTATGTTTCTTATATTACAGATGCCGATCGTATTGATTCCATAGCAAAAATATTTCCAGTTATCTTTTTTCTTATTGCAGCCTTAGTTTGCTTAACTACGATGACACGTATGGTCGATGAACAGAGAACTCAGATAGGTATCTTAAAAGCGTTAGGGTATGGAAAACTCTCGATTGCTGGGAAATTTATGAAGTATTGTTTTTTAGCAACAGTATGTGGGTCCATTCTTGGAGCTTTACTCGGACAAAAAATCTTTCCGTTTGTTGTTATCAACGCTTATCGAATTATGTATGCCGGATTGCCATATATTTTAACAAGTTACCGCCCATATGATGCGATTCTAGCAGGAGTCTTAGCAATTGGTTGTACAATGATAGCAACTTATATTGCCTGTATGAGAGATCTAACAGCACAACCAGCCCAATTAATGCGTCCAGTTGCCCCGAAAGCAGGAAAGCGGATTTTCTTAGAGCGTATACCAATCTTATGGAAACATCTCAATTTTACAAAAAAGTCAACGCTTCGTAATTTGTTCCGTTATAAAAAACGATTCTTTATGACGGTCATCGGGATTGCTGGATGTATGGGCCTAATCACGGTAGGATTTGGTCTTAAGGATTCCATCGGAGTCATGGCAGAATTACAATATGAGGATTTATGGTTGCAGGATGGAGAAATTGTATTAGAAGATAACCTTACTATGCAAGAACAAAATGATTTTATTATTCGTATAAGATCAGAAAAAGAGATTACAGGCGCTCAGCTACTTTATAAAAAGTTGATGAAAGGTTTACATAACGATACAAAGAAAGACATTACATTGTTTGTGCTTGATAATGACACTGCGTTTCATAACTTTTTCCTATTCCGAGATCGTAAAACAAAAGAACAATTGCAGTTATCCGACCAGGGTGTGATTGTGACTGAAAAATATGCTACCTTGTTACAACTCTTTGTTGGAGATACGTTAACCTTAAATATAAGTGATAACGAGAAGATTGATGTTAAAGTGGAAGCTATTTGTGAAAATTATCTTGGTCATTATGTATTTATGAAAAAAGAGCTATATCAGTCGTTAACAGGAGAAGACCTACGATACAATGGCTGTTTATTGCGAATAGTTTCAGACGATGAAGCTGTTGAGACGCAGTTATTATCCAATATTTTATCGAATTATCCTGAAGTTATGTCAATTTCCTCAACACGTAGCTTAAATGAACGTATTGATTCGATGATAGAGAGCTTAAATATCATCATATATGTTTTGATTATTAGTGCAGGTTTACTTGCTTTTATCGTTCTGTACAATTTAAGTAATATTAACATCAATGAGCGTAGGAGAGAGTTAGCCTCATTGAAGGTACTAGGGTTTTATGATGGTGAGGTCAATTCTTATGTCATGCGGGAAAATATAATACTGACTGTATTAGGAATCCTTCTTGGTGTTGGTTTAGGAAAAGTTCTTCATGGATTTGTAATTGGAACATGTGAAATCGACTCTGTTATGTTTGGAAGATTGATTAAGTTACCAAGCTATCTTTATAGTGCAGCACTGACACTAATCTTTTCTTTCATCATTTGCTTCTTTACTTATTTTAAACTAAAGAAAGTTGATATGATAGAATCGTTAAAGAGTATTGAATAACGTAGAGTTTCGCTTCATAAGATAGAATAAGAAGCTAAGGTTATTGGTGAATGCATGGAAATGATTTGTCATCTGCCAAAGGGTGTGATTCGATTTATATTTGTCCTCGTAATGGTAATTTTAACAATAAAAATTATCGTTCCGAGGACATCTGTATATTTTCGCTATTGGATGTATTATCCTAAGTTCGGGAATTATCTTAATGTATATGATGTTGTCTTAGTTAGTGGGGAACGTTTTCATCTACGTGTGAAAAATATTAATCAAAGGCTTTCTTATTCCTCGACAGACTTTAAGGTTGCATATGCGAACGAGTTTGGACAGGTGACAGCATATCAACCAGGAACTGCATTTATTGAAGTAAAAGTGAAAGATGAGACACTCGTGTGTCGTGTTAAGGTTATTCGACTCAATTATAATAAGGTTACTCTAAAAATTGGTGATTCCAAGAAACTAAATGTATTAGGAAATTGGTTTTTTGAGTCATATTCTAGTAGCAATAAAAGAGTAGCGAAAGTATCTAAGTATGGAACTGTTACTGCAGTAGCTTCTGGAACTGCATCTATTACAGCAAAAGCGAAAGGAAAGACGATGCAGTGTATGGTAACGGTACCATGAATTCCTTTTAAGATTGCATATTACTTGTTTAAAGTTTACTTATCTACTTGTCATATTTTTAGACTTGTTTGACTAAAATAGTAATAATTAACATGAATGGATGAACGTGTATGGAGGTTTTTAAGAAAAAGGGTGTTCTAAGAAAAATATTAGGTATAAGTTTTATTTTTGTGTTACTTGTTATGCATGGTCAAACTGCAATTGTACTTGGAACTGCTAATACAAAAACAACTGGATCATTCACGAAAGAGGCAACACAAGCATCACCCGAAGCAAAATCTGAGGAAAGTACGAAGGAGTCTGAGTCCGAGGAAAATGTGAAGGAAACTGTTACATCGCCCGATACGGATAAAAAAACAAGTGAGCGTTATGAGGATATGGGAGAGGATGTACTTTCAGAAATTGATGATGAGTATCTTAATAAAATTGCAAATGAGCCAATTTCAGAATCTACGATTGAGGGACTTAATGTTAGCTCCGTTGCTGCTGTTTTAATGGAAGGTTCTACAGGGAAAATTATTTATGAAAAGAATTCAACACAAGAATTAAGGCCAGCTTCAATCACAAAAATCATGACTTTGTTACTAATTTTTGAAGCACTTGAAAGTGGTCAGATAAAGATCACTGATATGGTGCCTGTAAGTGAGCATGCTGCTAGTATGGGTGGTTCTCAAGTCTATCTTGAGCCAAATGAAACTCAAGATGTTGATACAATGATTAAATGCATTAGTATTGCTAGTGCGAATGATGCTAGCGTTGCCATGGGAGAGTTTATTGCTGGTTCTGAGGAGTCATTTGTAGCTCGAATGAATGAGAAAGCAAAACAACTTGGTATGAATCATACAAATTTTGTGAATTGTTATGGACTTGATGAGGATAACCATTATTCATGTGCGATGGATGTTGCGATAATGTCGCGTGAATTAATTACAAGATTTCCGCAAATCAGCAATTATGCTACTGTTTGGATGGATACTTTTGTACATACAACTAGAAAAGGTCAAACAGAATTTGGACTTACGAATACAAATAAGTTAATCAAATCGTATAATGGTATTACTGGTTTAAAGACTGGTTCGACAGGCTTGGCAAAATACTGTCTTTCTGCAACTGCTCGGAGAAATAATATGGATTTGATTGCTGTTATTATGGCAGCACCAGATACGAAAACACGTTTTGCAGAAGCGTCAAAATTATTAAATTATGGTTTTGCTAACTGCAGTATATATATGGATAGTGGAGAAAATCTTGAGATACCTAATATTACTGTTAAGATGGGGGTTGAAGAGAGTGTGAAGGGAAAGATGTCAAACCCTTTTTCTTATCTTTGTATGGGGGACATTAAACCTGCAGATATAACGAAAGAAGTAAAAATCTACGATTCCATAAAAGCACCTTTAACGATAACAGATTCAATAGGAGAGATTGTTTATTATTGCAACGGTACTGAGCTTGGAAAGGTAAATATCGTACCTGCTTGTGAAGTGAAAAAAGCGGGCTACGGAGACTATTTTTCTTTATTAATCCATAAGTATTTTTAGAAGGAATAGCCAAGAGCTGCTTACTTGTTATGAATAAGAAAAATTAGAATGTGCATTACTAAGCTAAACTCATAAGAAAGTTAGGTTATGAATGTTTTGTGATGCACATTCAAAATTTCATGTGATCTTGTTATTGACATTAGTTGGTGCAAAAGATATAGTATTAAGGAATACTTATGGGTAAGACTCATCAGAAAGGAATCATATATGCCAGTTTTTATTGCTTTGATTTTATTAATGATATGTTTTATCATCTATCTAGTCTTTGAAAATAAAAATCTTACAACAACGCACTATAAAATGGAACAAGATACTGTTCCAAAGTCTTTTGAAGGGATGCGGTTTGTATGTCTAACAGATCTTCATCTGAATACGTTTGGAAAAAATAATAAGAAATTGCTTCAGCAGATTTATGCATGTAATCCAGATGTTATATTAATTGCTGGTGATATGGTAACGATTCATTCGACGAAGCAATCCAATATTGTAACTGATTTGCTTACAAAATTAGCAGAAAAGTATGCCATTTACTATTCTCCAGGTAATCATGAGTTGCGTTGGGCGAATCGAGTTCAAGAAGGCGATTATAGTTTTTTTGAATATAAAAAAAAGTTAGAAGAATTAGGGGTTTATTACTTGGACAATTCTGAGATTATAATAAAGCATGGGGATGACATGCTACAAATTGTTGGTTTAAATCTTAGTATGGATTACTATAACAAGGGTGGGAAAGCCAAACCATTATCAAATGAAGTATTAACCTCCTGCATCGGCCATAAGAATCCTGAGGCCTATACGATTCTATTAGCTCATGTACCAGATTATTTTGATAACTATGTCGATTGGGGTGCAGACTTTGTTCTTTCTGGTCATAACCATGGTGGAATCATGAGATTATGGAAACTTGGAGGTGTTATTTCACCACGATATGAAATTTTTCCTAAGTATGATTCAGGTGTTTATAAAAAGGGTCATTCCGTGATGTTATTATCAAGAGGCTTGGGAACACATACAATACCAATTCGTATTTTTAATCGTCCAGAATTGATTTGTGTTCAAATTAAACAAAAAACAAAGTAGGAGATATCATCCGGATATGCAAGAACGAATTATTTTATTTATAGCATCACTACTTGGTGGAATATTTTGCATGATACTTCATGAAGCACCCAAAGTAGTCATCTATCGTAGATATATAAAAAAGAATAAGAAAATGCAGATAACAGCCCAAGGAAAGGTAAACCCAATTCATTTTATCGATCCGATTGGACTGTTATTCTGCGCAATTTTCCGTGTTGGTTTTTCAAAACCAAGTTACTATCGGATGAAGGAAAAAAGAATAAATCAATTACTTGGTGTTGTTGGACTATTATCATTAATTCTCCAATTCTTAATCGTAGTTGGTACCTTGCGCTTTGGATTTGGTATGAATGCAAAGCTATCTTTACCAGAAAACAGTTCCTTTACCTATGAATTTCTTATGTATTTCTTGACTTCTTATGCTATAATATGCGTAGGTATGCTAATCACGAATTTATTTCCTTTGTTAACAACCGATATGTCTTGGATACTGACTTCTACTAAACCTATGACATTTGTTACATTGCTAAAAAGTGATTATTTAGTAAAAATGGTATGGTTATTACTTGTTGTGTTACGAGTGATACCAAGTTTAAGCTTATCTATCTTTGAAACATTCTTAGGCGTGGGCGCTTTTTAGAAACTAGGAGAGATTATTTATGGGAATACCAGTAAAGTTAGAGGCATTTGAAGGACCACTTGATCTTTTATTACACTTGATTGATAAAAATAAAATTAATATATATGATATACCAATTGTGGAAATCACGGAGCAGTATATGGAGTATATTCATGCAATGGAGGAAAAAAACCTAGAGATTATAAGTGAGTTCCTTGTAATGGCAGCAACATTACTTCGTATTAAATCTCAGATGCTTCTTCCAATAGAGAAAAAGGAAGAAGAGGAACAACTAGATCCACGTACTGAATTGGTACAACGTCTTTTGGAATACAAGATGTATAAGTATATCTCATATGAATTAAAGGACAAGCAGATGGATGCTGAGCTTCTTTTATTTAAGGAAAATACGGTACCTGAGGATATCATTGACTTTAAAGAAGAAGTTGATGTAAAGGAACTATTAGGAGATTTAACACTTGCTAAATTGCATGAGGTTTTTCAGTCAGTTATGAGAAAGCAAGTGGACAAGATTGACCCGATTCGAAGTAAATTTGGTAAAATTGAAAAAGAAGAGGTTAATTTAACACAAAAAATTATTGATATCCAAAAGTATGGTTTAGAGAATCGTAGATTCAGTTTTCGTAAATTATTAGAACTGCAGGCTACAAAGATGGAGGTTATAGTAACCTTCCTTGGAATTCTTGAGTTAATGAAAATGCAACGGATTCAGATTCATCAGGATGAACTATTTGAGGATATTACGATTGATTATCTTGCGAATGACATAGCATCTGTAGATGAGTTTTCAATTGAATAAATTGAAAGATAACGAAAATATATGATATAGAATAGAGAAAGGTATGGCTACATATGGAGATAAAGACGTTGATGGCTAATATTGAAGCGATATTATTTACAATGGGTGATGCGGTAGAAGTAGATCGAATTGCGGCTGCTTTAGGACATGATGTTGATACCATACGCCGTATCATTCGGAATATGATGGATATGTATCAGCAAGAGGATAGAGGAATTCAGATTATAGAACTAGAAGATTCTTTTCAGCTTTGTACAAAGGCAAGTATGTACGAGTCGATTATTCAGATTGCCCATGTACCCAAAAAACATGTATTAACTGATGTATTGTTGGAAACACTTTCAATTATTGCATATAAGCAGCCAATTACGAAACAGCAAATTGAACACATTCGTGGTGTAAAATGTGATCATGCAGTTAATAAACTAGTAGAATACAATCTTGTTTGTGAAGTTGGTCGTATGGATGCTCCTGGACGTCCAATATTATTTGGTACAACCGAGGATTTCCTTCGTAACTTTGGAATTGCTTCTCTTGAAGACTTACCTGTATTAAATCCTGAGAAAGTTGCTGATTTTAAACAGGAAGCGGAAGAAGAAGTGCAACTACAGTTAGATATCTAAGAAATTAGATATCAAAACATCGAGACATGATAAAGTGATATCTCAATTTACACAATGGAATGAAATTAGGTTATGAAAATCACGAATATAGACTTTATAGGAGGGCTGTAACATTAGAAAATAGTGTGCAGCCCTGTTTTTGTTATAAAGTCTGACGTCATTTTGCACAGAGTGATGTTGGAGAATGGGAGGAGTAACATAATTCATCCGCAACACGCTCTCGCTTGAATGAAGACGTAGCGGTACATAAGGGCCTAAATTACAGGCCCTAAGTACCGACGCCTTCATACAGTATGCTACTGAATTATGTTTCTCCTCCCATTCATAGCAGTTCTATACATGTGCAAAATGACGAGCAAGATACTTTTAAAAGGTATGCTTAGAAAAAAGTTTGAAGTCATTTTGCACAGAGATATGTTATGAGTATGAGAAGATCAACATAATTCATCCGCAACACGCTCTCGCTTGAATGAAGTCGTAACGGTACGTAAGGGCCTAAATTACAGACCCTAAGTACCGACGCCTTCATACAGTATGCTACTGAATTATGTTGCTCCTCCCATTCATAGCAAGTTTATACAAGTGCAAAATGACGAGCAAGATACTTTCAAAAGGTATGCTTAGAAAAAAGTTTGAAAGGAGGATGAAAGGATGAAAGAATCACAAACAAAAAGCGAGAATCGTGTGTATATAGCAATTGATTTAAAATCTTTTTATGCCTCTGTAGAGTGTGTAGAGAGAGGGTTAAATCCTTTAACGACGAATCTAGTCGTTGCTGATCCAACTCGTACGGAAAAGACAATATGTTTAGCAGTATCCCCATCCTTGAAGGCATATGGAATACCTGGAAGAGCTCGGTTGTTCGAGGTGATTCAGAAGGTAAGTGAGATAAAGCAAAGAACCGGGAAAGAGATTGAGTATATAATAGCTCCACCACAGATGGCGCATTATATTAATGTTTCAGCGAATATATATTCCATTTATTTAAAGTATGTGAGTCCAGAGGACATTCATGTATATAGCATTGATGAGGTATTTATCGATGTAACTAATTATCTAGAGCTCTACCATATGACAGCGCATGAATTGGCTGTTGAGATGATTCGTAATGTATTAGCCAAAACAGGTATCACCGCAACAGCAGGAATTGGAACAAATCTATATCTAAGTAAAATTGCTATGGATATTGTAGCAAAGCATGTAGAAGCGGATGCAGATGGCGTTCGGATTGCTGAATTAGATGAACAATCTTACCGAAGATTCTTGTGGGGTCACAAGCCAATAAAAGATTTTTGGAGAGTGGGCACTGGTATCGCTCAAAGGCTCGAAAAAAGCGGTATTTATACAATGGGAGACGTTGCAAGGCTTTCCATCCATCAAGAAGATATTCTATACCAGATGCTAGGTATTGATGCAGAATTATTAATTGACCATGCTTGGGGATATGAGCCATGTGGGATGAAAGAGATAAAATCGTATCAACCATCTACGAACAGCATTTCCTCTGGGCAAGTTTTACAATACCCTTATGATTTTTCGAAAGCAAGAATTATTGTGCAAGAGATGACAGATTTGCTAGTACTTGACCTTGTTGATAAGAAGATGGCAACTGATAGCTTAACTCTTACCATAGGTTATGATCGGTGTACTGTTGATGAAGGGAACTATAAAGGTGTGATTACGCGTGATCGTTATGGAAGAGAAGTACCAAAATCAGCTCACGGAACTGCAAGCCTTGGTACATCTAGTAATAGCACAAAGAAGATTATTGCAGCAGTCCTAAATCTATATGACAATATTGTTTCAAAAGACCTTATGGTGCGACGTGTTACTCTAAGTGCAAACAATCTTGTAGAAGAGGGTTTTGAACAGTTTGATTTGTTTACGAATCCAGTCGAATTAGCGAAAGAGCGTAAGCTACAGGAAGCAATGCTTAACATTAAGAAGAAGTTTGGAAAGAATGCAATTCTAAAAGGAGTGAATTTAGAGGAAGGTGCAACAACAATGGAACGCAACAACCAAATTGGTGGACATAAAGCATAGGAGAGATTACAATGAAAAAACTAAAATTATCATCGAATTCTATGATTACACACAAATATGATGACATCATTAATATGGAGTATCCTTTAAAGACCTCAGATAAGGTAAAACATCCAAGAATGCCAGTTGCTGATCGAGCTAAGATATTCGTTCCATTTGCTGCACTTAAGGGGTATGAAGAGGCAATCGTTGCAAAGCAAAAAATTGTCGTACCTCGGATAGAATTATCGGAGGAATCGAAGGAATATCTTGATTTACAATTGAGTAAAATTGAGCAACATCTGATAAGTGGACATCATCCTATTGTTACAGTTGTATATTTCCTAAAGGATAAGCATAGTAGTCAGGAAGGCGGTGAATATATTCAGTTTACAGGAATGGTTGCTAAGCTTAATGCTACGTCACGAATGATTCAGATTGTAGATAAGAAATTAAAACTTGATGATATTTATGATATCATCTGTGGGGGTGGAACTTAGTTTTGCAATTCACTCATCTCTTTACTAAAATAGAATTCGTAATTGTGGGGTTGATTATCTACAAGTAATATGGTACTATTTAACAAGAAATAATTTACGAGGAGTTTAAGATGCTTAATTTTCTATTTGAAAATTTAATGATTGACAGATTGCCTATGTCTTTGTCTGGAATTACACATGTAGTTTCAGCAGTTACGCTAGAAGTCTGCCCAAAATTAAATAAATAGAAAGTAAGGTGCCTTAACCAATAATGAAAGAGTTTAACGGGTAAGTCGTCTTACCCGTTTTTATGTTGTGAAGAATTGAAACAATTGAAAACTGCTTGAATAACAATTCAATACAACAACCCTAAATGACAGGGAGTATGATTGAGCTATGGAGCTATAATAAGCAACGTAGAAAAAGAGTGATATAAGGATAGCTCTTGCATATAACATAAATGATGTCGAAAGGTACGGGTAGGAGACTACGATTCGTATCTTTTTTTGTGGAAATAAGACCTTATAAATTGTGTGAAAGTAAAATTATGGAGGTTGTTATGATACAGATATCATGTCAGGATATAAAGAAATACTATGGAAGTCAACTAGTGCTCGATGGAGTATGTATAGAGGTAAAGGATGGAGAGCGAATTGCTTTGGTTGGAAAAAATGGTTGTGGAAAAACCACATTACTAAAAATATTAGTCGGAGTAGAAACGTATGAAAGTGGACAAGTAGCAATACGAAAAGGAGCTACGGTTGGTTATCTCGAACAGATTCCTACTAATACAAAGGACAAGACGGTTCGTACAATATTAAACATGGCTTTTGAAGAACAGATGTTACTAAAAGAGCAGATGGATGATTTAGAAAGAAAGATGGCATGTAGTGAGGGAGAGGAATTAGAAAAGATACTAAACCGATATGGAACATTAACAGAGCAGTATGAATGTCTAGGTGGGTATGAGATCAATGAGCGTTTGGCGAAGATTACATCGGGGCTTAAGTTTAGTGATCTCTTCCTTAGTCAGTATTTTGAAGACTTGAGTGGTGGCGAAAAGACAGTCGTCATGCTGGCAAAGGTATTGCTACAAGAACCAGATATTCTAGTGCTAGATGAGCCAACGAACCATCTTGATATGGGGATGCTAGACTGGTTAGAAGAGTATTTAAAAACATACAAAGGGTGTATTCTTATTGTATCACATGATCGATATTTTCTTGATTTGGTGGCTACTAAAGTAGTAGATTTAGAAGAATATAGGTTAACTACTTTTGTTGGAAATTATAGCAATTATGTCTTGGAAAAAGCAAAAAGAAGAGAGGAACAATTAGAGGCATATAAAGAACAGCAAAAAAAGATAAAGGCTATGGAAAAATCAATTCGTGATATGAGAACCTGGGCAGCTGCGGCGAATAATGAAAAGATGTTTCGTCGTGCAGAGAATATGAGAAAGCGTTTGGAACGAATGGATAAGATCGAACGCCCGAAATCTGAGTTGAATCAATTACAACTCTCTTTTGAGGCAAATGATCGATCGGGGAAGGATGTTTTAGTCCTAGATGAAGTAGGGAAATCGTTTGGTGAAAAGACATTGTTTCAAGCGATATCGATGGAGGTCTACTTTAGAGAGCATATTGCCCTAATTGGTAAAAATGGATGTGGAAAGAGTACTTTGTTACGAATGATACTAGGAGAAGAAGCTGTAGAAGAAGGTGTGATTCAACTTGGTTCGAGCCTTAAAATTGGATATTTGCCTCAAGTGGTATCGTTTAAGGAAGAGGAGTTGACAGTATTAGAAACATTCCGAGAGCCCTTGGTCCTTTCAGAAGGAAAGGGAAGAGCGCTCTTAGCGAGATATTTCTTCTATGGTGATATGGTATACAAAAAAGTGAAGAATCTATCAGGAGGAGAAAAAAGCCGTTTGAAATTAGCAATGCTGATGCAACAAGAAATTAATTTTCTTATATTAGACGAGCCAACCAATCACTTAGACATAGCTTCCAGAGAAAGCCTAGAAGAAGCATTGCTGATGTTTGAGGGCACGATTTTATTCGTTTCTCATGACCGATATTTTATCAACCGTATCGCAACTAGAATCTGTGAATTGGAAGTAGAGCAAATCAAAGATTATTTTGGAGATTATGAGTACTATAAAGAAAAGAAAGTAGCGCTATTACAAGAAATAGATAGAACACGGACTGAACAAATAGCCAATAGACAGACAGAGAGTCAGTCAAAACAAGGAGTAAAATCTATAGAGAAGAAAAAGAGTAAGGCTCAGAATAATCAGAACCCTCAAAATACTTATCTCCAAAAACAGCTCGAAGCTCAGATCGAGTCATTAGAAGAAGCTCTTAAAATGATTCAAGAAGAAATGATAACTAGAAGCATAGACTATGTAAAACTAATGGAACTTAAAACGAAAGAAGAAGAAATCAATCATCAGTTAGAAGCTTTGTTAGAGAGGTATCTTTTCTTTTAGAGTAAAAGAAAAGGTAACTTTTGGGAGCTGGTTCAATAACAGGCCTTTACTCACTGTATTTTGTATGTCACATTGACAATAATTAGATAAATGTGGTAAAGTGAAAGTAACAATAATCTTAGATATAGATTATAATATAGATGTACAATATAGAACCATTGTATGGTAAGGGAGGATACGAATGTTTTGTAGCAAATGCGGTACAAAGTTCGATGACGAAGAGCAATTGTTTTGTATAAATTGTGGTGCAAAGCGTCCAGGAATCAAAGTTCCTGTTGCTACTATGGTACAGGAATCAAGAGAAAATCCTGTAAATAATAGTAATGAGAATGCTCAGGTCAATAACGTTACGTTAGATAAAGAACAGCCACAGGTTAATAACGTTACATCAACCGAAGAACAATTACAGGTCAATAACATTTCATCAAACGAAGAACAGCCACAGGTTAGTAACGTTACATCAAATGAAGAACAATTACAGGATAATAATGTTACATCAACCGAAGAACAGCCACAGATTAATAGCGTTACGCTAAACAAAGAGCAATCACTAAGTACTACGGGTACGTCAAACCAACAACAGGCTACTAACGCTACACCTAATGAAGAACAATCACAGAATGGCTATGTAACAGCTACTCTAGGACAAACAATGAATCAATACACATCATCGAATTCAACTACATCACAGAGTGTTACTTTGAATAAACCAGAGTTTGTTCTGGAAAAACCAGCGATTCCAAGCGGTTTTGTACTTGATCCGGCGAGTGGATGGTTTTATAAAAGTAATGCGAAACAGCTTCCTAATGGGGCATATGTCAACGAAATAACATGGTTTGAACCGTCAACTGGTAAGACAGCAGTAAAAGAGTATCCAATGTCAGAGCTTCAGGTTCGTTCTATGTATGGACAAAATGGGCATAATACCCAGATGAATCAACAAATGAATTATGCACAGCAAAATACATATCAACAACAAAGCGTTTCACAGATACAACCTAAGAAGAAAAAGACAGGTTTAATAATTGGAATTATTGCAGCAATCGTTGTATTAATCGTTCTAGGAATTTGCGCTTGGAAATTTGATTGGATTAAGTTTGGTAAGGATGATGAGATTAGTTCAGGCATTAATGTTACAGTAACAGTTACTCAACCACCTCAAACCATTACCCCAACTCCAACCCCAACAGAAGCACCAATGAATCGTCTTGGTGTTCTTAATGAAGATTATATTGTGGTTGGCAATGAAGAGATTGTTACAACTCAAGAAAAACTGTACTTTGAATATATGGGGTTAACGAATGAAGACTTAGAATCTTTGAAATATATGAAGAATCTAGAGTATTTGGATATTAAGGGGAACAATATTACAAGTCTGGATTTCATTAAAAATATTGACACACTCACTTACTTAGATGCTTCAGAGAATGATATTTATGATATTAATGCTCTAGAAGGTTTAGTAAATTTAGAGTCACTTGAGTTAAATCATACAAAAATATCTGACTTAACTCCATTACAGAATTTAAAATCGTTAACCAGCCTAAATGTAACTAATACCGATGTGTTTGACTTAACTCCTTTAATATCGAATGAATTACTTTTATATCTGTATGTAGCGGATACTAAGGTTGAGGATTTTAGTTGTTTACTTGAGTTACCAAATCTATATTACTGCGATGCTTATGATGTTTCTTCCACTATTACACCAACTCCAATTCCTCAATTTGATGATGAGTTTATATTTACAGAGGGCGATTACGAGTACTTAATTCCAGCAACAGAAAATTATGCTATAATTAATGTAAATCCACCATACTACGACCAATTAATTTTAGTTAGCTATGATGAGTATGGCACATGTGTGCAAATACGTTTTCGTATGGATGTAGGAATGGAGATAATTGACGAAGAGTTGGATGATTACGTTAGTAGTTTTAAAGAAGAGTTTGGTGCTACTAATTTTAACAGCGATGGTAGTATTATTTACTTTGATTACCCTACAACGAGCGAAGAGTTTGCGATTAGTAAGGAACAACTCATTAAAGATCTCGAAGCAGATGGTTGTGAAGTATTGATAAACGAGAATTATTACGAATAGAATACATTCTACGAATTTCTATGGTTCGTAAAAAGGTGAATGAATAAACCATTTGTGTTTATTCATTCACCTTTTATCTTTTTAATTGAGTGGAAGACAAGGGGGATTACAATATTTTCAAATGAGAATTATTATCAAAAAGATTGACATACGCAACACATTATCATATAATATATCTAAAATGAGAATCAAAATCATTTAACTATAGTAGGAGGCAATATTTAAAAATGAATTTATTTAAAAAATGTGTTGCACTAGCGTGTGTAAGTTCAATTATATTAACTGGATGTGGTAAGAAAGCAGAAGAACAAAAAAACGATATAACTGAAACTCCAGTTCCAACAGAAAGTGTAGTAACTCAAACGATTAAGGTGACAGATGCCAAAGGTACCGTTGAAATTCCAGCAAATCCGAAAAGAATTGTTGATATAAGTGGTAATAGTGATATTCTTTCCATTCTTGGCTATAAAGTGATTGGAACAGCAAACTCCGATGCATATGACTATACTCGTTTTCCAAGTTACCTTGAAGATGTATTAGCTGGAGCTGAGATTTTAGGTTATAGCTACCAGGATACGATGGATATTGAAGGAATTCTTGCATTGGAACCAGATTTAATCATTATGTCTTCTACTCAAGAAAAGATGTATGATCAGTTAAAAGAAATCGCACCAACAGTTATGCTCCAATTAGCACAAACGGATTGGAAAGAAGATGTGATGAACGTTGCAACTGTTATGCATAAGACAGAGCAAGCAACCGAATGGTTAGCACAATATAAAGAAACAGCAGCTGAGATTGGAAATTCTGTAAAAGAAACCTACGGTGAAGATACAACCTATCTTTCTATTTTAGCTAGTGGTGGTTCTATTTTTGTTTTTGATAAAGCAGGCGTTGGAAGTATCTTGTATGAAGATATGGGCTTAGCTCGCCCAGCTGGTTTACCAGAGCAGACAGACATGAGTTTACCAGTCGTAACGTATGAAGGATTAGCTGCAATTGATGCTGATGTAATTATTGCTGTTGGTACGCAAGAAGATTTAGCTCTTTTAAATGAAAGTCCTATCTACAATAGTATGGAAGCAGTTAAGAATGGTAAAGTGATTGAATTACCTTCAAGTCCTTACTTTAACATGAGTTACAGTTCGATTGGACGTAGCTTATTCTTAAATGAAGTAAATTCACTTATGGAGAATATCAATGAATAAACGAATTCCTTTACTAAGTTTAATAGGAATACTACTTGTGGCAGCCGGTTTACTGGTTGCCATTTGTGTTGGTGCTAAAAATATCTCATTATCAACAGTATTAGATAGTATCTTTCATTTTGAGGATACGCTTGATATGCAGCTAGTGAGAAATGCGAGATTACCAAGAGCAATTAGTTCTGCCTTAGTAGGCGGAATACTTGCGATGGCCGGAGCTATGATGCAAGGGGTAACACGTAATCCAATCGCAGAACCATCCATATTAGGTATGACACAAGGAGCTACACTTGCAGTTGCGATTGTGAGTACGAATGCTTCTCTTTATGGGTTGTTTGGAAACACAATAGCTGCATTATTAGGTGCATTTTTCTCAGGTGTTTTCGTTTTAGCATTTAGTATGAAAAAGGCTTCCAATATGAGCATGTCTCGGTTGCTTCTTGCTGGTACTGCAATGAGTACATTTTTTATCTCTATGGCTTCTATCATTGCAATGCTAAATAACCGCTCTCAAGAATTATCTTTTTGGATTGCGGGAGGATTTAAAACTGCTGGTTGGAGTCAAGTAAAACTATTAGTGATCATTGGCGGAATATCGGTAGTACTTGCTTTATTGTTTGCTCATAAAATTAATATTGTGAGTTTAGGAGAGGAAGTCGCGATCGGACTTGGAGTTAATCCAGTTAAAATTCGTTTTATCATAATTATTCTCTTGATTCCTATGTGTGCAGTCAGCGTTGCAACCGCTGGAAATATTGCGTTTGTTGGTTTAATCGTGCCACATATTATACGTAAAATTGTTGGAATTGATTATCGTGTCGTAATGCCGTTATCCTTTTTATTTGGTAGTGCTCTTCTTGTCTGGTCGGATATCGTTGCAAGAATGATCAATGCACCATATGAAACACCAATTGGACTATTTACTGCTATGATTGGTGTTCCAATCTTTATTGCTTTAGTACGAAAGGAGAGAAGCTGATGAAACAATATCGATTAGTTTTAGCAATCAGTATACTAACTTTATTAGTAGTGTCAGTGATCGCCTTAATGAGTGGTAGTTATTCCATTCCTTTTTCTAATGTGATTCAGACGTTATTTGGGAATGGATCAAAGGCACAAACAATTGCAGTTATGGAATTACGATTGCCAAGAATACTAATTGCAATTCTTGTTGGACTTGCCTTGTCGACAGCAGGCTGTGTCTTACAAGGTGTAACAAAAAATCCACTTGCGGAACCAGGTATCATAGGAATTAATGCAGGAGCAGCACTTGCAATTGTATTATTTATTTCCATGAGGACTTCCTCTTATTATTCAGAACTTTCGTTATCAACAGTATATTTAATGCCACTCATTTCGATTCTTGGTGCCTTCGCTGCTGCCATTCTTATCTACCTATTAAGTTACCGAAAAGGAATTAAACCGATGAGGTTGATTTTAGTCGGAATAGGAGTAAATGCTGGGATTAATGCCTTGATTACGTTATACCAATTGAACATGTCAAAAGGGGATTACAATCAGGCACTAACTTGGATTAGTGGAAGTTTATGGGGAAGTAGTTGGACTTATGTTAAGATGTTAGCTCCTGTTGTAATTGTCTTATTACTTTTAATTTTATATCGAACCAAATCATTGGACGTCTTAACTTTAGGTGAGGAAGTTGCAACTGGCTTAGGTGTTAAGGTTGGTAAGGAAACAATGATTTTATTATGTCTTACCGTTGCTCTATCAGCAGTTGCAACATCGGTTTCAGGAAATATTGCATTCTTAGGATTGTTAGGCCCTCATATAGCGCGCAAATTGGTTGGACCTAAACATCGAAAGCTAATACCAGTGGCAGGATTCTTCAGTGCTGCACTTATTGTTGCTGCAGATACAGCATCTCGTAACTTATTCTTACCGCTTGAGATTCCAGTAGGTATCACAATTTCTATCATCGGTGTTCCATACTTTATCTACCTGATGATGCGTGAGTAGAATTGCTTAAGATCTCTTGTGATAGAAAATTATAACGGAATGAACAGCCGATATTTTTTTAGGTGTGCGATAGAAACAAGCTCATAAAAGAGTGTGGGGCTTGTAAGACTAGTTAGGAGGTTAAATGAAGAGTAGTATAGAAGTGAAAAATCTAAAAATGGCTTATGATCAGAATGTAATTATACCATCGTTGAGTCTATCAATTCCAAAGGGCAAGATTACAATGATCATTGGTGCCAATGGGTGTGGAAAATCTACATTTTTAAAGGCAATCGCACGAATTTTAAAACCCGCCTCAGGTGAAATTCGAATGAATGGTGCTTTGATTAAAGAACAGGCTCCGCGTGAAATCGCAAAGAAGATGGCAGTCTTACCGCAGAGTCCAACTGCGCCTGCGGGATTACTTGTTAAAGAGCTTGTTGGATATGGGAGATTTCCTTATCTAAGTCCAATGGGTGGATTAAAGGAACATGACCTGGAGATTATTGATTGGGCTATGAAATCTACGGGGATATATGATTTACGAGAACGTCATGTGGATTCTTTGTCAGGTGGACAAAGGCAACGTGTCTGGATAGCGATGGCATTAGCACAAGAAACAGAGATTCTACTACTTGATGAGCCAACGACTTATCTTGATATGGCACATCAGCTCGAGATTTTACATTTGTTAAAGAAGTTAAATCGTGAACATAATACAACGATTGTTATGGTATTACACGAGTTAAATAATGCATGTAAGTTTGCTGACCATATCATTGGCTTAAAGGAAGGAAATTTAGTGTTTGAAGGTAAGCCAAAGGATGTCATTATAAAAGAAAACCTAGAAAAGTTATATCATATTCAAGCTACATTAAAAATGAGTGAAGATAATACCTATCCAATTTGTGTGGATTTTGAATTGATACAGGATGAAAAGGTATGCTAAGAAATCGTAATTTTATTATTTTAATTATTGGTCAAATTATCTCCTTGTTCGGTAGTGCAATTCAAAGATTTTGCATGTCTTTGTATTTATTAGAATTTACAGGCAGTGCAGGGGCATTTTCTAGAATTCTAGCCATCTCAACAATTCCATATTTGATCTGTGCTCCGATTGCAGGAACGATTTCAGATAAGTTGGACCGAAAAAAAGTGATGGTATATCTGGATTTTATCAGTAGTATCATTATAGGTATTTATGCAATCGTTTTATTCCAAGGAAAGGATTCCGAATGGATTGTTGGGGTTACAATGTTTTTATTATCAGTAACTTATACTTTGTATGCCCCAACGGTTTCTGCAACTTTACCAGAAATCGTTTCAAAAAGTGAATTGGTTTGCGCCAACGGAATTGTCTCTCAGGTAAACTCCGTCGCTAATTTTCTAGGACCAGTGTTAGCTGGTGTCCTATATAGTATGGTAGGGATCAAGGCAATAGTTATTATCAATGGAATTAGTTTTTTATTATCTGCTTTTATGGAACTATTTTTACAATTGCCAAAACACAAAAAAGAGAAATTCCAATTCTCCTTTCGACAATCGATTCGTGATATGATTGAGACGTATCATTATGTGAAAACTTCAAAACCGATGGTCTATGCTACAATCGCATCGTTTGGAATGTCGAATCTAAGTTTCTCACCAGCATTTACAATCGTGACACCTTTTGTAATGAATCTCTGGCTAGGGCTTCCATCCTATGTCTATGGGGGAATTGAAGCGATTGTCGTTCTAGGAATGATACTAGGTGGTTTTATTATCACAATACGACCAGGCTGGTTTTCAATGAAGCGACTTCCTGCTGCTCTATTTCCAATGTTTCCGAGCTTTCTAGCAATGGCGTTGGTTGTATTATTTGGTCATAGGGCAAAATTGTTGATTATTCTTGTATTTGCGATTGCTGGATTTGTTGTATTTATGTCTCTTGGAATCACGAATGTTATTTCACTTTCCTATATTCAGAGTTCAATTGTAAGAGAACGCTTAGGAAAGGTAAGTGCTTTCTCAACAGCGATCGCAACGATTAGTGTTGCACCAGGACAGCTACTTTACGGTTGGATGATTGAATGGAATATTCCTTTGACTGTAGTTTTACTAATAACTGCTTGTTCCAATCTATTAGTTACAAGCTTTTTATATCAAAAAATTAAAAAGCTATTATGAAGCATTGTTGCTTTTTAAACTTCACAGTTAGATGTAAAAAAATATAAAATGAAATATTGATAATTATAATATGAAATGCTATACTAAACGAGGTCACATATCGGAATAATATGCGAACAGAGAAAGAAAAGGAGAATACATTATGTCGATACGTATCGGTATTTATGGTTATGGAAATTTAGGAAAAGGCGTTGAAT
>JAEYPP010000037.1 GCA_023410575.1 Bacillota bacterium | reverse complement strand
GCAACAGCGATTGTATCTTTCTTAGAACCGAATTTCATCTTGTGGAAGAATACGAAGTTCATGAAAGAAGAACCGAATACTGCTAAAGCACCGATAGCCATTGGGATACCAGTTAAACCGAGCATAGCTGTAAGTGCCATAGAACTAAGAGGAGCAGTTGCTACAACGGTTAAGATACCACCAAGGATGATACCCATAATAAGAGGATTAGCATTTGCTGAACTTAATAGAACATCACCGATCTTTAATAAAGTACCGTTTACAATAGGTGTCATTAATTGAGCTATAATACGAGCGATAGGAGCAGCAACTAAAATAATAGTGATTAAGTCTAAACCTGCAGGAATCTTCTTTTCTAAGAATCTAACAATATAAGATACTAGGTAACCTGCAATGAAACCTGGTAAAATACCAAATCCAGAAACAGCAAGACCAGTTAATACTGCGTATACTGGGGAAACACCAAGTGCTAATGGCACAAGAATACCAGCAGCAACGCCACCAAGGCTACCATTTGCAGCACCAACGCTCTGCAAGAATGACATATTTAATACGCCACCAAAAAATGCATCATGAAATGCTTCAACTAAGAAACTAGCACAAGCTGCGTTTGCAAGTGCTCCCATGGCTTTCATACCATTTGGTGCTTTATATGAAAATAAAGTAAACAATGCTAAAACTATGAGTAAAAGACCTGTTCCAATTAAAATGTCCATCTATTAAACCTCCGTTTAATTCTCTGATTTTCCGAATACTTTTTCTTTGAGGGCCTTTCCAGTTGGAGTAGCAGCAACTCCACCCAGTGCGGTTTCCCTTAATTCTACTGGCATATTAATACCAACTTTGTACATAGCTTCAAGTGCATCATCAAAAGGAATTTTTGAAGTTACACCAGCCATAACTAAATCGGCAGTGCAAAGTGCATTGATTGCGCCAGAAACATTTCTCTTTGCACATGGAATTTCTACAAGACCAGCTACTGGATCGCAAACAAGTCCTAAAACATTTTTAAAAATGATGGCTGCAGCATCTAAGCTCATCTCTGGGGTTCCACCCATTAATTCTACTACTGCACCAGCAGCGATAGCTGCTGCAGAACCACATTCTGCTTGACATCCACCTTCTGCACCTGAAAAAGTTGCATTTTTACCAATAATCATTCCAATTGCAGCAGATGCAAATAAAGCAGTAATAAGTTCTTCATCTGTTTTGTTTAGCTGTTCACCAGCGGTTACGATTACAGCAGGAAGGATACCACAAGAGCCTGCAGTAGGACAAGCCACAATTTTTCCCATGGAACCATTAACTTCGGAACAAGACATAGCCATTGCCATAGCTTTAATAATTCCGTTGCCCATTAATGAAGTGCCTTTATCGTGATATTTTTGTAAACGATGAGCATCACCACCGATTAAACCACTAAGAGAATAAACTTCTTTTTTTCTACCTTCCGATGTAACTTCTCTCATAACATCAAGAGTTTTTCTCATTTGCTTGTAAAGTTCTTCACGAGAAACTTCTTTTGTTTCCATTTCTACTCGAATCGCATATTCACTTAAGGAGATTTGCTCTGCCTGGCAGATTTCAAGAAGTTCTTGGCCTGAATTTGCAATATTCATACTATTTTCCTCCTAAAGAATTAATCACAATTACACGGTTAACGCCTTCAACGTTATTAATCTTTTCGATAATATCATCAGAAGCAGGACTATCGATTTCAAGAGTCATTGTAGCACCTTTTCCTTTTTGACTACGAACAAGAGTCATGTAGGCAATATTAATCTTTTGTTCATAGAAGAGCGATGAAATTTTAGCAACAGTTCCAGGGATATCATCATGACAAGTGATAATTGTTGGATACTCACCTGTAATCTGAACTTTGTTCCCATTAATTTCATTAATCTTAACGAGACCGCCACCAATTGAAGAACCAAGTACTTCCCAATTAATATCATCACAGTCTTTAATCAAGAACTTTACTGTATTTGGATGAACCTGTCCTAAATCAGCAGGGGTAAAGTTTAGTTTAAGCCCTTGTGATTTGGCAATTGAGAGAGAGTCTCTTAATCTAGCATCATCAGGTGCCATTCCTAAGATTCCAGCTACAAGAGCACGATCTGTACCATGTCCTTTGTATGTTTCACGGAAGGAACCATGAAGTAAAAATGTAACTTCTTTAATAGGTTTGTTAACAATTGTTCTAGCAATTTTACCTAATCGAGCAGCACCAGCTGTGTGTGAGGAGGATGGACCTATCATAATCGGGCCTAAAACATCAAATACGCCAATGTTCGCCATATAAATCTTCCTTTCTACAAGTAAACAAAGCACCAAGTAATAACTTTTAAATAATAGCAAGCGAAAGTAATTTATTTCTTTTAAAAGTATATCTGCTAAGAATTTACTATTTGTGACTTATTACGACAAGATTATACAATATTAATAATAATTTGTATATAATAAACATACAATTCCATAAATTACTAGGATATCCAACATATATATATCAATATTTAGATAATTATTGGATTTGCATTAACAATAGGAAGGAGGGGATGGTTGAAAGAATTAACATTATAGTGTATAATGTCAAGTGTGTGTTAGTTAAAATAATACAATTTAGCTATATATGCGACATGAGATGAGAGAAAGAATAGTTATATTGTCTTAATAGTTTGATACACGAAAGCGATACTATTGTTACATACAAGGTAAATATTGGTCAAAACTTATAAAAAAATATTAAAATCTTATCAAAAATAAGTAAAAATTGAAGAAAAATCCATAATTCCGTCACA
The DNA here is from genome assembly GCA_023410575.1 of Bacillota bacterium. Classification (GTDB taxonomy): domain Bacteria; phylum Bacillota; class Clostridia; order Lachnospirales; family Lachnospiraceae; genus Lachnoclostridium. Next base: position 9,289 of record JAEYPP010000037.1, on the reverse strand, counting down.
ATTTCGACACATTTTCGTGATATAATTGTAAAAGGAGCATAAAAACTACTAAAGATTACTGCATTTTTTATACATGCATGAATTTAAATAAGAAAAGAAGGGATTTAAACATATATGATATCATTGTTTAAGAAAGCGAAGCTACATATTATTACAACGGTCACAGTATGTGGTCTTGTTGTAGCTATAATCGTACCAACCAACAAAAAAGATAGTAGTACACAGACTATAAATCAGAATGATACAGTTGAAAGTGTAGCATTGAATAATTCTTTAATGAAAAGTAGTATTGATATCAGTGATATTTTAGATAAGTCACAACCAGTGATTACTTCTAATTCTCTAGAAGATTCTAATTCTTCGGAATTATTGGCGTTAAGTGATGAGAGTAATATAAGCGAAGAAGATGTTATCGGGGAACAATGTTTGGACGTTGTGGATGATAATACGCAAGAGATGGACGCTGGGAATAATGATACGAGTGATCTTCTTAGTATGGGAGAGTTAGATGAATCCATTGCACAAGAATCAATTGGAACAGAAAACCCTACACAAGAAGTTGAAATCAAAGAGGATGAAGAACCAGCTCCTCAATTCTATTCGGTAGGTGTTAATCATAGCTCAGTTGCTGAAATTCAACAGAGATTGATGGATTTAGGATTTATGGATTATGCTGAGCCTACCAGTTATTATGGGAATATTACTGCTGAATCTGTTATGTTGTTTCAGCGTCAGAATGATTTAAAGCAAGATGGTATTATTGGACCAGAAACAAAGGAAATGCTACTTTCGGTGAGTGCAAAGGTATATACAGCAAAGCTTGGAATGGATGGTAATGATATCAGACGTATTCAGACCCGTTTATATGAGATGGGATACTTAGCTAGTGAAGATCAGATTACCGGTCATTTTGGTGATGTAACTGAGAGTGCAGTTAAGAAAATGCAGGAAACAAATGGTTTAGTTGCAGACGGTAAAGTTGGAACAATGACAGTAGAGTTAATCTATAGTGGTGAGGCAAAGCCAAATCTAATCTCTTATGGAGATAATAGTGATATCGTACTTGAATGCCAGAAGCGCTTGAAAGAACTTGGTTATCTTACAACTACACCAGATGGAACATATGGAAATGATACATCAGCTGCAGTAAAACAGTTCCAGTCGAGAAATGACTTAGTTGTTGATGGTTACCTAGGACCATCCACTCGTGAGGTATTATATCGATCAGATGCAGTTCCAAATGGTATTATGCTTGGTGATAATGGTGATTCGGTTAAACGTATTCAGCAGTTGTTAATCAAGTATGGATATTTATCTTCTGGTAATGATACAGGATATTTTGGCGAAGCAACAGAAGCTGCTGTGAAGTCATTCCAACAGAGAAATGGTTTATCTGCAGATGGTAATGTTGGTGTCTTAACGATGACAAAGTTAACTGGTTCTGATGTTGTAAAGGCCTCTACATCAAGTAACTCTTCAAATTCAAATAGCAATTCTGGTAATAGCGGTAACGCGAATAGTAATAGTAACTCAAATAGTAATAATAATTCTGATAATAGCTCAAGTGGCAATAGTTCATCAGAAGATTCATCCTCTAACAGCGGTTCAACATCGGCTAGTGTTAGTGCGTTAATCAGTGTTGCAAAATCAAAACTTGGTTCACCTTATGTTTATGGTTCCAAAGGTCCTAATTCTTTTGATTGTTCTGGTTTCGTTTATTGGTGTTTAAATCAGATTGGTGTGAAGCAAAGTTATATTACATCAAGTGCTTGGAGAAACGTAGGAAAATATCAAAAGGTTTCTAAGTTCTCCAACATCAAAGCAGGTGATATTGTTGTAGTTCGTGGACATGTTGGTATAGCAGCTGGTAATGGTATGGTAATTGATGCTTCCTCAAGTAGTGGTAAAATCGTTTATCGTGATTTGGGCGCATGGTGGAAGTCAAACTTTATCGTAGCATGGAGAATATTTGATTAAACTTAGTAATAATTATATGATTTAAAAATAAAAGGTTACTGTAGCAGCTGTTACAGTAACCTTTTATTTTGGGTTTTATAATAAGGGACTGTTACACTAAGAGCAGTATGAATAAAGAATGAAGGGCGATGGTATTTTTCAGAGTGCCTTACAAGTCCCCACACGCACTTTGTGGGGCTTGTTTCCATCGCGCGCCGAAGAAAATATACCATCGCCCTTCATTCTTTTATTCAATATTCAGCTAGTGCGATAGCCCTTATTATGAAACCTTATTTTTTAAACACCACATACGAGGTAGTGATGTTATCGGGTAACGGTAGGAAGGTGACTCAAATTATTATCTTCAGTTTGATCAGGAAGGGATTTTAAGTATTCTTTTCCATTGCGATGAGCGATTCCAACGCCTTTTATATCACCTGCTTTTGCCATTGCTACACCTTCATCTTTTGATATGATGTTACCACTTGAAAGCTGGTAACCAGTCACTCTACCGCTCTCTTTTACTAAACCTGTAATCTCGCAAGCATCTGACTTCGCCTGTGGAATGTCATCCAATGCACTCATTGGTAAGGATGTCTTTTCTCGAAATTGATTCATGCTATCCTCCTATATCATATAATAGCATTAGCTTTTGAAACTTTCATAATATTATACATAAAAAGTTTGATAGGGATCATTTTGCCATTATATTTATTCAATACTTTTTAGTTTTTATCATATGATAAAGTATAAGCATATAATAAAGGTGGTGACTTAGGTGGATCTACAGAAAATAAGGAAGGAAACTCGAGACATCATTCGAAAAGGATATTATAAATATAACACGAAGAGAATTGACCTAAGTTTAAATAGTGGAATATATGATTATGAGTTAGTAGATATTTATTCTCCTAATCGACTGATGGATATATTAAGCGACTCTGATCATTATATGAAGGAAAAGTTTTATGAACCATATAACCATCATATGAATGTTTGTGCAGGTGCTTCCTTTGAAATCGCCAAAAGCTATTTTCGACCATTGATTTTGAATCTAGCAAATGCACTTTCTCCAGGTGGAGGGAGTAGGATTGATAGAAACACTTCGGAGGCAAAGCTTTGTTATTCTACAAGCTTATATCAAAGTTTAAGTTCGCAAAAGGCAAGCCAAGTATATCTGTATAATGAGAACTTAAATAGCCCAATGTATTCGGATTATATGTTACTATCATCGAATGTCGCTGTTTTTCGTGATGAAAATCATAACCTAATTGAGTATCCTTATCCAATATCAGTTTTTTCTATGATGCCTGTGAATTGCTCGAAAATTCCAAACAGTGAATGCAAAGATTGTGAGATCGATACTATCATGAAAATGAGATTGCGAATGTTTTTTCAAGTAGCAGCACGCAATATGTATCGTAATCTAATTATCTCTCCAGTAGGTTTGGAAGAATACGGCTATTCACCTTATAAGATAGTGCAGTATTTTCAAGAGATATTAATTGAAGAAGAGTACATAGAATTTTTTGAACATATAGTGTTTGTTTTTGACCGAGAATTTTCTAGTATAACTTTACCGGTATTTAAACAAAATTTTGAAAATATGTATTATGAAAATAAAAAAAGTCAACTAGATCCGAGTATGCAAAGCTCATCCATACAGAAACAATTAGTGACAAAGCAGCAATTAGAAATTGAAGAAATATCAGCTTCAAAACTAGCGAACGATTCAGGGCAGTTTGTTGTACGTGAGAAAAAGTATATTCAAGCATTGTATCCATTTCCAGAATGTAATTATTCGATAAATAAGAATAGTTCGTCAATTTTTTCTGGCTTTGCACAAGGAATACTTGAGGATGGAATACCATTTGTTGCTGAGCTTATACAAACAAAGGATAAGAGAGTAACTGCTGTATTTGTATTGCCATACATTGAAAACATGAATGAGATTATACAAACATCAAATAATAGTAATTATACAAGAATGTTAAAGAAAAACAATCAGAAAATTGCACTTGATTGTTGGAATTCTAATTTGTGCCATGGTATGCAATATTATGAAGGAGGAATGGAAGAGGAAGTATTAAATTCATATATAAATTATTTGATTTATATGAATTTAATCGATTTACAGAAATCTGATATTGAAGGATTTGTTCATATGTTATATGATAGAGCAGCACATAAGGTTGTGGCTATTGAAATAACATTAAAAAAATATGATCATGTTGACGTGCTAGTACCATTAAGTTTTCAACCTTTAACAAAAGAGTTAATGATAGAAGATTCGGTAATAAATCGTTCACGCATAACCTAGCGAGATATGAGAAAGGGACATAATATGCAGGAAAGAAAAGCAGAAATCAGTGACTTAATTGGAATAATGGAGGTGATCGAGGACGCGAGACAGTATCTGAAGGAACAAGGAATTGATCAGTGGCAGGATGGATTTCCAACTAAAGAAGTAATTGTGGAAGATATTGTATTGCGAGAAAGTTATGTGTTTATAGAAGATAATGAAGTTATCGGATATATGTGCATTAATTTAGATCGAGAATCAAGTTATGATACTATTTATGATGGGGCGTGGAAGTTAGAGGGAAGTGATTATGCAACAATTCATCGTAATGCAGTCAGATCAACCTACCGCGGACAAGGAATCTCTTTACGTATGTTTTTCCTTGCAGAGCAAATTTGTAGAAAAAATAATAAGCAGAGTATACGAATTGACACACATCGTGATAATCAGTTAATGCAACACTTAGCAACGAAATATGGTTATGAATATTGTGGAGTAATCAAGCTTGCACGAAACTCATTCGAGCGAATTGCATATGAAAAGATATTATATAAGGGGTTCTAAAGATTACTTGATTTTCTTTTAATAATTATATATAATCAAAGGTAATAAATGGTAAATAATTATGGAAAGAAGGAACATCATGGGGAAAAAAATATCTGTACGACCAGGAAAGTTTCAGTCAACAATTGGCTTTATCGCGGGGTGTATTTTTTGTTTGATTGGGATATTTATTATAATACCTCGTACAGGAGCATTCGGTATTGTATGGACGTTATTTGCTGCGTTAAGTACAGTGACGACAGGTATGAATGCTTTTGCAAAGAAATCGATTGCTACACAGACAATTGAGATAGAAGAGGATTTGCCTGATACAGATTTACGTAATTTTTATACCGAATCGGAAGTAGAAGAACGTCTGGTTCTTTTAAAAGATTTATATGATAGAGGCTTGATTACTGAATCTGAATACGGCGAGAAAAAAGCAGAGATATTAAAATGCTTATAATTTTTATAAAATACAGTATTATCTTTTCATATAGTACAAGTGTGGAAAAAAGGTAGGTTGTAAGTCGATTACAACTTATCTTTTTTTATATACTAGGAAATTCCTCTGAATTTCCTAGTATAAAAAAAGCGTTCAAAAAGATGGACGCAATACGAATCTTTACATTTTACAGATTTTACACATAGATTTTGTATCTTTTATTTGGTATTATAATCCTTTAAGCAAAAGAAATGAGAGAGAAATATGAATAAAGTACAAATGAACACTCAGAACCGATATGGTGTATTAGAACACTCAAAAATCGAACATTTTATCAATGATGTGAAGTATGCTACAACAACCTTGAATACGGAGTATCAAAAATTAATGATGTCTTACGAAGATGATATTTTAGAATTGGATATTACTTCGGTAAAAGAACGTTTTGCAAACGAATACGAAACACTGTTTCAAATCATGAATAAGAAATTACATAAGAATGGAATGGTGCTTTGGAAAAAAGACTTTGATTCATTGATGGATGATTATATAAAACAACTCGAGATTTTAATGTTGAAGCTTAATCAATTGTTAGAATTACAAGAGAAGTATAGTATGAAATTTATGAAACATCCACTGAATACGTTAAATGATCTTATCAATTTTACGACTTGTTACCTAGAGAAGGAATCCTTGGTAATGCCTTCAAAGTATTGGCTTAAACCAGAATATTACGAAGAAATACGAACCGTAATAGATGTTACACAAACTAAAGTTGAGGATCTTCAGAGAGCTGAAAAGCGAATATTAAAGGTATGGAATCCTAAAATTTTTGATGATGAGTATGAGGCAATTATCGAAGAGTATCAAAAAGTAAAGAATGGTAATTTAAAGTTCTTAAGTACAACCTTTTGGAAAAATCGTAAACAACTGCGAAAACTATTTATACAAGATATGAACTTATTAACCGAACATGAATATGAAGTTTTATATCGTAATCGAAAAATTGTGAGGATGAATTCTAGTTGGCTTAAGAAAAAAGAAAGTAGATTGTGCTTACTTTTGGGGAATGCACATCAAAGAAATGAAGACTACTTTGAAAAGCTTCGACAAAAATATGAAGAATTCCACAGCTTTATTGTACAATACAATCAGGTTGATTATGAAAATGTTATTCAGCTTATTTCGAATATATTTGCAAACGTTGAAGAAAGAAAGTTGTATGAGCAAAATTTTGAACAGTTATATGATCTCCTTTCTCATACAAAAGACTTGTTATTAAAACTAACGAAAGATTTTGGTTTCTTTCACAAAAAGCTTAGAAATTCAACTGATGAGTATTGTTTGAATGATGTTAGAAAGGCGTTGTACTTAATTGAACGAATTCAGTTAAAGGAGCAATGGCTTAATGCAAATCGTGAAAAAATCCTCTCTATTTTTGGTACAACTAAGTTGACAGCAAAAACAGACTGGAAATTACATTTAAAAACTCAATTGGAACAAGAAAAGAAATATCAGTTCCAACCTTATCAGACATATGTTTGCTCAGAGGTTTGGGATGGTTTGTCTTCTGAATTATTTAAAGAGATTATCAAGAAAGAACAACCAGTACATGAGAAAATTATATTAAAGAGGGCTGCGATGCAAAGAAATCTAGCTCGTATCACCCCTTCTTTAAAAAGAGAATATTTGAATTTTCTTGATGAGCTTGCATCAGAATATGAAGTAGTAGATCATTTTATTGAGAGCAAGGACAAGAGTACAATTAAGTTACGTTTGCCTGGAAATGAAAAGAGAGAACTTGCAATGATAGCAGATTCTGAACTTAAAGCTGGAATTTTACACATCATTCAAGTGCAATATGAAATTACATTCGATAACCTAAGTAAAATCATGTGCGATAAATTAGGTTTCCAGCGTCGAAATCAAGCATTTGTAAACTGTATACAGCGATTAATGAAAGAATTAAAAAGAGAGGATTTGATTATACGCCATAGTGCTGGGTGGAGATTGTTATAAAGAAAAAAAGGAATAAATTGAGGTTGCTTATGTAAATATTAATGAGATGGTAGAGGATCAAGAATTTACTATTATGCTATAATGTATAGATAAGTTAAACTTGATAGAAAAGAATATTGCTTATTGCACTGCGGCAGAAAGGCAGAAGCTGATTTTGCAGTCTACCGCAGGCATTTACTTTTTAATATTAGCTATTCATAACCATTATAGTCATTATCATCATCATAAGCATCTTCTTCATCTTCAGGCTCATATTCATCATCATAATAGCTTGTACTGTAGGTACCTATCTTATTTTTAGTGTTGTATTCTTTATTAGAATTGTTCCTCATACCATCAGAAACCGTGCGATTCTTTTGCTGTGCTCTGTTATTATTTGACTTAAACATACAACACGCTCCTTTCCATCTTTTTCATCATAGTATGAGCATTAAAGTATTAATTATTCATTTGAAAAATCAGGTGGGGAGTATAATTAGATATCGTTACATCTTCTTCAAAACCGATTACTTGTCCGTCGTTAATGATAGTAACTAGGTAATTAACTTCATAGTTGATTAAGCAATCCTCCAACGTAATAACTTTCATATTCATGCGTTGCCTCCTGATACATGCTTTGTTTAATATATTCAAAGATTTACGAATCAGAACTTAAATACCAATATACCATCAAGCTTTTTCCTAACATAATCCTTATTACTTATAAACAAAGGAGGTATGTACGAGCTGTTTAAATCAGCTAGTACATACCTCCTTGAATATCACAACAATTTCTTTTTACATTACTAAAAGAACTTCGTTTACATCTTTCATTTTATCTGCTGGAATATAATTCTTCTCAAGTTTTTCGCCATTAAGGAAGAACTCTCTAAAACCACCTTCTGCACCGTTTTCATTCTTAATCGTAATGTTAAGCTTCTTTCCTCGGAACATTTTTTCAATTGTAAGTCCGTTCCATGTACTTGGAATCGAAGGTGCTACTAATAATCCATTTAAATCAGGACGCATACCAAGGATACCTTCTATACAGCCTACCATAACGGTAGAAGCAGTACCAGTTAACCAGTGAACATGAGAACGTCCTTCAAATGGGCTGTCAACTGATTCTGTGAATTGACCATGTACATAAGGCTCAAGTACACGAACATCGGCATTATCATTCTGAGTAGCTGGTGAACTTTCAGTAAAGTATTCATAAGCACGATTGCCATGACCCATTAATGCTTCTGCAAGGATAATCCAACCTTGTGGTTGTGAGAAGATACCACCATTTTCCTTTGTTGATTTGTTGAATAATATGGCAAGTGCACCATCAAATGCATGATTTTCAAAGGATGGAGCCATAACACGGCAACCATACTTCGTATTCAATTCACGATGAACAGATTCTAATGCTTTTTCTGCTTGCTCCTTCGTAGCGAGTCCACTGATTACTGCCCAAGATTGTGGATTAAGCCACATATTAGCTTCTGGATCTTTCTTAGAACCGATGACCTGACCATCTTCTTTAAATCCACGGATGTAGCGGTCATCTTCCCAACAAAGTTCCTGAATGGTGTTTCCTAACTCTTTCTGAGTTTTATCAATATAGGAAATGTATTCATGATCGTTCTTTTCAACGGCAAATTCACGAATAATTGTCATTGCATAATAGAGCTGTAATGCTACGAAAGAGGATTCCCCTTTCTTACCAAGTCGTAGACAGTCGTTCCAATCAGCATGAAGACCAGCTGGCATATTGTGACTACCAAGACGCTCCATTGAGAATTGAATTGCTCTCTTTAAATGATCATAAACGGTTCCTTCTTCTTTATTCGCATAAGGAATTACTTCATCAATGAATGCTTTGTTGCCTGATTCTCCAATATATTTAAGTACGGTTGGGAATAACCAGAGAGCATCATCTGCACGATAAGCAGGATGTCCGGTTGCCTGTACATAAGACATATCATCTGGAGTATCTTCATGACCTGCATTATGATCAAATTTTACTAAAGGCAAACCACCACCATTATTCACTTGAG
>JAEYPP010000002.1 GCA_023410575.1 Bacillota bacterium | reverse complement strand
ATCCATTCCAGGTCTTTACCGTTTTCTCCGTAAGAAGAACCTCATGGCTGTTAAGCCAAGAAACCCTAAATACGTACCTAAACCTTATGAACAGATGTCGTATCCGGGTGAACGAGTTCAGGTGGATTACAGCTGTTTTTATAGAATCCTCTGTCGTACAGTCAAATACTTTAGCAAGGGCACATGCTTCTAGTTTTTGTGAATGAGGAGCCAGCACAGACCTTGTCATAAGCCATTCATCCACATACTGCCTGCACTCGGAAAGCATTCTGCATCCATAATTTTCCTTGCACCATTTGACAAAGTAACAAGCATGTTTCTAATAATTCTGGAAGGTACTCCAGGTATAAATCTTATGTATGCTAATACGTTCTTGATAACTTAACATTGCCTTCGAATCTTTTTTCCGCTTTTCTTTCAATAGTGCACGTTCTGCCTTCTGGTCATCATATTTTGAATGACCGATTGCCATTTTTGACTTTAATTTCATCTCCACCTGATGAATTAATGATTGATGTTTCTTTTCTCTGTTACGAGCCATTTTTACCACGTCCTTTGATTGTATTTATAAGTTAAAGCTGAGCACGCCCAATTTATTTAAATCACAGGGCATAGTGATTATTTCTCCTAAGGATACCAGTCAAAGGGTATCCAGCCTGACCATTATTAACGGAGTGATTTCTAATGGTCTACAATCTCCCAAACAGTGATTTGTTCTATAAAGTTCAACTACAGATACGTTTTAAGTCAAGAGAACTTCGTTCTCTCTTCTTTTCATCTTACAGACCGCCGGTTTACCGGCAATAAGGTTTTATCAGCTAACTGACATTGCCTCTTGAAACAAAAATAAATTTTGTTTTCAGTAGATGCTACACTTTCCATGTTTAATTGACTTCCATTCTCTGGAATTATATAATTAATATTGAGTTGATAAAATTGATAAAATTAATGAAAAAGTTTGTAAGATTATTAATTTTAAAGAGTCTTATTAGCAAAGAGGTGAGAAAGTGACTGAAATAGAAAAAATATACAAAGCCTACTTCAATGATGTGTATTTATTTATATTAAAACTATCCAGAAATGAACATATTGCGGAAGAAATTACTTCGGAAACATTTTTTAAAGCTATTAATTCCATTGATAACTTTAAAGGTACTTGTGAAATAAGAGTTTGGCTATGCCAAATCGCCAAAAACTGTTATTATACTTACTTACGAAAAAATAAGAATATTGATGGAGAATATAACATCGAGGTAAATTCTGGAGCTTTTGATATAGAACAAACTATACTTAATACTGAAACATCAATGAAAATTCATAAAGCTTTGCATAACCTTAAAGAGCCGTATAAAGAAGTTTTTACATTAAGGATTTTTGGTGAATTAAGTTTTAAACAAATAGCAATTTTATTTGACAAGACTGAAAACTGGGCTTGTGTCACTTATCATCGAGCCAGAAACAAGATTTTAGAAAGAATGGAGGATTATATATGAAAATTACCTGCGATGTGATAAAAGATTTGTTACCGTTGTATACTGAAAACATATCAAGTGATGATACACGTATATTAGTGGAAGAACATATCGTTTCCTGTGAAAGTTGTAAACGAGAGCTTAATAAATTGAATACGCCAAAAGACTTTTCTCTAGAAACCAATATGCTACCCCTAAAAAAAATGCAAATCACCTTACTTAAAAGAAAATACCTCACTATTCTTTTCTCAGTTTCACTTACCATATTAGTACTAATTATAACAATGGGATATATAACTGCTCCAGAATATATTCCTTATTCTGAAAAACCCGTAACTATTGCAAAAGCAGCTAATAACTCCGTTATAGTACATTTTGAAATTCCTAGTGCTAGATATGAAATTAGCAAATATAGAGCAGAAGATAATTCCGGATATATCTATGATATTTCCACGTGGAACAGTATATGGAACAGAAGTATATGCAAAGATTCCCCTCAAGATTTTATATTAAATCCAAAGGGTGAAATGGTATCCAGTGTATATTATTGCTCAAATGATGATACTGAAGATATTTTAATATATGGAAAAGACCCATATCCAGATGGTGGAACAATTACATTACCTCGTTTAGTTTTATCTTACTACTTTACTATAGCTGTTGTGGGTGCAGTAATTTTAGGGTTTATATTGTTTTTATTTCGTAAAAAGCAAAATGCAAAAATTATAATTTTTAGATTATTTGCTTTGCCAATCTCTTATCTTTTAGGACATATTTGCATTAAAGGCTTTACCGGTATTTCTTACTCTGCCACTCGTGATTTTTTTACAATATTATTAGCTATGATTCCGATATATTGCGTTATTCTGATTGGCTATAAACTGATAATCAATCATAAATCAAAATAGACTTTAAGTATTTATTAATTCTGAATCACAATTTACTCAAATAAATTAACATCCCATGTGTGCAAGTATGTGTGCAGATAAATAACAGAAGTCGCAAACCTCCTATTTATCAGTATTTGTGTGTGCGGGGATTTGTTCGAATCCC
>JAEYPP010000083.1 GCA_023410575.1 Bacillota bacterium | reverse complement strand
ATGAAATGCTATACTAAACGAGGTCACATATCGGAATAATATGCGAACAGAGAAAGAAAAGGAGAATACATTATGTCGATACGTATCGGTATTTATGGTTATGGAAATTTAGGAAAAGGCGTTGAATGCGCAATTAAACAAAATGACGATTGTGAATTGGTTGCAGTATTTACAAGAAGAGCTCCTGAAACAGTAAAGATCTTAACCAAAGACGTTACTGTTGCTCATGTAAATGATGTTTTAGATTATAAAGATAAAATTGATGTTATGATTCTTTGTGGTGGTAGTGCAACAGATTTACCTGAGCAGACAAAGATGCTCGCAAAGGATTTTAACGTAATTGATAGTTTTGATACACATGCAAATATTCCAACTCATTTTGAGAAAGTAGATGAAGCAGCAAAAGCTGGAAAAAAAGTTGGAATTATTTCCGTTGGCTGGGATCCAGGTATGTTCTCCTTAAATCGATTATACGCAAACGCAATCTTACCTAATGGTACTGATTATACATTCTGGGGAAAAGGTGTAAGTCAGGGACATTCGGATGCTATTCGTCGTATTGAAGGTGTACAGGATGCAAAGCAATACACAATTCCTGTTGAAGATGCATTAACACAAGTAAGAGAAGGTAGTAATCCAGAGTTAACAACTAGACAAAAACATACTCGTGAATGTTTTGTTGTAGCAAAAGTAGGTGCTGATAAGGCAAAGATTGAACAGGAAATCAAAACTATGCCGAATTACTTTGCTGATTATGATACAACCGTACATTTTATTAGCGAAGAAGAATTAAAGAAGAATCACAGTGGAATTCCTCATGGTGGCTTTGTCATTCGTAGTGGAAAGACTGGAGTTAATTTAGAAAACAACCACATCATTGAATATAGCTTAAAGTTAGATTCTAACCCAGAATTCACTGCGTCAGTTCTTGTAGCTTATGCAAGAGCTGCAGCCCGTTTAGCAAAAGAAGGTAGTTGCGGATGTAAGACAGTTTTTGATATTGCACCAGCGTATCTTTCTCCTAAATCTGGAGCTGAGTTACGTGAGAAAATGCTGTAGTTATAAGCACAAGATGTCAATATATCTAAATTGAGGTATATTGGCATCTTTTTTATATATCAGGAAATTCCTGCGAATTTCCTGGTATATAAAAAACGTCCAAAAAGAAGTACGCAAGTAAGCACACAAGCGCGAAAGGAAGATGTCGCTTACGCGACCGCGCTTGGCGCGAGTGTTTTGCAAGCAAAACACTTTGTTCTGAATCCTTGAATTCTTATATTTTAGTCATAGTTTGGAGATAATAAGCCAAGATTAGGCTAGTTGCAATCGAGCGAAATGAACGGAAGGTGGATTTATAATTGCAGATTCTTATATCATTTTTATTGTGTTTTTTTCCTATCCTATATATTTTACGTAAACTGAAACAGAATCGCTTTTTACGTAAGGGCTTGCATAATCGTGGAGTATTCTTGTCAGTAACGGCAATACTCTCAATTTTGACTGCATTCTTTCGAACTTATTTGATGGGATATGTTGTTTATGCAATTATATGTTATCTTATATTTGATTTTCTTTGCTTTATACTGAAACATTTAAATCGAAAGATATATCATACATTTCGTAAAATTACTGGCAATGGAATCGTAATTTTTATTCTTGCAATCGTTGTTACAGCCTTAAGTAGCGTACATGTAAAAAAAATTCATGTTGTCAATTATGATATAAAATTAGAAAAGGTATTACCAAAAGATATTCGACTTATGTTAATTACAGATATGCATCTTGGAACTACTACGAATGAAGCAACCTTTCATCACATTTCGACCTGTGCAATGGAGCAAAACCCAGATTATATTGTTTTAGGTGGGGATATCTTTGATGAAAGTACAAGTGATGATTTGCTTGAAATTGCATATCAGAAATTTTCTCAATTAGCAAATCAATATAAGATTTACTATGTGCTTGGCAATCATGAGTATGCACGTGGTGAGATTGAGACACTTGTAGAACGGATGGAGCAAATAGGGGTTCATGTACTTATGGATGAGATAGAATTCGTTGACCAATGTTTTTATCTAGTTGGTAGAATGGATCGAAATAATTCCTTTATATCGAAGAAGGAACGTTCTTCGTTGAAAGAATTAATGGGACTGGTAAACTTTAATTATCCAGTAATCCTAGTAGATCATCAACCTGTTGAATTAGAAAAAGCAAAAGAGCTTGGGGTTGACCTCGTACTATCCGGACACACACATGCAGGACAGTTCTTTCCGATGTCCATCTTTGCCTCCTTTTTAAATGAGAGACTTTATGGCCTAAGTAAAGAACAGTCTTTTTATACGATTGTTAGTTCTGGTATCGGAGTTTGGGGAATGGCAATGCGCAATGCGAGTAATTCTGAGATTGTAATCATTGATTTAAGCAGCCAATAGGAATAATCCATTGATTTGAAAATAAAATGAATTAAGGATTACCATAAGGATTTGCTATGAAATTAAGAAAGAGTGAAAAGTTTGAGGCAGAAAGTATTGAAAAGCGAATACAGCGTGTAAAAAGAAAGCAATATCAGATGTTTGGTATCACATGTGTTTTAATCTGTATGTGTGTTGGTAGCTTTTCAAGTAAATGTAAGATTGTAGAGAAGATGAACTTATTCTCAGGCTTACCAACTAAGAGTGAGCATTCGAATATTGTTGAGTTATCAAAAGGTGAAGAAACAACGAGAAACGAGGAAATACAAGATATTCCAATTCCAATTGAAACACAAGATAAACAGCTCTTTACACTTAACGCCCTTTCCGCATGTTTAATGGATGCTTCGAATGGGCGTGTTCTATATGCTAAGGATGCTTATAAGGAAATGCCAATGGCCAGTACAACAAAGATTATGACACTGCTTATTGTTTTGGAAAATGCTAAATTAGATGAGATAGTAACAGTATCAAAGAATGCAGCATGCCAACCAGATGTTCAGTTAAATATAAATACTGGTGAACAATATCTCCTAGGTGATTTACTTTATTCTTTGATGTTAGAAAGTCATAATGATACAGCAGTAGCAATAGCAGAGCATGTTGGTGGTTCTGTCGATGAATTTTGTGACATGATGACAAAGCGAGCAAAAGAATTGGGCGCAGAACATACTCAGTTTAAAACTCCTAATGGATTAGATGCAGATGGTCATTATACGACCGCAAGAGATTTATCTTTAATTGCGAGTTATGCGATTACGAACAAAGAATTTTGTCACATAATTAAGACACAGACTTATCAGTTTGATTCCATCGATAAAAAACGTTCATTTACGGTCAATAATAAGAATCGTTTTTTATATATGATGGAAGGAGCATTGGGAATTAAGACTGGCTATACGGGAAAAGCGGGCTATTGCTTTGTCGGGGCAATCGACAGCAATGGAAAAACATTAGTTAGTACCGTACTAGGTTCCGGTTGGCCACCGAGAAAAGAATTGAAATGGACAGATACAAGGAAATTAATGAATTATGGTTTGGATAATTATGAAGTATCCTTCCTGTTTAATCATATTCAACAAGATGAAATTGTAGAAATACCAAGAACAATTCCAGTTTTTGAAGGTAAAACAACAACAGTAAAGATTCGCCCAGAATCTGATATTCGAAATGAAAAAATGTTAATGAGAGATGATGAGACTGTTACAATGCAGCTTTCGTTAGATGACTACATAGTTGCACCATGCAAAGAAGGTACGTTAGTTGGTAACTTGATATATTTTATCAATGGTGAAGTATATCAACGTATTCCGATTGTTACGAAAGAGGAAGCCGAAGATTATGATTTTTGGTTCTTATTTCATAAACTAATCACGATATGGTAAATTGTTGAAATAAACACGAAAAGAAAGACAGATTATCGACATATCGCTGAAATTACAAATCTTTTGCGGAAACTATTGCTAAGTAAAAAAGATAGGACTAGAATTTGTGTGTTTGTTAAAAAGCACAGAAATGGAGTTTAAAGTACAATGGAAAAAATAAAGCCAAAGCTATTTAGTGTCATGAAAAACTATAGTGGGCAACAGTTGATGAAAGATATGATGGCTGGAATTATTGTCGCAATTATTGCCTTACCGTTATCGATTGCATTTGCACTTGGATGTGGTGTTTCAGCGGAACGTGGGATTTATTCAGCAATTATCTCAAGTATCTTAGTAGCAATCCTTGGAGGTAGTCGTGTACAAATTACTGGACCGACTGGAGCATTTATTATAATCACACAAGGTATTATTAATGGTTACGGTATGAATGGATTAATGATTGCAACAGTTATGGCAGGAGTAATGTTAATTTTGATGGGGCTGTTTAAGTTTGGTCGTATGATAAAATATATCCCAGCACCCATTACAATTGGATTTACTGGTGGTATAGCGATTACGATTTTTACACTTGAAATAAAAGACTTTTTAGGTCTGACAATTGATAAAATGCCAACGAATTTCTTTGCGAAATGGATGAAATACTTTTCACATTTATCTCAAATCAATTGGAGTGGAGTATTACTTGGAGTATTATGTATTGTGATTTTGGTAATTTGGCCCAAGATTAATAAAGTAATACCTAATTCTTTGATTGTATTGGTAGTTGGTACCGCAATTGCATACTTTGCTAAAATGGATGTGAAAACACTTGGTATGATTAACAAAACACTTAGTATTACAGGCTTTGAAGCAATCACCTTAGATGAATTTTTTGCTTTAATGCAACCTGCATTTACAATCGCTATCTTAGTTGCAATGCAAGCACTATTGTCTGCTGTTGTTACCGATGGGATGATTAACTCAAGACACCGTGCGAATATGGAACTAATAGCACAAGGGGTAGCCAATAGTGTTCTAGGAATCTTCGGTTGTATTCCTGCAACAGGTGGTGTTGCAAGGTCGATTGCCAATGTAAAGAATAATGGAAGAACACCAATTGCAGCAATTTTTCATGGACTAACTCTATTTTTCTTCCTAATGGTATGTATGCCACTCATTCAGTACGTACCACTTTGTGTACTTGCAGCAATTTTGATAGTTGTTTCCTATAATATGTTTAACATTAAAGCTTTTCTTGCTTATAAAAAAGCGCCAAAGTCCGATTTGGCAGTATTACTGGCATCTTGTATTTTGACTTTTGCTTTTGATTTAGTTCTCGCTATTGAAGTAGGTATTGTGATGTCCTGTGTTTTATTTATGAAACGAATGGCAGATGTAACTGAAGTAAAGGGATGGAAATATCTTCACTCAGTCGATAGTATTGATGAAGAAAATGACCCAGAAGCATTACATTTAAAAGAAGTTCCTAAAAATACACTTGTATTTGAGGTGTCAGGACCCATGTTCTTTGGTGCGGCGGATAAGTTAATTCAATTGACAGAGGTAATTGATGAAAAGGTTCAAGTCGTAATTATTCGAATGCGTAGCGTTCCAGCAATTGATGCTACAGCTATGAACCATTTAATAAAGATTCAACAAAGACTAAAAGAACATCAGGTCACAATGATTTTTTCTCATGTCCTGGAACAACCTATGCAGGCAATGAGTAAGGCTGGATTTGTTGAAGAGGTTGGCTTAGAGAACATATGCGATAGTATTGATAGTGCGTTATCACGCGCGTCTGAGATTTGTGCAGCATAATTAATATTTATGACAAATGAGTATGTTAATTACATAAGAATATATAATTAAATGATATTAGAAGACATCCTTAGTAGACAATTTACTAAATATGTCTTCTTTTTTAGCAACACGCTTTCGCTTGAATGAAGTTCGTAACGGTACGTAAGGGCCTAAAATTGTTAAATGAGAGTGATTCTCAAATAAGTCTTGACATGGTGGCGCTCTTCCTTTATACTTTACATGTAAATGAGAATCGTTATCATAAAGTAATGTACTAGAAGGGAATATATAAGTAATAAGAGATAAAATCATAAGCAGATGGAGGTAATTCATGAGTATTGTAATTATTGGTGGGAATGAAAGAATGGAAAAACAATATAAGGAAATTTGCAAAGAGTATAAATGTAAAGCTAAAGTATTTACGAAAATGGCATCTAATTTAAAGGATCAGATTGGTACACCTGATCTAATGATCTTGTTTACATCAACAGTATCCCATAAGATGGTTCGATGTGCAATTTCGGAATCTGAGAAGAATGATATTGTAATTGAACGTTCCCATAGTAGTAGCGCAAGTGCATTACGTACAATTTTAAAAGGATATCAATAATTAGGGAAAAAATCTCCTAGAAAATGTGCGTTGACGGATTCATGCTCTTATGTTATTATTCTTTTTGCTCGTTTTATGGCGATTTCATTAAATATATGTTGGATAAGAAGGTTGGGGAATCAACTGGACTATCCATTTTTTTTGCCTTGTAAAATAAACTTCCTAAGAAGAAATGCATAGTTAACATCGCAAAATAAGTATGGAACATGAAATTCTGAATTACGAAAAGAGGTTATATGAAACAGATTGATTTAACAAAAGGCTCTACAAGAAAGATTTTTATGCATTATTTATTACCATCCATTAGTGCGACCTTAGTAACATCGATCTATATTCTAGCAGATACCATAATGATCGGTAAGGGAGTAGGTCCCGATGGTATTGCAGCTTTAAATATTATATTACCAATTTTTGCTTTATTTTCTGGGCTTGGTTTATTATTTGGTGTTGGTGGTTCTGTTTTAATGTCCGTAGCACAAGGCAGTAATGATTATGAATTAGGAAAAAAGTATTTCACAACAAGTACAATTTCTACAGCAGTAACATCCATCATCCTATTCATAGTTTTGCATACATTTTTAGACTCAGTATTGCATCTGTTAGGAGCAACTAATGTGACATTTTATCTTGCGAAGGAATATGCACTTATTTTAGTAAGTAGTACTCCGATTTTTATGTTCTCCTCAATGTTACAAGCATTTGTCCGTAATGATAAGAATCCTACACTTGCTATGATTGGAGTAATCTCTGGTGGTGTATCCAATATAATACTTGATTATATATTTATCTATGAACTAAATTTAGGAATGAGTGGTGGTGCTATCGCAACTGTACTTGGTAGTACAATAACAGTACTCATTTTGATTACTCATTTTTTTCATAAATCCAATACATTAAAGATAGTACGTCATGGATTTAGTAAACAAAGACTTGGGAGAATCATAACGAATGGGTTCTCAAGCTTCTTAGTTGAGATGACAAATGGCGTTGTCACATTACTATTTAACATTCAGCTCGTGAAATACATTGGTGATATCGGTATTACTGTCTATAGTATCATAGCGAATAGCTCTATTGTTGTATTGTCATTGGCAAATGGTGTTGCACAAGCTGCTCAGCCCATTCTTGCAGTTAACTTCGGTGCAGGTAAAAAAAAGCGTGTGTCAGAGGTACAAAAGCTTGGTATGGTTTGTACTGCAATGATTGGCATGGTGATTGTAATGGTGGGTGTTTTATTTCCTGAACTGATTACCCATATTTTTATCAATGCGACGGATGAGATTTTAGCATTATCTGTCCCAGCAATCCGAATGTATTTTATAGCATTTATCTTTGTGAATCTAAATATTTTTGGTAGTAACTATTTTCAATCCGTTATGCAACCACAGTATGCAATGGGAATCACATTGTTACGTGGTATTATACTAAGCTGTTGTTTTGTTTTGATACTACCGGTTTTTATAGGTGCTGATGGAATTTGGCTTGCAGTTCCGTTTGCAGAAGCATTGACGTTCCTTATCGTTTTTGTTTTATTACAGCGAGAAAAGAAGATTAAGTTCGGTATGTAAGAGCCTAATATACAGGCTCTTAGTACCAACGACTTCATAACAGTTTGCTCCTAATTTATGTATAGAAGCCTATGGCACGCTAGTCTTAATGGGAGTTTGCTTGTATTACATAGTTTCTGCACATTCTGTTAATTGCTCTAAATCTAGTAAATGAAAGGTATTCTTTTGATAGTCAATAATACCTTCTTCTCGCATACGTCCTAATTCTCGGCTCATACTTGGACGAGAGACGTTTAGATAGTCGGCAAGTTCATTGCGATTCATCGTTATGGCAAATTTATCACAGTTATTTCTTTGCTTTTCACTAAGAAGGTAGGTAGCCAGTTTTTCTCTCATTCCCTTTATCATCAGTAATTCCATTTTTTGATTTAGTACATAATTTTTATCACCAAGCAGTAACATCATATTAAATATCAACTGAGTATGAAAGCTACATGCATTCGAGCAAGGATTCATGATATTCTGATAAGAAAATTTGAGAAGTACGGTCGGTTCTTTTGTTCGAACAGTAACTGGTGAAATGCGATGACTAGTACATACAATTCCTTCTCCAAACATATGAGAGGGACCAAGAATTGCAATGATATGCCGACTTCCAGAATACGTTTCCTTAATGAGTTCAACACTTCCTTCTAGTATAATGTAAACGTAATTGACTTGATCACCTGAGAGAATAACATAGTCATCTGCATTACAACGATAGGGAGAGAGAGCAAAACATTGCATGATATGTTCTATGTCTTCAAAAGATATTCCTTTAAAAAGCGGACATTGTAATAAAATATTCTTGAAAAGCTTCATATAAGCCCCTTTCTAATGTTCCAGTTTATACAATGCACTTAATACACTGAAACACTACGTTAATCAATTATGTTAATAATGATATATTCCTCAAACAAATCCTACATGTTTACGTAGTAATAACATTGTAACACGAAAATTAAAATCATACACATAATTTTGTAGCCATAGCTACTGAATTTATCGTTTCTTGAATTTATACTAGTAATATCATAGTTGATTTATGGATTATTATTGTTAAAAAGTACTTAGTATAGTACGGTTAACCAAATATATATAGAATAAAACATTGATTCTACAGTTCATATTTTATTATAGAAAATAGTGTGTATTTTGAAAGGAGTGTTTTAATGAATAGTGTACAGATTATGATGGAGGAACATCAGAATATTCTTCGTATGGTAAAAGTAATTCGTAAGGCTTGCTTTCTCATATATGAGAAGAAGCAAATGAATGATCAGGATTTCGAGCAGATGATTGACTTTATTCGCTCTTATAGCGATAGACATCATCATGGAAAAGAGGAAAAAATCTTTTTTAAGCAAATGCAAGAACGTCTAGGACGTATTGGAGAGAATCTAATTACACATGGTATGTTGGTTGAGCACGATCTTGGTCGTCTTTATATGCAGGAGTTAGTAGCTGCAATTGACCGTGTGAAAACTGGCGATGAAGAAAGTTATCTTGATGTAATTGCAAATGCAATTTCCTACACTCACCTAATTGAACGTCATATCAAAAAGGAAGATGAATTAATTTATCCATTTGGTGAGAAGAATCTTAGCCAAGAGGTTGTAAATCAGATTAATACAGATACTATTAAGTTTGAAAATGAAGCACAGAAAGCTGGGACTCAAGACAAGTATCTTAACATCTTGTCCGAACTTGAAAGCAAGTATTGTTAAATATTACTTGTGCATGATATATTAGTGCATGATATATTACAAGGCAGAGAAGCTATATATTACGTGCACAATGTAATTTGATGAAGCAGAAAGCTTCTCACATATGTTTATTTCGGCACGCTAAGCTCAACAAGCTACAAAGGCGTGTGTGAGTGCGAAGGGAGGAGTGACTTCGCACTCACAGAGTGTAGGAGAAGCATTGATTCCATAATCATCTAATAATCATGGAACATTGTATTATAGTTAATCGCAATCACAACATTGACAATGTTGTTTATTCTCTTCATGATCAACATAGTGAGCAACGGTACGAACTCTGAATGTTCTATCGTGACATGCTGTTTCTTCAGTATCATTAATCATAAATTTAACACAATTACAGGATTTGTCTTCGCCACATTCCCCGGTACAGCCTGCGGCAGTTCTACGAATAACTCTATGAGCAATAGCTACTTCGCCAGTTTCTAGAACTTCAGTTACAAATACGCCAACATTAACATCTTTCGTATTGCAAGTATTTGGTAGATTTAGATGTACTAACAGCATTCTTCCTTTTTGCAACATTGTTGGAGTTACAGTATTTTCTGCAATATCTTGACATGCAGTTGTTGGAAAGTCAACAAAGTCATCTTCATTACAATCTTCACAACATTTGGCTGTAGTACAATCTGCAGTAGTTGTTTCTCCTGTTGTAGTAACAGTAAATGTTCTACCAATATATCCTCCTGCAAGACCAGTATAAATAGTTATACCTAAAGGTCCGGTATATTCTGAGGTAAATGTTACGCTTTTTGTGTCAGCTGCTGCTAAATTACCAAAATTCCATCTTACCTCTCTGGTGACTGTATTAAAAGTTAATGTTGGATCTGACGTAACAGGATTTTCAAATCCTGTAGCAAGTATAAATCTTATGAATCCACCAGTAATTGCACCAAAATTCTTTACTGTTAAATGAAACGTATAATTACAATCAGAATTCAATACACGAAGACTTCCCGTAATATAATTCCATTCGCCGGTTGGGATTTTTTGATTATCCATAATTTTGTAATCTCCTTTCAAAAAATATAATGAGATAATACTTTAAAACTAATTTCATCATTACAATTGTCTGTCATTAAGAACATAAAATCACCCACAAAAATACAAGCTATCCTATGACAAAACCATCTTCTTCCCCCTGTAAATATCTTTTTCACTTTTGTAGCATATGGTACTCCGTTAATGAATAACGTTACTCCTACGACCATTTTCCGGCAGGGCCATACATTGTAGAGATAAACAGGTATTTTAAGTGTACTACCTGAATCTTTGGCTACGACATCCATGATTACTTCTTTACTTTCTTCGCATTGGTTGATGCTGATATCTATATATGGTCGTGACATCAATTCGCCCTCCTTTCATTACTATATTATGTTGGTACTACAAAAAAGTTCATAAATCGCTGTAATATATTGGCGTAAAGTGATTTTTGATGTCGAATAATATATACTCGGTATAACTAAACAAACAAAGCAAGGTACATCGTTTATATGTAAATCTCTCTGTAAAGATTACCATATGACAAGTGACCTACCATAAGATTGACATTTGGCAGAAATAAAATATAATATTGATGTATTAGTTATGGAGTTTACTGTTAATTTGTAAATGATTTATATTTGAGAAAGTGGCATGATATACGCCATTCATAAGATACATATGGAGTAGAAAAAGAAAGGAAGGAAACGAATGATATATAAACTTGTCATATTCGATTTGGATGGAACAATCTTAAATACGATTGAAGATTTGACAGATAGTACAAATTATTCATTAGAAAAAAACAAGTTTCCGAAAAGATCAATCGAAGAGATTCGAAGTTTTGTGGGAAACGGAATCGCAAAACTGATTAACAAAGCTGTACCAGCTGGAACAAGTCAAGATAAGATTGTGCAAGTTTTGAGTGATTTTACTACGCATTATGCTAGCCATTGTACGATTAAAACAAGACCTTATGATGGAGTGTTAGAATTAGTGAATAAGTTAAAAGAACTTGGTATATTAACAGCAGTAGTGTCCAATAAAGCTGATTTTGCAGTACAAGAGCTGTGTAAACAGTACTTTCCTAATATGTTCAATTTTGTTCTAGGTGAGAGAGAAAATATACATAGAAAACCAGCACCTGATGGGGTATTAGAAGTACTAGATAAGCTACATATAGATAATACTTCAGCTATCTACATAGGAGATTCCGAGGTAGATATTCAGACTGCAAAAAACACTTGTATTGATATTATATCAGTATCTTGGGGGTTTCGCGATCGTAATGAGCTGATTGCACAGGGAGCGACGATTGTTGTTGACACACCAATGGAAATACTACAAATTGTGTATCATGAAGGGAGAAAATAGTATGGGTTATGATGCAATGATCGTGATTGATATGCAAACAGGTTTGATGAATCAAAATCCTTATAACGAGGAAAGCTTGATATCTAATATTCAGAATTTACTTACTGAGTGTAGAAATCAGAAGATACCTGTAATTTACATTAGGCATAACGGAAAAAGTGGTGATGAATTTGAAGCAGGGAATGATGCGTGGCAAATCTATGAGAAAATAGCTCCTATGCAAGGAGAAATAATATTTGATAAATATTTTAACAGTGCGTTTCGACAGACAGGATTAAAAGACTATTTAGATCAGATTGGAGCAAAGAATCTAATTATTTGTGGAATGCAGACCGAGTACTGTGTAGACATAAGTTTGAAAGTGGCTTTTGAATTCGAATACAATATTACAATTGCAAAGGGTACAGTTTCGACTTTTGATACAGCGATTGCAAGTGGCAACGACTTGACAGAGTATTTCGAGGAAGAAATATGGAAAGATCGTTATGCTCGTGTAATTCCTTGCGAAAAATTATTGCAAGAGATTAGTAGTAATTCGATAAGAGATTAAGAAAAAGGGTATGCGTGTATTGATAGACAGGTATTGAATATTATCGCTTACTCGTATCATACAGCTAGTAGCAGTAGAAAAAGTAGTAGGTAAAGAAAGTTTCAAAACAATTAACTTTCTTTACCTACTGCTTTTTTTAGGTTGTTTCTTTCGATTTATTCTATTTTAATGAAGTTGTACTGTGCATGATTTTCATAAGTGAAGAGTGGTTTTTGGTTTCAGAACGACGATTGATCGCTTTGTCTTCTTCTTTCATAGAGTCTTTCATTGTTTCAAAAATGGATGGTTTTTCATTCGTAGCGTTTTTTTGAGGTTCCATTGCATAGTTGTCAAAGTAAATTAAAGACGATAGTTTTGACAAATTCCTTTCAAAGTTTTTTTGTAATTAATAACATTTGCAAATTACTAACATTTATGCGTATAGTTTAAGACTAGTGGAGATATTTTTATCACATTGTATAAAAAGCACAACGAAATTAGAAATCATTTCGTAAAAAGTGTCAAAAACGCTAATGAAATTAAGAAAAGTATTTCTTTTTTGTGTAGATATGCTATAGTAGTAATGTAATAATTTACACAATATGGTAATACTTGGTTCTGTTAATTCAAAAGATAAAAATTAACAGAAAAAGGAGGGTGAAAAAGAGTATCAGGTATTAAGATTTATTAATTCGTATTATTAATAAAAAGGAGAAAAAGTGATGGGATTAGTAAAAAGAAAACCGACGTTTTTTAAGCATGTGAAACGTTCGCTTGCTGTATCGTTGAGTTTTGCAATGATTGGATGTTGTTTTGGTGTACAATCATCTCAACCAGTAACTGCTAAAGCTGCAACAGATGCTATTTTTGAAGATTTTGAAACAGATAAAAGTGTTGGAGCACCTATGGGTGATATTAAGTCCCAATTAACAAGCAAAGCATATAAGGGTAAGAAAGCATTATATGTATCCAATCGTCAACAGGATTGGAATAGTTATAGTTATGATATAAGCGCATTCCAGGGACAAACGATTGAATTTAGTACATTTATGAGAGTTGATGCTAATAATTTAAATGGAGTTGCATGCTTAAAAACTACAATTAACGGAAAAGACGAATACAATTGGATTTGTAACACTCCATTAAAGAAGGGAAAATACGTTGAATTAAGTACAACTTATACGATTCCAGCTGGTGCTGCGGCAACGTTGTATTTTGGAACATGTAAAACAGATGATAACAGTAAGCAGACGACGACTCCTTTCTACTTGGATAATGTAAGCATTCGTAGTACTATAAAGTCAGTATCCATTGAAGAAAACTTTAATAATGCAAAGACAAGCACTTTGACTGGAAGTGTATTTGGTAATCCAAAGCTTACGATTGTAAAAAGAACTGCGAAAAATAAAGCATTACAGGTAAGTAATCGTACTGAGAATTACTTTGGTTATGCATATAATCTTAAAGCTTTTGCAGGCAATAAGATTTCTGTTGAAGCTAAGATTGCAGCAGTTGGTGTAAAAAAAGAAGCTAAGAATACTTTTAATGCAACATTAAAAGTAGGAGATGACCAATATAATCAGCTTGCATCTGTAACAACAAAAGGAAATGCATATAGTACTTTAAAGTGCAAAGAGTATACTGTACCAGCAGGCGCAAATAGCTATTTTCTTTACTTTGAAGGACCAAAGGATATTACTTA
This sequence comes from Bacillota bacterium, assembly GCA_023410575.1. Classification (GTDB taxonomy): domain Bacteria; phylum Bacillota; class Clostridia; order Lachnospirales; family Lachnospiraceae; genus Lachnoclostridium. The sequence goes on along the minus strand of JAEYPP010000083.1, from coordinate 61,097 downwards.
TCGGATTGATGATATCAAAATCAAAGTTATAGGTGATTATTCCGATCCAGCAACTACAATTAACTATGCTGATGTTACAAGCTATCCAGTATTAAAGAATCTTTATAGAAATGAATTTAAGATGGGTGTTGCTTGCGAGGCAATCAGTCATTGGAACAATCAATTAAGTGAAATAGGTAATCCAGCGAAAGAAAAGCTGATAAAACGTCAGTTTAATAGCATTACATTTGGTAATGAACTAAAACCTGATTATAATATGGGATATAGTTCTAAGAGAGCAACAGAAACATTTTTACCATATGTAGTTAATCCTGCAGCGAAAGAGATGTTGGACTGGGCGAAACTTAATAAGATTCCAGTAAGAGGTCATACACTTGTATGGCATAGCCAATGTCCAGATGCTATTTTCTGTAAGGATTATACACCAGTTAAAACAAATGGGGAAACTCTTGATGATAGTTGTCTTGTAAGCCGTGAAGTTATGTTAAAACGTTTAGAGAGCTATATTGATGATACAATGAAGTATATGTACAAGAATGGTTACGCTGACGTTATTTATGCATGGGACGTTGTAAATGAGGCAGTTGAACCAGGCATGAATGAGTATAACCTAAGAGATAGTTATTGGTATAGGACAATAGGACCTGATTTTGTTTACTATGCATTTAAGTATTCGAAAGAAGCGGTAAACAAGTATTCAGTTCAATATGCATCAAAATATAATGTAGATGTAAATAATGCAAAGCAACTTAAAAAAATCCAACCAGGTCTTTTCTACAATGATTATAACGAGTTCATGGAAGTTAAATGTGACGCAATCATTAAGATGACAACAACTGATTTTGCTGGACATAACATGTTAGCAGAAGGCTTAATTGACGGTATTGGTATGCAAGGTCATCTAAGTGATAATACCGATATTTCAACATTTATTACTGCACTGAAAAGATATAGTAAGGCAGTTGGTGAAGTACATATTACAGAACTTGATGTAGCACAGACAACAACTGGTGTTAATGCAGAATATTATCAAGGTAAATTCTATAATGATTTCTTCAAGGCATTATATCAGGCAAATAGAGAAGGTGCTAATTTAACTAGCGTTACCATCTGGGGATTAACTGATGATAACTCATGGAAGAAAGAAACTAGCCCACTTATATTTAATGGTGATCTAAGCAAAAAGTTAGCATTTGATGGTATAGCAGGAGTAATGAATGGCGTTGAACTTCCAGCACCAGCATATGTTGCACCAGATTTTAAGGATATGGATGCGACATTTGAAAAAGAAGGCGCAACGGCAGAATCCGAAGGCTTCTTCTTACGTGGAGATGGATCCTTATCAATCCAGAGTGATGTAGTATACGATGGAAAATTTGCTCTAGTTGATACAGGAAGAAAAGACTCTTGGCATGGTATAAGTTTTGATGTATCTAGATTCATTGGTCAAACCATTGAGGTTAGTGCATGGATTAAGACAGCAGCACCTGAGGCGAAACTTTCCGCTGATATTAATGGAGTATGGCCAAACCTTGCAGTAGCTGATACTTCTGATGGTAAATGGAAACAGCTAAAGGCTACTTATAAAATTCCATCTGATATGACATCATTAAGTCTTTACTTTGAAGCTTCCACGAAGACAGATGATATTTATATTGATAATGTTAGTGTAAAACTAAAAGGTTTAGATGAGGGCTTTGAAGAAACTACTACGATAGCAGCTGCAAGAGGTGTAGGACACGTACCTTCCTTTGCAGGTATTACAGATGTTGATAGCCGTAATGAAAAAGGTCATTCCTTCTTAGTTAAACGTGCTGAAACCGATGCAAACATGAAGTTTGATGTTAGCAAGTATATTGGGTATACCGTAAATGTAAAAGCTTATGTTAAGACAACTGATTCCTTAATCCGTTTAGGATTTGATGGTTCAGAACCAGTACAACTTACTGAAGTAAAAGCAGATGGAAAATGGACAGAGATCACAGCTACATATCCTATTTCAAACCAGTTAACTTCTGCTCATATGTACATTGAAACTGATGGCAAAGCAGATTTTTATGTAGATGATATCAGTGTTACAATTGCTGATTTTGTAGAGGATTGTGAAACTGCATCTGCAGCTAACGTATTTTCTCCAAGATGGGGTGGTGCTGGTACATTAAGTATTATCGAAGATGGTGTAGCAGGTAATCATGTGGCAGTTTTAAAGGATCGTACTGAAAATTATATGGGTATCGCTTTTGATGTTTCTGCTTATCTTGGAATGGAAGTTGAGATTTCTATGGATATCAAGACAAGTGATTCTGAGATTAAGGTTACAGGTGATATTCAAGACCTATGGCCAAATTATGCGAGTGTAGCATCAACTCCAGGCAAGTACAAGACAATAAAAGCAGTAGTTAAGTTACCATCTGATGTACAAACATTAAGGTTATATGTAGAAACAGATGGAAAATCTGATCTTTACATAGATAACTTAAGCATTAAGAGAGTTATGAAGTAAAATTCTTGTAAAAATAATTGAAATCAAAAGAGAGGTGCTGTCGCACAATCGTAAAGCGATAGCACCTTTTTGAACATACTTTTGATCTTTAAGTTGTTGTAATAACAATTTTTTTCTTGTATTTATTATCCTTAATTTAACAGCTCCTTATAAATAATAATATGGAAATAAATGTATTATTTGACATCGTATTGACATACTTATGTTTTACTATAAGTAACATATATTTATAGTAAATTACGCAACGTAAAGATTCGCATTGATAGCAAATCTAAGCGTAGTAATTTTAAAGGAGAAGAAAGATGGGATTAGAAAGAAAGAAGACAGTAATACAAAAGTACATGAAATGTTTGATCGCTGTATCTTTGAGTATTGCAGTGCTTGGAGGCTGTTTTGGAATACAGTCATTAAAGCCAACGGTTGCAAAAGCTGCTACTACGATTACTAATGTGAAAGAGAATTTTAATGATTCGAAAGATACAGGTTCTTTAAAGGGTAGTGTATTTGGAAATCCCACTCTTACGATTGTAGAAAATGGAAAAAATAATAAGGCGCTTATGGTTAGTAACCGTAAAGAAAATTATTATGGTTATTCATATAATCTAGATGCATTTGCAGGTTGTACGATTTCTGTAAAAGCAAAAATTTCGATTGTTGATGAGAAGAAATTAGGTAAAAAACAGAATGGAATAGCAGGTCAATGGCTAAAGAATGGTAAGAAAAATGATAAGGTTACATTTGCTGCTACCTTAAAGATGGGTGATAATGAATATAAACAAGTAGCTAAAGTAACTACAAAAGGGAAGAAGGCTGCTTCTCTAAAATGTATGAAGTTCGATGTGCCAACAGGAAAGAACAAATATACCATTTATTTTGAAGGACCAAAAGGAGTACCTTATATCATTGATGATATAGAAATTGAAGTTGTAGGAGCAAAATTACCAACACCGCCGAAAACAAATCTAAATCCTATCAATGCTACCTTTGAACAAATTGGGGCGACACCAGAGTCGGAAGGATTTTTTAAGCGTATTGATGGTTCATTATCAATCCAGAATTCAGTTGTTTTTGAAGGAAAATATGCATTACGTATTACAGGAAGAACTGCTGCTTATAATGGTATAAGTTTTGATGTAACAAGATTTGCTGGTCAAACAATTGATATTAGTGCTTGGATTAAGACTACAGCACCAGAAGCTAGGCTATCTGCAGATATTGATAAAGTATGGCCAAATCTAGCGGTAGTAAATACATCCGATGGTAATTGGAAGCAAATTAAGGCTACTTATAAAGTTCCGACAGATCAAAAGGTTATCAATCTATATTTTGAAACCTCTTCAAAGACAGATGATATCTACATTGATAATGTTAATGTAAAAATAAAAGTAGAAGACTTTATTGAGAATTGTGAAACTGCAACGGTATCGAATGTGTTTGCTCCTAGATGGGAGGGCGCTGGTACACTAAGTGTAGTTTCAGATGGTGCTATCGGTAATCATGCAGTCGTTTTAAAAAATCGTACCGAAAACTATATGGGAATTGCATTTGATGTCTCTTCTTATCTCGGAAAGGAGATAGAAATCTCTGTGGATGTTAAGACGTATGATTCTCAGATTAAGATATCAGGTGACATTGCAAATCAATGGCCAAACTATATCACTACAACCTCTGCTCCTGGTCAGTATAAAACAATTAAGGCAGTCATTAAACTTCCATCTGACCTACAAAAATTAAAAGTATATGTTGAAACGGATGGAAAATCGGATCTTTATGTGGATAATTTAAAGATTAGGAAGATAGGTTAATGTTTTATAGCAATTAATGAAAAAACTCCTTTTTAGGTTATATATACCTAAGTAAGGAGCTTTTTTTATGGGGCTGTCGCACTAAGTAAGAGCAGTATGAATAAAGAATGAAGAGTGATGTATATTTTCGCTGTAGCACTACTCTCACAAGCACCACAAAGTGCGTGTGGGGACTTGTAAGGCTCTCCGAAAAATACCATCACCCTTCAATACAATATTCAGCTAGTGCAACAACCCTATAAAAAGGCTCCGCAAGATGCAACAGTTAGTAGAACGGTAAGACAAATTGTAGGGTAGTCAAGAGTGACAAATTTTATTAGATAGAATATCATATATTAACGTGTTTACTAAGGGGCGAACAGTGGGAAAAGGTAAGTGCTGTGCTAGAAAAAAGATGAATTACTGCAATCAATCAAATATAATGCAAAGAGATAGTGGTTATAGCTACTGTTGCAATCAAAATTGTTGTGAGAATAAGAAGAGTGAGAGAATCACGATAGATGCTTGGGCTTATGGCTGTGGAACAATTTGTCCATGTGGTTATATAAAAGTCACAAAGGGAAAAGATTTTTCATTACTAATTAAAGCAGATGATGGGTATCGAATTCAGGATATTATGGTGGATTGTGAAAGAATTACAGATGATCATGTTGTAATCGAGCTTCAAGATAGATACGTATTAACGTTTTATCGTGTAACCTGTAAACATAGAGTAGAAGTATATTTTGTTAAGAAGTAAGAAGTAAGAAGTAAGAAGTAAGAAGTAAAAAGTAAAACAATGTATTGATGCTGTTTCGTTATCGTAAACGAAGTAAAATTAACTAAGAAAAAATTGTATAAATTATTACAATTTGTAGCTATGGCTACAAAACTCTTACTCAATTCCTGTTATAATCCAGTTATCAGTAAGAAAACAATAGATAGCAATGTCTAATAAATTGAGAGGAGATAGGAATATGAGCAAAGAAATGTTTTGTATGCAATGTCAGGAAACAGCAGGGAACAAAGGTTGTACGAAAGTGGGGGTATGCGGTAAAAGCGCGGATTTAGCAAATATGCAGGATTTATTAATCTATGCTACAAAAGGATTGTCAGAAATCACAACACGATTACGAAGTGAGGGTAAAACAGTTTCCAAAGATGTAAATCACTATGTAACATTAAACTTGTTTACAACAATTACAAATGCAAACTTTGATGACGAGGTATTCTATGCAAGGGTAAAAGAAACCTTAGCAATAAAGAATGAGCTAATGGAACAGTTATCAGATAAAGCAAATTTATCAGAAGCTGCAACATGGGATATAGACGAAGAGAAAAAGACAGGTATGTTAAACAGACTTAAAACGTTTGTTAATGGAAATAGCTCAAATTCACAAGTTAATGCTATATTAAAAGATAAGGCAGAATCCAAGGAAGTTGGTGTTCTAGCAACCGAGAATGAAGATGTTCGTTCCTTAAGGGAATTGATTACTTACGGCTTAAAAGGACTTTCTGCATATTCTAAACATGCCAATGCATTAGGCTATGACAACGAAGAAATTGATGCATTTATGCAAGAATCATTAATGAAATTGATGGATGATTCATTAACTGTAGATGAGTTAGTTGCATTAACGTTAGAAACTGGTAAGTTTGGTGTGTCTGGTATGGCATTGCTTGATACAGCAAATACATCAACTTATGGAAATCCAGAGATTACTAAGGTAAATATAGGTGTTGGAAAGAACCCAGGTATTTTAGTTTCAGGTCATGATCTTGCAGATATAGAACAGCTATTAATTCAGACTCAGGGAACTGGTGTTGATGTATATACTCATTCTGAAATGTTACCAGCACATTACTACCCAAATCTAAAGAAATATCCAAACTTAGTAGGTAATTACGGTAATGCATGGTGGAAGCAAAAAGAAGAGTTTGAATCCTTTAACGGACCTATCTTAATGACAACAAACTGTATCGTACCTCCAAAAGAATCTTATAAAGATCGAATGTTTACTACAGGTGCAGCAGGATATGCAGGCTGTAAGCATATTGAAGGGGAAGCAGGTTCTAAGAAAGATTTCTCCGAGATTATTGAACTTGCAAAGACATGTGCTGCTCCAACAGAAATTGAAACAGGTGAAATTATTGGTGGATTCGCGCATGAACAAGTTTTTGCATTAGCTGATGCTGTCGTTGATGCTGTTAAATCTGGAGCAATCAAGAAATTTATTGTTATGGCTGGTTGTGACGGAAGATCTTCCAAACGTAATTACTATACTGATTTTGCTAAATCTCTTCCGAAGGATACCGTAATTTTAACTGCCGGATGTGCAAAATATAAATATAATAAGCTTAATTTAGGAGATATCGGAGGAATTCCAAGAGTGTTAGATGCTGGTCAGTGTAATGATTCTTACTCTTTAGCGCTAATTGCTCTAAAATTAAAAGAAGTCTTTGGTCTTGCTGATATCAATGAGTTGCCAATTATCTATAATATAGCTTGGTATGAGCAAAAGGCAGTTATCGTACTTTTATCCTTGTTATACCTAGGGGTAAAAGAAATTCACTTAGGACCAACTCTTCCTGCCTTTCTTTCTCCTAACGTAGCAAAAGTATTAGTTGATAACTTTGGAATCGGTGGAATTTCCACAGTAGAAGATGACATGCGAATGTTCTTTCATGAAGAAGTGGATAACAATACACAAGGCAGTGCAATTACAAGAACAACAGTCATTGGAGATGTACTAAAATCCAATCCAGATAATGCAAGTGTATTGATGGCTATGGGAATGCATTGCTTAGGATGTCCAGCCTCACAGGCAGAAACATTAGAAGAAGCTTGTTTCGTTCATGGTTATGACATAGATGAAATCTTAAGTAAATTAAAATAAACTTTATATAATTCTCCTAAAATTTTTTGATTCACAAAGACTGAAGAGTAAACTTATTACTTTGTTTACTTTTCAGTCTTTGTTATATACGAAAATATAAGGTTATAATAAGGATTCAGCTACTATGGAGAGATACATAGAAATTAGTTTCGAATAAAGAGGCTTGGTGCTTATGTATGGAAACAATATTAATGAACATAATAAACCTCAAATTTTAGAAAGAGGATTTTGTTATGAATTCATTAAAACTAATACCAAAGGCTTATCAATAACATCGTAAATAGAAGGATTGGATGAAAAATGACGCCTAACATTGTAAAGCGTGGCAACATGCCATCAGATGTAAAAGAATTCAGTGAAGAAGCAGTAAAAAAGCTGTATAAGGCAGGACAAGACTTATGTTATTTACTAAATCAGGGGTATAAAATGAAAGGTGCATCTGTTTTTGTTGGTAATCATTATCTTTTATCAGAACGACAAAGATTAGCCTTAAATAGAGCTATTTCTTCAAAACATTGTATTGAGATAAGGAAAGAAAAAGAAATTGATAGAATTCCAATCAATAGTACGGTAAACATCGATGGGTTCAATACTATCATTACGCTTGAAATTGCTTTGTCGAATTCATTGTTACTTAGATGTATGGATGGAGCAATCCGTGATTTGGCTGGGCTTCGAGGAACGTATCGGCTAATTGATAAAACCCAAACTGCTATTTTACTCATTGGAGAAATTTTAAAAATAAATAAAGTAAATCGAGTAGTATTTTACCTAGATTCACCTATATCGAATTCAGGAAAATTAAAGCAACATATTCTGGAAGTTTTAGATGAATTTGATTATGAGGTACAGGTGGAAACAATTCCAAATGTAGACTCAGTTTTAGAAAACTTAGATAATGTTGTGACGAGTGATGCAGTTATTCTTGATCGGTGCCGAAGTTGGATTAATTTAAATAAAATGATTATGGAGAATCATCTAAAAGGTTATCCACTCATTGATTTTATCACACTACAGGAGTAAAAAGTAGTTTGGAAAAGAAGTTAAAAAGTTTATTATAGTAGGAAATAATAAAATATGCTATAATAATGGATGTATTTATAAGAATAGTAAATTGATAGAGATTGCTACTGAACTAATATAATTTGAACTTCATAGTATTATGATCTATCACATAATATTATCATCAATCACATAGTAGGAGAAGGAAATAATGAGCAAAAAGATGTATCAGAAGGAATTTGAACAAAGAGCGGAACAACTAGTAGCTCAGATGACATTAGAAGAGAAAGTATTTCAAACCTTACATGCTGCACCAAAGATTGATCGATTGGACGTTAAAGCGTACAATTACTGGAACGAAGCATTACACGGAGTTGCGAGAGCAGGTGTAGCTACAGTATTCCCACAAGCAATAGGTTTAGCAGCAACTTTTGATGAGGACTTAATCGAAGAAGTTGCGGACTGTATCTCAACCGAAGGTCGTGGTAAATTTAATGCACAGCAAAAATATGGTGACTATGATATTTATAAAGGACTAACGTTCTGGTCTCCTAACGTAAATATATTCCGAGATCCAAGATGGGGACGTGGTCACGAAACCTATGGCGAAGATCCATATCTAAGTGGAAAACTTGGAACAAGATTTGTTCAGGGTATTCAAGGAAAAGATGAGAAATATCTCAAAGCAGCAGCATGTGCGAAGCATTTTGCGGTACATAGTGGGCCAGAAGATCAACGTCATAGTTTTAATGCGCAAGTTTCGGAACAAGATTTGCGGGAAACCTATCTGCCAGCATTCAAGACGCTTGTAAAAGAAGCAGATGTGGAAGCAGTTATGGGTGCTTATAATCGTACAAACTCAGAACCATGTTGCGGAAGCCAGAGATTATTAGTCGATATTTTACGTGGAGAATGGGAATTTAGTGGACATGTTACATCCGATTGCTGGGCAATCAAAGACTTCCATGAGTTCCATATGGTAACAAAAACACCAGTAGAATCAGTTGCACTAGCTATGAATAAAGGCTGTGACTTAAACTGTGGTAATATTTATGTGAATTTATTAAATGCAGTTTCGCAAGGATTAGTAAAAGAAGAAACACTCGATCGAGCTGTTGTTCGTGTTCTTACGACAAGAATGAAGTTAGGTTTGTTTGATAATCCTGAAGAAGTACCATATTCCTACATTGCGTATGATCAGGTGGATACAGCTGAGAGTAAACAATTAAATTTGAAAGCTAGTCGAAAGAGTATTGTTTTATTAAAGAATGAAGGTAATTTACTTCCTTTAAACAAAGCAAAGTATAAGTCAATTGGAGTAATCGGACCTAATGCTAATAACCGCAAGGCTTTGGTTGGTAATTATGAAGGTACCGCTTCCGAATATATCACTGTTTTAGAGGGAATTAAGGATTATGTAGGTGATGATTGTCGTGTCTATACTTCAGAAGGATGTCATCTATTTAATACAAAAGTTCAAGGTTTAAGTATGGAAAATGACCGATTATCTGAAGTTCGTGCTGTATGCGATTATAGTGATATCATCGTTGCTTGTATGGGCTTAGATCCAGGTTTGGAAGGAGAAGAAGGCGATCAGGGCAATGAGTTTGCAAGTGGTGACAAGCCAAACTTGAATTTACCTGGGATTCAAGAAGAGATCTTAAAAGAAATCTATGCAAGTGGTAAACCGGTTGTCCTTGTGTTACTTTCAGGTAGTGCTTTGGCTGTGAAGTGGGCAGATGAGCATATTCCTGCGATTGTTCAAGGATGGTATCCAGGTGCACAGGGTGGTCGTGCAATTGCCGAAGTATTATTTGGTGAATTCTCTCCAGAAGGAAAGCTACCAGTAACATTCTATTCTTCTTCAGAAGAACTACCAGAATTTACAGATTATTCGATGAAGAACAGAACGTATCGTTATATGAAACAGCCAGCACTTTATCCTTTTGGATATGGCTTAGGTTATTTAGAAATTGAGCAGAAAGAAAGTTCTGTCAGTCAATCTGAGATTAAGCAAGGAGATACGATCATTTGCAAGACTAAGCTAAAGAATCTTTCAAATCGAAGTGGCGCAGCAACGATTGAAGTTTACGTCAAATGTGATGAAGTAGATACACCAAATGCACAATTAAAAGGACTTAAGAAAATCAACTTAGCTCCGATGGATGAAAAAGAAGTAGAGATTGAATTAACCGATCGTGCATTTGGACTTTATGACGAAAATGGTAAATTCATGTTACATAAAGGTACGTATCACATTTACATTGGTGAATCTCAACCAGATGCACGTAGCTGTGAACTGATGGGGAAGAAACCTTTTGAAGCAGTAATTACGAGTAAAGAAGAAGTTTTTTTAGGTGAATAGAAATTAAGTATACAAAACGTAGATAGAGACTGTATCACATACCATAAAAGGCGTGAACAGTCTCTATCTACGAACAACTAGGCGTTAAGAACCATATATTTGAATCTACAGATTTACTGCTTTGATAACATATTTATTACAGCCTCAAGCTGTTCTAGTAATTGTCTAGCAAGTTCAAAGTCGGTTTTCTTTAGGGCAAGTTCAATTCTTGTTTCTACTTCTTTTTTCTTTTGTTCCAGTTCAAGATAGTCTTTATCAAAATGGTTTGCGTAAATCATTTTTCTGAATTTACGACTACTCATTTTACGAACTGTTTTATCTTCGATTAATAAGATGTAATCGACACAGTTTACAACGGTGTAAAAATCATGGGATACCATAAGAACAGCACCATTGTAGTTACGAATAGCTTGTTCTAAAGAGGCTTGTGAGTAAGTGTCAAGGTGACTCGTTGGTTCGTCAAGTAATAAAAGATTTGCATTACTTGTTGAAATCTTTGCTAATTGGAGAAGATTCTTTTCACCTCCAGATAAGGATTCGATTTTCTGAGTAAGAACTTCTTCTTCAAAACCATAGTTCGAAAGATATTCTTTCACTTCCTCGAAAGGATGATCATAAACTTCTCGGAATTCATCTAGTATCGTATTAGATTCATTCAACATTTCACCCTGTAATTGTGATAGAAATGCTATCTTAGCATCTTCATGTAAGTGAATTGCTTCACAATTGTTTTTGTAAATATCACGAAGTAATGTAGTTTTTCCAGTTCCATTTGCTCCAATGATTGCAACTTTTTCATTTGCTTTTAGCTCGAAGGAAACGTTGTTAAGTAACAATTCATCAAAGGATACAGAGTAGTGATCTAATTCTAATAAATCATCGACATTTTCCAATGGATGATTCGTTTGTAATTGAATGTTTGGTTGTTTGATATCGACAAATGGAGCTTTAATTTTATTCGCTTCCAAACGCTTGAGAATAGAAACACGTGCATGAACAGATCGACCTTTTGCCGCACATGTATGAATGGTCGCATCATCTCGAAGTTTATCCAGTATTTTTTTATTACGTTCAATTTCTTCTTGTTCCGCAATTGCTTGTTCTTGTAAATCAATTTTTTTCTCTAGAAGAGAAAAGTTATAGTCTGTATAGCTTCCATCAAACTCTTGAAGTTCCTTATCTTCTAGATGAATGATTTTATTAAAGCAATGATTTAATAAGTATCGATTATGTGTTATGACAAGCATAATTCCTTTGTGGGAATTAATCAGATCTTTTAGGGAATTTAAACGTTCAAAATCTAAGAAAACATCGGGCTCGTCCATAATCATGAGTTCTGGAGCAGTAAGCATTTCTTTGATTACTTGAATTAATTTTAATTCACCACCACTAAGATTGGTTACAAGCTGATTTTCGTAATTATTTAAGTTGGCTAGATTAAGTTTCTTTGTAATATTACTTTCAAAGTTATCACCATCTATTGCATGGAATGCATCTAACGCTACTTGATATTTTTCAAGTAAAGCTTCCAATTCAGTGGAGGTTCCCATCTCGGTACAAAGGGCATGAATCTCTTGCTGAAGTTTAATAAATTTCTCACCAATGTAATCAAAAACTGTAACCTCTTTTGATTTTTCTAGCGACGAAAATTGACTAACATAACCAATTCGACAATTTGGAGCAATCTCGATTTTCCCATCAAACAAGTATTGATTAGGGTTCATAATCATATCAATTAATGTACTCTTACCAGTACCACTTGTGCCGATCAAGGCGCAATGTTGCCCATCTTCTAATGTAAATGAAATATTATTATATAGATCCTTCTGTGGAAATGAGTAGGATAAGTTTTCAATTTTTATCATATCGTTCCTTTCTTCTTCACAAATCAATAGCATAACACTTTTTTATATGAAATACAATTATTATTATTCAAATAATTGCGGTTAAGTATGTTTCATGATAGAATAAATCTGTTATTAAATCTGCCAAAACATGCTATTAATTTACAATAGAAAGAGGACTGATATGAAAAGAGAGAAAGATAGGAAAAGAGAGATAGATAGGAAAAGAGAGATAGATAGGAAAAGGAAAGGATTCTTCATAACTTGTTTTCTAGGTACTTGTTTTTTGTTGAGTGGCTGTAGTTATCAAACATATCAAACATTCGATCCAGTAGATAAGATTGTAACAAGTGAACCGATAAATGGACCAACATATGAACCAACAATCGAACCTACAAACAAGCCAGTAGATAAGCCGACAAGTGAGCCGACAAGTGAGCCGACAAATGAGCCAGTGGGTGAGTCAACAAGTGAACAAAAAACAAAATCAGAAGCTGAATTACTAGTTGATCAATATATAGAAAGTTCGAAGGAGGAATTCTATGTTTTTGATACAGTGAAAGAAGAAGAACTACAGTTATTACATAGTTCCAAAACAACGAACAAAGAGTTTAGAAAATTTGAAGGAACTTGGAAACGAACGAATTGTATGAATACTTATAGTGGAACCCTAACGATATCAGATGTTAAGGAAGATAGTTTTAAGGCGTATGCTGAACTATTTTTTTATTCTCACAATGGAGTGTTATCACAAACAGAGGGTTATTTTATTAGCGATACAAAAGCGGTAATTGAGTATGAGGAGAAAGTAGCTAATCAAAGAAGTTTGATATTATTAGTTGTCGAAGGTGATAATCTTCGAGTTATCGGTATTGGTAAAGAATTTGGATTTGGAGCTAATGTTATGATAGACGGTACATATACACAAAATGATGTTAATTATTTAAACGCAAATCAACTCAATGATAATTTTACTGAATCAGAGCAAAATAAGATGAAAGCCTTGTTGACGCTTGAGGGTTATGATTATATCGATCTTTTTGAAAGTCCAGTTCAGTATGGAATCATAGATAAAATGAGTGCAACTGCTGTTTTTAAAGATGGCACTGAAAAAGCAGGAAAGTTTTATAGTTGTTTTATACCTACGATGGGAGGATATAACTTTGAATTATTCCTTTCTAAGGATGGCTTCGCTTATTGGAAGCAATCGGAAAAAACCTTTTTAACAGATGATTGGAATACTACAACTATGCCAGAAATCAAGTACGAATGACACATATTTCCTATGTATCATAGGACGACCTTTATCTACATATATTGAAATAGCAAAAATAAGCATAGGGCTGTTAAGCATGCATATTATAGGTTACTCCTCTATTATATCATGCAAGTAACTGCCCATGTATAAAGGTGGTTTATATGAAAGATTATGTGCAAACGTCATTAGAATTACACATGTTTTATGCGAGAATCATGAAAGAACATGCTTTTTTCTTAGAGGCAGGTTTTATGAAGGCAAATGAACAGTGCATTGAGGACGCAAGGTGGTTTAAAGAGAAATTTGATGACTTCCTATGTAATGTAATCGAATGTAGTGATGGTGTCATTGGAAGAGATGTCATTGACTCGGGCGAAGCAATTACTGGATTTACATCCTGTTCTGAGGAGAAAACTCGTAAACTTACCGGATTATGCATTAATGCTGAGGTAACAAGATTACAAGAGGCCTTTGCCTCAAGTTGCAACAGAAAAACAAAAGACATGGATTGCAATCTAGAGGACAAGGTTGAACAAATGAATCAGCATGCGCTATGCCTATTAGAGAAATTTATCGAGTTTCAGAAGTGGGTACTAAACCAAATTATATGCTGTGAGATGGCAACGCATAATTTTCCTGCACAAATTGAACATATTATCAAAGAAGCAGTTATGTATCAATCGAGTATTCAGAGTATACTAGGCAATCATGGAATGGTGAAAGAAAATCATCAAGATATGGTGATGTTCTGGTTAGAAGGAATGAAGGACCATGCTGCAACAATCCGAGGATTGCTAGACCCTGGTTATGAAGAATTGATTTCAGAGGCGGACACGTTTACTTCATCATTGAGTCAATTAGTAGAGGCAGCAAGAACTCTTGAGAGTAGTATGGATTGTTCTTTGATGAGTGAGATTATGAATGAAGTAATGGAGCTTCGGGATTATAAAGCAGGAGTTACAAAGGGGATTAATGATTGTCTTGTTTCGTCCCTGATTCTACCTATTTTAGCAGACCACCTATTACGTGAGATTAATCATTTCTTACGTATATTAATGACACCATAGCATTTTTCTTTAAAAGTGAAAGAAATTTTAGATATGTTTTGCGATTTCTTCCTGTTTCAAGTATACTAGTTATGTTAAGAATATAAAAAGAACATTTTCCATATAGATTAGGTAAAATAAAGACTATTTTTCCTAAATCTATCAAGATAAGATATAGGAGATACTATGAATTTTCAAAAGTTAAATGTAAATGAGGCTGTCATACAAGCGCTAGGAAAACAAAATATAACAAAGCCTACTATGGTACAGGAAAAAGTTTATCAAGATATATTAGATAACAAAGATTTAATTGTTCAATCAGAAACAGGTTCTGGTAAGACATTAGCATATTTGGTACCATTGTTTGAAAAATATAAAGAACTTGAAAAAACAAACAAAGTGATTGTATTAGTACCTACTTATGAATTAGCAATGCAGGTTCAAAAACAAGTACAGTTATTGGCTAAGAATGCAGGGATTGCTATGAAGGTCACATCAATCTTTGGTAATGTAAATATTGAACGACAGGTTGAGCGTCTAAAAGAAAAACCTCAAATCATTGTTGGAACCGCAGATCGTATCTTTGAATTGATTAAGATGAAGAAGATAGCGGCGCACAATGTCAAGACTATTGTCTTAGATGAAGCGGATAAGTTATTAGATAAGAAAAATAAGGAGAAGGTTTTGGAGGTCATCAAGTGTACGATGCGTGACCGCCAGTTACTTTTCTTTTCTGCTAGTATTCCAGCACCAATCATTAAGGAAGCAAAAGAAATATCAGAGGATGTAGTAGTTGTTAAATCGGAAGAAAAGCAGACAATACCGACGAACATCGAGCATATTTACGTAATCACTGATGCAAGATCTAAAATAGAAACATTTCGTAAGCTTGCTCGTATTAATAAAGGGAAAAAAGTTATGGTATTTGTGAATGGTCAATTTGAGGTAGAAGAAACAACTCAAAAGTTATTATACCACGATTTTAAAGCGGCTTGTATTCATGGAAAAGTGGATAAAAAAGAGCGTCAAAGAGCAATTGAAGACTTTAGGAATCATAAGATTAATTATCTTGTAGCAACAGATATTGCAGCACGAGGTTTGCATTTTGATGGGGTGGATACGGTTTTTCATATAAGCATTCCTGAGGAGCCAATGGATTATCTACATCGTGCCGGACGAACTGGGCGTAATGATAATATGGGTAGAAACATCTTAATTGTAACAAAAGAAGAGCTACCAAGACTAAAAGCGTATCAAAAGGCATTCGGTATTAATATTATTGCAAAGAAGATGTATGAAGGTAAGCTAGTGAAGGGTTAGTGTATAAGAAGTCTAAAAGTGGGCGCTTACATGATGTAGAATGAAAAATACGAAACTATTATCAGTAAGAGCCCTGTATTTTATTTAATCAACATTTTTTCTAATAAGTAATCATCTAGTTTAGAATTATAGTGAGTATGATTGGTTAATAATAAATATACATTAAATTTTAATAAAATCTTAACCATAAATATGCGATGATAACTTGAAAAAATATGGTATCATATCGTATTATATAGAATATTCAGATATTTGCAAAAGGAGAAAATATAGTCTTATGGATGTATTGGAAAGCAAAAGTAAAAATTCAGTTAAGCAAGTGGAAAGATTTTACCCCAATATTAGCTATGGTTTAAGTACAGAACAGGTGAATCTACATATTCAGCAAGGCTGTACCAATGCGCCAGTTGAATCACCTTCTAAGACTATAAAAGAAATTATTTTTAGTAATGTTTGTACTTATTTTAACTTAATCTTTGCTATTATAACTGTTTTCTTAGTTATGGTATCTTCTTTTCGGGATTTGTCATTTTTACCAATCATAATTGCAAATACTTTAATTGGTATAATACAAGAGATTCGTTCCAAACGAACATTAGATAAATTATCAGTTCTGAATGCACCAAAAGCAACTGTAATACGTAACGGATGTGAAAGGGTAATTGCAGTTGAAGATTTAGTGCTAGATGATATCGTTTTGTTTAGTGCTGGTAATCAAATAAGTGCAGATGCCATTGTTATGGAAGGAGAAGTACGTGTTAATGAAGCATTGATTACAGGTGAACAGGATGAAATCACAAAAAAAGTAGGAGATTCCCTACTTTCAGGAAGCTATATTGTATCCGGAAGATGTCATGCTATGCTTACTCATGTCGGAGCGGACTCTTATGCTTCTAAATTAACGCTTGAAGCGAAAACAATGGATACAAAAGAACAATCGGAGATGATTCGTTCTTTAAATGTAATTGTGAAGGGCGTTGGTATCTTAATCATTCCAATTAGTATTATCTTATATATCCAGCAACATCATTATTTGAATTTATCGATGAAGGACAGTGTGACTTCAACAGTTGCTGCCATCATTGGAATGATTCCAGAAGGTCTTTACTTATTAACAAGTGCAGCATTAGCAGTTAGTGTACAAAGATTAGCTCGCAAGAAAGTACTTGTGCATGATATGAAATGTATTGAAACGTTAGCACGAGTTAATATTTTATGTGTCGATAAAACAGGTACTATTACTGAGAACAAGATGACAGTAGCAAACACAATCGAGTTAAATGGTTATGATTCTAATACGATGCCTTCCTTAGAGCTATTGATTGGGGATTTTACTTATGGAATGATCAATGATAATGAAACAATGAATGCGTTATCCAAGTATTATGTTAAGAGAGTAGGAAGGAACCCAATTCATATTACTACGTTTTCTTCTGCGACAAAATACAGTAGCGCTACTTTTGAGGATGGCGTTTATGTCTTAGGAGCACCAGAATTTGTCCTAAGAGAACAATTTGATCAATACTCGGATATCATTAATGAGTACGGTAGTTCTGGTTATCGAGTTCTTGTGTTTGGTTTATATGATGGAATTATTGATGGAAAAGCATTGGTGGGCAAAGTCCGTCCACTTGGTTTGATTTTATTGTCGAACCCAATTCGTAAGGAAGCAAAGGAGACATTTCGATATTTTGCAGAACAGCAAGTTGAAATCAAAGTAATTTCTGGGGATAACCCTGTTACCGTTTCTAAGGTTGCATTGGAAGCTGGAATTGCAAATGCAGAGAATTATGTTGATGCAACGACACTAACAACAAGAAGAGAGATTGATAACGCAGTTCTAAAATATACCGTGTTTGGTCGTGTAACACCAAATCAAAAACGTCAATTGGTACAAGCTCTAAAAGATAAAGGGAATACAGTTGCTATGACTGGAGACGGTGTAAATGATGTTTTGGCTCTAAAAGATGCGGATTGTAGCATAGCGATGGCATCTGGTAGTGATGTCGCTGCTCAAGCCGCTCAGCTTGTCTTGTTAGAGTCTAATTTTGCTTGTTTACCTTCGGTCGTACTAGAGGGTAGAAGAGTTATTAATAATATTGAACGATCTGCGAGCTTATTCTTAGTTAAGAATATTTTCTCATTCCTAATGGCGATTTTCTCCATTGTATTCATGGTAAATTATCCTTTAAAGCCATCCCAGATTTCATTAATTAGTATGTTTACGATTGGAATTCCTGCATTTTTCTTAGCATTAGAAAATAATAAAAATCCAATTCAAGGTAAATTTATGTCGAATGTACTATTTAAAGCATTTCCAGCTGGCTTAACAGATTTTATCATTGTAAGTAGTATTGTTATTTTTGGTGCTGAATTTAAGCTAAATGCAACCGAAATCTCAACATCTAGCACACTATTAATGTCCTTTGTTGGTTTTATGATTTTGTATCGAATTAGCAAACCATTGAATCGTTGGAGAAGAATCATTATTATATCAATGATGTTTGGACTATTATTTTGTAGTGTTTTTATGTCTCATTTATTCAGCATTTCGGATATTTCTACAAAAACAACTATGTTACTCATTGTGTTTGTCATTGCATCAGAAGCAGTATTTCGTTATGTTACGATTGCACTCCAAAAAGTACGTGTTCTTGCATTATTCGTATATAAAAAACTAAAAGCAGTAATAAAACACGAGCTTCTTTAACAAAACATTGAAAAAAATATTAGTTTATTTCGCAATATGTGATATAATAATAAGATACTGATTGAACTTGAATTCAAGGTTCATGGATAGAATAACATAGGAGGAAGTAACATTTATGTTGCGACTATCAAGAAACGGGATCAGAAATTTAGCATCAAGTGATATTGTTTATTCTAGAGGTTTACAATATTACAAGACAAACCGTGTTATCAATGCGACTTTCTCAAAAGCAGCAAATCAATATAAACTTCAAGTTAAAGGTAGTTATACCTATCAAGTATCTATTTTGGAAAAAGATGACGGATCTTTTGATTATACATGTAAATGTCCCTCTCATCTAAAAGAAAAAGGAGCATGTAAGCATGTGGTAGCGAGCTTATTGTTCTTATTAAAATGCCAAGAAAAGGCAACGATGGAAGAACCAAAGACTCCAGAAGAAAAGAAAGCATATCAAGTACTTGACTATTTTGCGAATCAAGATGACACAAAAGCAGAAGGTGAAGTATTTCGTGTGTTGCCTACGATAATAATTCCAGCAATGTTACGACACGATAATTATGCAATGCTTATGTTACATGTTGGAAATACGCATATGTATAAGGTTCAATCGATAAAGAAGTTTCTGACTGATTATAATGGAAAAGAAAATATTGTTCTAGGAAAAGACTTTAAATTCATTGCAGGTGAGAGTGAATTCGATAAAACCTCTACTCAGCTGCTAGATTTTTTATTGGAAATTTTTGAAATTCAAGAAGTAATTGATAAAACATCCTATTCAAAAATATTTGCAAAACATCAGATTATGTTGACCAAGCGCATGTTAGAGAAGTTTTTAAGCTTAATGGGTAGTAATCCGTTCCGATTGGAATTATATCAACGCAAATTGGATGATATTCATTACCAAAAAGGGAATCCCAATATCGCTTATGAACTGGATGTTTATGATGACAGGATACTTTTAGATTATAAAGAGAGGGAACCAGTTGTATCTCTATCAGAGGATGGTTCCTTAATTTACTTTAATGGTAATATTTATTCTCCAACACAGAAATTTACAAGAAATTACGTGCCATTTTATAATACTTTAGGAAAAGATAAAAAACCGTTATCTTTTCATGGTGAGTTGAAACAACGTTTTCTTGAGGAAGTTTTACCAAAACTCCATGAAACTATGGACATTGAGATTCCAGAAGGATTAAAGAGCCGTTATCTTCAATTACCATTGCAATGTATTGTTTATCTAGACAAACTAAATAATGGAATTAAAGCGGAACTAAAATTTAAGTATGGAGAATACGAATTTAATTGTTTCGAGAGCCCGCGTACAGAAGAATATATTCTTATCCGACAAAAAGAACAAGAATATGAGATTATGCGATTACTCGAACAGATGGACTTCGAACCACATTCTACGTTTTTTCTGATGAAAAATGATACAAGCATCTTTGAATTCTTAACAGAAAGAATGCAAGAACTTACAAGTGTTTGTGAAACCTATTACTCAGAAAGCTTTAAGAAAATTGGTGTTCGGTCAACAAGTAATTTCCATGTAGGTTTACGTGTGAGCAATGATATCGATTTATTAGAAATGGATATAGACACTGAGAGTATTCCTAAGGATGAATTAAAGGCAATGTTTCGCTCGTTTCAACTTAAAAAGAAATACTATCGTTTAAAAGATGGTAGTTTTATCGACTTAGAAGATGAGAGAATTGCTAAAGTATCAAGTATGTTAGAGGAGTTGAATGTTTCTGTCAAGTCCTTGACGGCAGAACCAATTAAATTATCAAAGAATAAAGCATTTTATTTAGAAGAAACTCTAAATCATACAGATTTTATCGTAGAAAAGAATGTTCACTTTGAAGAGTTAATTGAGCATATACTAAATCCGATAAAAAAAGTTTATGAAGTACCTGATCAAATCGAGGCAACTCTTCGCCCATATCAAAAAATCGGTTATCAGTGGTTAAATTCACTTGCAGACAATAATTTAGGTGGTATACTAGCTGATGATATGGGTCTTGGAAAAACACTACAATCAATTGTTTATATTGCAGGTAAAGTAAATTCGCACGTTGAAGAACACAGAAAATTTTTAATCGTGTGTCCAACCTCTCTCGTATTTAACTGGCAAGATGAAATTGAAACTTTTGCCCCATTTCTAAATGCTCTTGTTATTACTGGAAATCCACAGGAGCGTCAAACATTAATTGAAAGCTATGAACAATATGATATATTAATTACTTCCTATCCTTTGATGCGTAGAGATGTAAGACATTATCAGAAGATTACGTTTAATACCGTATTTATAGATGAAGCGCAATTCATAAAGAATGCTTCCTCCCAAAATGCAATATCGGTAAAACAGTTAGAATCAAAACATCGGTTTGCCTTGACAGGTACACCGATTGAAAATAGTTTGTCCGAACTATGGTCGATCTTTGATTTTATTATGCCAGACTATCTTATGACACACTCAAAGTTTGTCAATCGCTATGAAAAACAAATTTTAAAAGAAGATAGTGAAGCTCTTAATAATTTAAATAAGAGAATTCACCCATTTGTTCTTCGACGTATGAAAAAGGATGTTTTGGATGATCTTCCAGAGAAGATAGAAGAGAAGATTGTGACTGAGATGACGGAGGAACAGAAAAAAGTATATCTTTCCTATCTATCAGAGATCCGAAGTGACATTTTTAGTGAGATTCAGACTAAGGGGATTGAAAGGAGTCAGATGAAGATTTTGGCGGCTCTTACACGTCTTCGTCAGATTTGCTGTCACCCAAGTACATTTATTGAAAACTATAATGGTGGTTCTGGAAAGCTTGATCTATTACTTGAAGTGATTGAAGAAGCAATGGCAAATGACCATCGCATTCTTGTGTTTTCCCAATTTACTTCGATGTTAAAAATTATAGAAGAAGAGTTACAGAAAGTGGGGATTCATTATTTTTATCTGGAAGGAAGTACACCAATAACCGAACGTAACGATTATGTAAAACGTTTCAATAGCGGAGAGGGGGATATTTTCTTAATTTCTCTAAAGGCTGGTGGAACTGGCTTAAACCTAGTCGGAGCAGATACTGTGATTCATTACGATCCATGGTGGAATCCAGCAGTAGAGGAGCAGGCAACGGATCGAGTTTATCGAATCGGTCAAAAAAATAATGTACATGTCATTAAGCTATTAACAAAGAATACAATTGAAGAGAAAATTTTTAAATTACAACGTAAGAAAAAGGAACTTTCTGATGCGATTATTCAATCGAAAGAAGTTTTCATTAATACGTTAACAAAGGAAGAACTTGAAGAAATTTTCCGTTAACAAAGAAAAGGAACTATAAGGAAAATGATTATCAAATAATAGAGTATAAATAGATAAAACCCTCACGGAATTATAGTTTTCATATCATTGATGATAGAACTGTAACTCCACGAGGGTTCTTTTAAATTGTTTTTAGGTTATACTTCCTCTTGTTCAAAGGATTGTACACCAAATTTGCTATTATAGAATTCTTCAACTATATAGTCAAGAAATGCATCATCCCTTATATCAAATTCATCCACTATAAGTCGTTTGATAGCATCCATAATGTGAATAAAATTAGCTTCATCGGATAGAGAAGGATTTTTCAACTCATTGATTGTATCTTCTGTTACATTTAGATTCATCCAATCAGTAATCTTTTGGATATCTTCAGCTTCCTTGATTGCTTCTTTTGCAACTTTTTTTGCTCTCTGTATAGAATTAATACCTACGATTAAAAAGCCAATCGCCATAGCTGTTACAATGCAATATTGAAGTATTCCACCAAGATAATTAACAATTCCAATAAGATTCAATCCGATAAGAATCAAAACAACAAAACTAAAGAAGAAGAATGTTACTGCTGTGGATTTCAAATCTTTTAATTTATCACTTTTTTTCTCGTAAGTACCACCGTCATACATCATCTTCGTTATTTGTGATCTGTCTTGAAGTAATTCAACTTCCTCTTCTGTGATACCATCATAATCAACAAATGTCTTAGTTTCTGAATCAGCATCAATGTCTGCAACTGAATTATCCTCATCAGCATCCTTTTTAGTATCCATAGAATTAACAATGTCATCAGAAAGATCTTTTTTATCAGAAAGTGTCTCCTCGTCGGAAAGAGTCTCTATATCAGAAAGATCTTCTTTATTAGAAAGTGTCTCTTCATCAGTTTTAAGAGAAATAATAGTTTCAGAATTAGGAGTGGAGAGTAGTTCTAGCTCAACAGAATAAAAGGCATTAAAGGCTTTCTTTGCTTTTTTTAACTCATCATCACGTACATACACAACATATCCTAGTTCATTCTCTTCATACTCAAAGTGACTAATAATGTTGGAATACTCTAAGTATTTTATTAGTTTCTCAGCTACTTCTTTTTTTTCGAGTGTACATAGTTTTGAGTAGTCATAAATCTCAGGCTGTTCGTCTGATAACTCAGAGCCACAGTCAACGCAAACAGCAACCCCTTTTTTGTACTCGGTTTTACATTTTGGACACCAAGGCATAATCACCCCTCCTATCGTTATATTATAACAAGTTAATTATTTATTCAGCCCTAAATAAGTGGTATGCTTTCTTTCCTTTTTTTACTAACAAGGCTCCTTCTGAATTAAAGTCAGAAGGTGTGAATTTGCGATTGAAATCAGTTACTTTAATATCATTAACACTAACGCCACCTTGTTCAATATTTCTTCTTGCGTCGGAACGAGAAGTTGCCAGTTTAGCATCCATAATTAATGTAATTAAGTCAATTCCTTCATTAAATTGGGATATTGGGTAAATAGTAGTAGGCATATGCTCACTGGTTGCTCCACTAACAAATAAGCTTCTTGCCGCGTCTTGAGCTTTTTTTGCCTCCTCTTCACCATGAACTATTTTTGTGATTTCGTAAGCTAATACTTCTTTTGCATGGTTGATTTCAGAACCTTCAAGAGCACCTAATCTACGAACTTCTTCCATTGGTAAGAAAGTTAATAAACCTAAACATTCCTCTACCTTAACATCTTCAATATTTCTCCAGTATTGATAGAATTCATAAGGAGAGGTCTTTTCTGGATTCAACCAAACAGCGCCCTTCATTGTTTTACCCATCTTTTTACCTTCGCTTGTTGTTAATAATTTGAAGGTCAGGCCATAAGCTGGAGCTTGTTCTTTACGACGAATTAAATCAACACCACCTAAAATATTAGACCACTGGTCGTTACCACCTAACTCAAGCTTACAGCCATATTTATTGTAAAGTACCCAGAAATCGTAGGATTGCATTAACATATAGTTAAACTCGAAGAAGGTTAAACCACGTTCCATTCTTTGCTTGTAACAATCGGCGGTTAACATCTTATTAACGGAGAAGTGAACACCGATTTCACGTAGAAAATCGACATAGTTAAGATCTAATAACCAATCTGCATTGTTTGCAATAATAGCATTATTATCATCAAAATTAATAAACTTGGATAACTGTTTTTGGAAACATTGTGCGTTGTGTTCAATAACTTCACGAGTCATAATCGTTCTCATGTCGGATTTTCCAGTAGGATCTCCAATCATAGTAGTTCCACCACCAAGTAAAGCGATTGGTCTATGACCTGCACGCTGCATATGCATCATTGCCATTACAGTTAAGAAGTGTCCTGCTGTTAAGCTATCAGCGGTAGCATCAAAGCCAATATAAAAAGTTACTTTTTCCTTTCCTAGTAACTCTCTGATTTCGGTTTCGTGAGTCGCCTGTTCAATAAAACCGCGCTCTAAGAGTACGTCATAAACATTTTCTGACATAATCTTTCCTCCTTGTATTTTGTATTCAATATTGATTTGTATGTGTAAGCTATTAAAAATAAGCTTTGCAAACGAATCTAGAGTTTGATAAACATTATTTTTATTATATATGAAAGCGTTTTTTTTTTCAACAAGTTTGCATCTTCATAAAGATTTTTTTGTAACCAATCTTAATTTATATTTATCTAACAATGAGCAATGGATTCTTTAGGATTATATTAACGTTTAAATTGGTGGAATTCTGTTAATTGTTTGACATTTTAATGAAACATCACATATCGTGATATTTATATAAATTCCCATTATATGTGAAATGGTATTGATGTAATAAGAATAAATGGAAAAAATATAGTAAAATTTAGAAAAAATAAAGAATTAATGAAATTACCATCCTTTTCCTAGGAGATTGGTATAAAATACTTGACCATAATACAAATATCATTTATAATTAAGATGTACTTTTTATGTGATTAATTTAACAAGCTGAAGATAGGGAGGATAACATGAGAAAGAAAACATTAAAAAGTCTTATAGTTGCCACAATGGTTACTTCATTGGTCGTTAGTTTAGCTGGCTGTTCCAAAGATAAGTCAAAGGAGACAACACAGCCAACAACCCAACCAACAACAGCAGTTGAAGGAAGTGGGAAATTTACACCTGGAACTTACACAGGTACAGGAAAGGGTAACAACGGTGACATTACAGTAGAAGTGACATTATCAAGTGATGCAATTACAGGTATTACGATTAAAGAACATAGTGAAACACCTGGTCTTAGTGATCCCGCAATCGATCAGATTCCAAAGGACATTATTGCAGCTCAGTCAATTGAAGTAGATGTAATTAGTGGTGCAACAAATTCTTGCAATGGTATTGTAGAAGCAGTGAAAGCCGCATTAGAATCTGCAGGTGTTGATGTAAGTACATTAATTTCAGGTTCTCCAGCCGCAACGAAAGAGAATGTGCCAGTTACATATCAAGCAGGAACTTATACAGGAACTGGTTCTGGATATAATGGTCCTGTAGTATTAGACGTAACTTTTAGTGATAACGGAATTACTAATATTGTTGTAAAAGAGTCAAAAGAAACAGAACATGTTGGTGATGTTGCATATAACTATTTATTTGATGATATCAAAAATGCAAATGGTACAGGTATTGATTCTGTATCCGGTGCAACTTTCACTAGTTTAGCAGTTAAAAATGCAGTGAATGATGCAGCACAACAAGCAAGTGCTTCAGATCTTGATGCTTTTAAGAAAAATACGGTTACATATGAAGCAAAGGCTCCTATTGAAGATACTTGGGATGTGGTGGTAGTAGGTGCCGGCGGTGCAGGTATCGCAGCAGCTGCAGAAGCAGCACAACAAGGTAACACAGTTCTTATTATTGAAAAAAATGCCGAAATCGGTGGTAACACCGTTGTATCTGGTGGACAGTATCAAAGTGTTATGCCATATCTAGTATGGGATCCTGCTGATCCAGATGCTACTACTGGTGTTGGTTACGATGGAAATACTTACAATAAAGTAAAATCAGTTCAAGGATGTATTGATGAATTAAAAGTTATCTTAAATTGGTCAGAGGATGCATTTGATGCTGATTTTTATAAGAACAACGAGTTTGTTGCAGGTGATGTAAAAGAACTATCCAAACATGGTGTTCATGCAGAATATCTTCCAACTTTAAAAGAATTAAAGACAGAAATCAAAGCTTATTTAGATTGGGCTGAACCTCAGTTAAAAGCTGGTAAAACAGAAGGTGAGTTAACTTTATTCTCTACTGTGAATTTACATATTTTCCAGACTTATTATGGTGGTCTTCGTCCAAGTGCTGATATGTCAGAATGGAACTATGGTGATTTCGAGTTAGTTAGCCAGTTCATTGAGGATGGTCAAGAATTAAAACAATGGTTAACAGCGCAGGGTTCAACATTCGTTGAAGATTCACAGCCTACTTTAATTGGTGCTTTATGGTACAGAGAAAATCAGTTCATTGGCGCTAACGTAGATACAGATGGTGATGGCACTAAAGAAGAGTATCCAGGTCGTTGGGGAACTTACTTTGTAGCACCTCGTCAGACTGTTTTAAATGCAAATGATCATAATCAAATCATGGTTAGAACTACTGCAAACGACTTAATTGTTGATGCAGATGGTAGAGTAACAGGTGTAAAAGCTACGATGTATGATGGTACAGAGGTTACTGCAAATGCTAAGAAGGGCGTTATCTTAGCTACTGGTGGTTATGCTGCTAATCTTCAACAGGTTGTAGATAGCAATAAATATTGGTCTTCTGAATTTGTTTCCACTTCAACGAAAACAACAAACCGTTCCTCTTTACAGGGAGATGGTATCAAAATGGGTGCGGCTGTTGGTGCAACTGTAACTGGCATGGGTTGGACACAGATGATGCCAATCAGCTGGATTGATGATGGAAACTTAGCATTTGGTGGTGGTGACTATGCAATCTATATCAATCCAACCACTGGTAAACGTTTCGTAAATGAAACATCCGAACGTGACGTTTTATCACTAGCAGAATTCAAAAATGGTATTGAAGTAAATGGTTCTAAGGGTGTATTTATCGAAATCGCTAATGCAGAAGCTCCAATCCCTGGCCCATATCTATACAAGAATGAAGATGTTGAGATGAGACAGTACGTAAGAACTGTGGATCAACTTGCTGAATTATTTACACAGATGGGTATGCCTACAGATGCTGCTACTGTTCGTGAAACTATTGAGAGCTATGATAAGGCAATTATGGCTGGCAAACAACCAGCAGATGTTGCGAAATCTCAGTCAAGCAGATTAATTGGTTTCGCTGAAAAGAACGAGGATGGTTCTTACAAAGCAGATACTTATACACTTGATGGAGTTCAATTACGCGTTCGTGTTATGGCTCCTTCTACACACCATACAATGGGTGGTTTAGCTGTTGATATTGACCGTCATTGTCTTGATAGCAACGGTAATATTATCAAAGGTTTATATGCTGCCGGAGAAGTAACTGGTGGTATCCATGGTGGTAACCGTTTAGGTGGTAATGCAATCGTTGAAATCTTTGTATCTGGTCGTACAGCAGCTCAAGCTGTAAATAATGATAACAAATAGTATTTATATCTCAAACTTCGTACTTAATTAAGTGCATGCACTTAAAATACAATAATAACTGACATAATAATAGCATGAAACTAATGGTTTTGATTAAATATCACACTGAATCAATACAAACCAGAGGTTCATGCTATTATTTATTAAACACAAATATAAATTTGATTTTGTAGGCTTACATTATGCTACTCAAATCAAGTGATGAACCACAGAAAAAATTCTATTGAAATTACGGAGGTAAAATATGACCAGCAGTAATCTTACAAGTCAACAATATCGACGTGCCAATCGTATGGCCTACATCGCAATGATGGTTATCTTTAGCTATATAGTAATATGTCTATTGGGATCAATGTTTTTTGAAGATTCTTCTTGGAAGGTGTTGATACAGCTTGTTGTGACTTTTGGTGCTATTGTCGTTAGTACAATTGCTTTTATAACAAAGAGAGAATCAAAAGCTTGTTGTATTGCAATTATGACTGGCGGAGCATTAGCATATGCCATGATTGTTATCTTTAATAGCACGCCAGCAACATATATATATGCATTTCCAATTATTTTAACTTCCGTGATATATATGAATGCTAGATTGGTGTTTATAGGAGATGTAATTGTAGTAGTGGGGAATACTATCAGGATAAGTATCAACTTTGATTTGAATGATTCCTCATTTTTAGCAGAGCTAGTTGTTAGTGTTTTTGTTATTTTAATGATGACGATTATTGGTGTATGTGTAAGTAAGGTATTGTATATATTTAACGAAGAAAATGTAAGAAGTATCATGGAAAAAGCACAGCAACAGGAAGCATCTAATATTAGATTACATAATGTTGCAGATGCAATCACAGACTATTTTGACTCCACACAGGAAAATATCAACCGATTGAATGAAGCAGTTGACGCTAGTAGTTTTGCAATGAGCAACATTGCCGACAGTACAGAGAGTACGGCAGAAGCCATTCAGAAGCAAGCAGAATTATGTGATGATATTCAACGGATTACCAATGCTACAGAAGAAAGTATTGAAAGAATGACAGAGGCTTCCAATAGAGCCAATGCAACCTTAGAAGAGGGAGCAGAGGAAATACAAGCCCTTAAAAATCAAGCTGATAATGTAACCGAAGCAAGCAATCAATTTGTAAGTGTAATTGAGCTTTTAGTAGAGCGTGTTAGCGAAGTAGATAAGTTTATTGGCTCAATTCTTAATATTTCTAACCAAACAAATCTTCTTGCGCTAAATGCTTCGATTGAGGCTGCAAGAGCAGGAGAAGCTGGAAAAGGATTTGTAGTAGTTGCAGAGCAAATTAGAACACTTTCAGAACAGACGAAGGAGGCATCGAATCGTATTACTAATATTATTGGGTTGCTAAATTCGGATACAGAGTTAGCGAAGACGAGCATTATCAAATCGGTAGAGTCTGTAGCAAAGCAGAATGAAATGATTGAAAATACCCGTAAGAGATTTGGAGGTATCCATGAATCTATGCTTGTTTTAAATGAAAATATTCTAAAGACTGAGAGGGATGTTCGTGATATCATAACTGCTACAGGTAATATAACTGAAAGTGTAAATCAGTTATCTGCTACGAGTGAGGAAATTGCAGCGGCTTCCATTGAGGGAGCTAAGACGGCAGAAGTATCTGTGGAGAATATGAACCAGTGTTCTAAAAATCTATCACATATATATGATTTGGCTCAAGAACTAAAACATATATAAACCAAAGGATAATTTCAAAGGATCAAGAAGGTAAAGATTCACTTTCTTAGCTATGGGATTTAACATTGAATGGTATAGTCCAGAAGGTAATCCATCGGATATGGACTATGAGAGTGGTATTTGGTTACCTTTGAAGAGAAAATAAATAATCATTATGTAAAAGGTGTCTGATTTTCAGACACCTTTTTAGCGTTATCCACCAAATTGTTCTGTATTTTTAAGAAAACAGGGAAAGCTGTACCTATGGTAAAACCAGTTGATTTCATGCAATTTATTCATTATAATATCAATTTTTGGATTTTCGTTGTTAATTATAACGAAAAATATCAATCCATGCTTGTAAATAATATAGTAATTATATATAATATTACTTATATATCAAAAAACCAGAGGAGGAAAATTATGGTCAAAGATACAATATCGGTTGTGAAAAAGGCTGAGAGTGAAGCGGCCAGTTTAGCAAAAAAGACCGAAGAAAAACAACTCTCCCTGTTGAATCAAGCAAGACAGGAAGTAGTTTCTCTGGAGCAACAGCAACAGCAACAGATAGCAGACTATCAAGAGAAGGCAGAAGAGGAAGCAAAAATAAAAAATCAGGAGGTCATGAAGCAAGTAGAAGAAGAGGCAGAAAGAAAAATCTTACAGCTAAAAAATAAAGCAGCTGAGAAGAAAAAGGAGGCCATACAGCTAATTCTTGACACAATCGGATGAAAGGAGGCAATCA
This sequence comes from Bacillota bacterium, assembly GCA_023410575.1. GTDB lineage: Bacteria > Bacillota > Clostridia > Lachnospirales > Lachnospiraceae > Lachnoclostridium. The sequence goes on along the minus strand of JAEYPP010000083.1, from coordinate 30,999 downwards.
GGTATGGCAGTGTTATCCATGAAGCGAATTAGCATCTGTGCCTTGAAGAAAGACAGAAAGGCAATGCTTGAGGAGCTTCAGAGAAAAGAAGTCCTAGAAATCTCGAATACGAAGTCGAAGCAGAAACTTTTTTATAAAGAAGAAACTACAAAAAAGACTGAAATTCTTCGAAAGAAAATTCAAACAGTACAGAATGCACTTGAGATTATAAACCATTACACACCCGAGAAAAAGCCTTTATTATCAATGCTAGAAGGTAGAAAAGAAGTGGATTTGGAACAATATGATTCTTTTGCACTTCAAAAAAAGAACGTATATGAGAAGGCAGTTAAGGTCGTTGAGTTGTCGAAAAATATTGGGGATCAAAAGATAGAGCAACAGAAATTGGACCTACAGTTTGCAGCACTGGAGCCGTGGAAAGAGCTTGATATTCCGTTAACTGAAACGGGAACAAGGATGACAAAAGTGTTTATAGGGTCATTACCTGGAGTTTGGGAGGAAGAAAAGATAACAACCCTTCTTAATGATTACGGACCAGTAGATGTACATATGATTAGTGTACAGGAGGAATTCACCTGTATATCAGTTATGGCTACAAAGAAACAATCAGAAATGGTATTTGAAACATTACGTTCAGTAGGCTTTGCACGACCAGCAGTTAGCTGTGAATTAGCACCAAAAGAACAACTGAATGAGTATAGTAAACAGAAAAAAGTTCTGGATTTAAAGATAAAAGAAGAAATTCAGGACATTATTCAATTAACTTGCAATCGACAGGACTTTTTATTCTTCGTTGATTACGAGACGATGAGAGCGGAGCGGCTCGAAAATGTTCAAAACCTTCTTCAATCAAAACATACATTTATTTTGACTGGCTTTGTTGCTGCTCAGAATGCAGAGGCTTTAAAAAAATTGATTGAATCTCGTTATGTTGCTTCAGTTGAAATAATGGAACCAAGAAAAAATGATGATGTTCCTGTGATATTAAAGAATAATGGATTTGCAAGCCCTCTTGAGGATGTTACACAAGGATTCGGATCACCGACGAAAGGTGAGATAGATCCAACCTTTGCTATGTCACTGGTATACTATATGTTATTTGGAATTATGTTCTCGGATGCAGGTTATGGATTGATTTTAGCAATTGTGTGTGGATTTTTGCTCATTCGTTATAAACGTATGGAAGCTGGCATGCGAAAGTTTATTAAATTGTTCTGTTTTTGTGGAATAGCAACTGCATTTTGGGGATTTATCTTTGGAAGTTTTTTCGGAGATGCCGTTGGTGTTGTTGCAAAGAGCTTTTTTAATTCTGATGTGACGTTAAAGCCAATCTGGTTCTCACCAAATGATGACCCGATGAAAATGCTTGTGTTTGCAATGCTATTAGGAGTCATTCATCTAATGATGGGACTTATTATGAAATTTATCAATTGTATAAAAAATAAGCAATATAAAGACGCCATATATGATAGTTTATTCTGGATTGTATTGGTAGTCAGCTGTATATTCTTGTTAATGTCAGTACAGACTTTTGTCGAAATTATTGGAGCTCAAGATATGAAATTGTCTGCTTCTACAGGTAAGGTGGCTGCAATTATTGCAGGTATTTCTGCCACAGGTATTGTACTGACGAGTGGAAGAGAATCGAAAAACTGGTTTAAGAGAATTTTGAAAGGACTCTACGGAGTTTATGGAATCACCGGTTATTTGAGTGATATTTTGTCTTATTCAAGGCTACTCGCATTAGGACTTGCGACAGGTGTTATAGGTTCTGTAGTAAATTCAATGGGTGTTATGTCAGAAAATATGATAGTAAGAACAATTATGTTTATTGTTATTTTCTTGATTGGCCATGTATTGAATTTCTTAATTAATATTCTCGGAGCTTACGTACATACAAATCGATTACAGTATGTAGAGTTCTATGGGAAATTTTATGATGGTGGTGGACGAGTATTCCGACCATTTTCGAGTAAAACAAAATACTATATTATAAAGGAGAAAGAACATGAATGAATTTGGTATCGTATTAGCAGTATTAGGCGCAGTTAGTGCAGCTTTATTTGCAGGATGGGGTTCTGCTAAGGGTGTTGGAATGGGTGGCCAGGCAGCTGCTGGAGTTCTAACTGAGGAACCATCCTTATTTTCAAAAGTTTTAATTTTACAACTTCTACCAGGTACACAGGGTATCTACGGATTGTTAATTGCATTCATTACATTATCAAGAATTGGTATTATCGGTGGTGGTGATGTGACTATTACATTAGCACAGGGATTTGAATATTTTCTTGCTTGTCTCCCTATGGCAGTTGTTGGTTATGCTTCAGCAATTCACCAAGCAAAAACATCCGTTGCCAGTATTGCGATGGTAGCTAAAAAACCAGACCAGTTTGGTAAAGCTATGATTTTACCTGCTATGGTTGAAACTTATGCGATTCTTGCATTGTTAATTTCTATGTTAGCTGTAACAGGAATCAAGTAAATAGGATAGACACACTTATGTCTAATCATTCGATACAGTTAGGAGACTAATAATGACCGGACTGGAAAAAATAGTTGAACAAATTATGCAGGAGGCACAAGCTGCTGCAGATGAACAAATAGCGCAAAGCAAAATAGAGGCCGAAAAGATTCTAGCCGATGCAAAGATTAGATTAGAATCTGCTTACATAGCGGCAATGGAACAAGCAGATGAACAAGTGAAACAGGTACTAATACGTGGTGAGTCAGCTGCAAGTCTACAAGAAAGAAAAATGTTACTTGAGGCAAAACAGCAGATCATACAACAAATATTTGATGAAGCCATCAATACGATGCAACAGCTACCACGAAAGGAATACTTCGAGTTGTTGTTACGTATGGTTGATCGTTATGCATTAGAAGAGAATGGAACGATTCACTTGTCTCAACAAGACTTAGATCGTATACCAGAATTTTTTATGGATGAACTAAAAAAACGACAGATTACTATATCGAAAGAGTCAGCCAAACTAAATGGTGGTTTCTTATTAAGTTATGGAGATATAGAGCAGAATTGTTCCTTTGAAGCGCTATTATCAGCAAACCGAGATAACCTTCAAGATCAAATTGTTAGATTAATTTTTTAGAATAGGCGTTGACCTGTTAACGCACAGACAGGTGATAGCTTGATTACATAATAGTGCGGGAATGGAGAACCAAGATGGCAGAAAATCAGTACATTTACGCTGTCGCGCGAATTCGCTCAAAAGAAATGACCCTGCTAGATTTCAAATGCATGGAACAGTTATTGTCCTGTAAGAAATATGAGGATTGCGTTAGAATCTTATCAGACTGCGGCTGGGATTGTGAAGGAAAAGTTGCAGAAGAAATCCTAATAGCAGAGCGAGAAAAAACTTGGGCGCTTATGAAAGAACTGGTGGAGAATCAATCTGTCTTTCATGTTTTCCTGTATGAAAATGATTTTCATAACTTAAAGGCTGCAATCAAGCAGGTATGTACACATAACGAGATTCCTCATATATACAAAGATAATGGAACATTACCTTGGAGTAAAATCTTAGAGGCAGTAAAAGCCCATGACTTTTCAACGCTTCCAGTCGATATGCAAACTTGTGGTCAGGAGGCTTACGATGCTTTGCTAAAAGGTGGCGACAGTCAGTTATGTGACGTAATCCTAGATAAGGCTTCACTGGAGAAAACTTATGCTGCAGGAAAAAGTCTAAAAAGTGATCTATTTGCGGGATATGTGGAATTAAAAGTAGCAGTAGCTAATATAAATATTGCTCTTCGAAGCTGTAAGATGAAAAAATCGTTACAGTTTTTAGAAAAGGCTTTCGTATCTTGTGATTCGATTGATACTCATCAACTTTCTAGTGCAGTGCTTCAAGGGATGGATGCAATCTATGAATATCTTAAGACAACCGCGTATGCAGATGCTATTGAGGCAATTCAGACCTCACCTTCCGCATTCGAAAAGTGGTGTGATGATCGATTAATTCGGTTTATTAAGCCACAGAAATACAATCCATTTACGATTGAGCCTTTGGCAGCATACATATTGGCACGAGAAAATGAAATCAAATGCGTACGGATTCTTCTATCAGGTAAGATAAATCATATGTCCGAAGAATCCATTCGGGAAAGACTGAGGGAGATGTATGTATAGAGTAGCTGTATTAGGAAATCGGGACAGCATATATGCTCTGGCAGCACTTGGGCTTGAAACCTTTCCTACGGACTCGCTAAAGATAGAAGAGTCAGCCCATTTGTTAAGAAAACTGGCCGATGGAAGTTATGCCGTAATTTATGTTACAGAAGAACTGCAGGAAGCATTAAAAGATGAGATTAATCGCTACAAAAAGCTCATGATCCCTGCAATTATCCCAATTCCTGGCACTTCAGGGAATACGGGTGCAGGAATGGCAGAATTAAAGAAAATGGTAGAACAGGCAGTTGGTTCGGATATTATTCAAGACAAGTAATATTGTAATATGTTTTGTCCCATTAGGATTACAATAAATGTCTTTATTTCTATCAAGGTAAATTTTACTTGTATAAAAACTATAGAAGAAGCAGGTGAATAGATTGAATACAGGAACAATAAAAAAGGTTGCCGGGCCATTAGTTATCGCTGATGGAATGCGCAATGCAAACATGTTCGATGTTGTCCGTGTTAGTCAGCAAAGACTAATCGGGGAGATTATCGAAATACATGGAGACCAAGCCTCCGTACAGGTGTACGAGGAAACATCAGGCCTTGGACCAGGAGAACCAGTAGAATCAACTGGAGCACCATTGTCAGTAGAACTTGGACCTGGACTAATTGGAAGTATTTTTGATGGGATTCAAAGACCTCTCGTAGAGATTATGGAACAGACCGGAAGTAATCTAACGCGTGGAGTGGAGATTCCAGCTTTGGACCGCAATAAAAAATGGCATTTTAAACCGACTGTGACAGCTGGAACAAAAGTCATAGGTGGGGATATCATAGGTACCGTTCAGGAAACAGATATTGTAGTTCAAAAGATTATGATTCCAAACGGAATGAAAGGTGAGATCACTTCAATCAACGAAGGAGATTTTACGATTTTAGAAGCAGTAGCTACTCTTTTAAAAGAGGATGGTAAGACAGAAGAAATTAGTATGATGCAAAAGTGGCCGGTTCGTAAGCAACGTCCATATCAAAAGAAATTGCCACCAGATATGCCTTTGATTACTGGACAAAGAGTTATTGATGCACTGTTTCCAATTGCAAAAGGTGGAACTGCTGCAGTTCCAGGACCTTTCGGAAGTGGTAAAACAGTAGTACAGCATCAGTTAGCAAAATGGGCGGAAGCAGATATTGTTGTTTACATAGGTTGTGGAGAACGTGGAAACGAGATGACCGACGTATTAAATGAATTTCCAGAGCTAAAAGATCCTAAAACTGGACATTCCCTCATGGAACGTACGGTATTAATCGCCAATACATCGGATATGCCAGTTGCCGCACGAGAAGCATCCATCTATGTTGGTATTACAATTGCAGAGTATTTTAGAGATATGGGATTTTCCGTTGCTTTAATGGCAGATTCTACTTCTAGATGGGCAGAGGCATTACGTGAGATGAGTGGTCGTCTTGAAGAGATGCCAGGTGAAGAAGGTTATCCTGCATATCTTGGAAGCCGTCTTGCTCAGTTTTATGAGCGTGCTGGTCGCGTTATTTCATTAGGTACTGAAGGTAGAGAAGGCGCATTGTCGGTTATTGGAGCGGTATCTCCTCCAGGTGGTGATATCTCCGAACCAGTATCTCAGGCAACCCTTCGAATTGTTAAAGTATTCTGGGGATTGGATTCCAATCTTGCATATAAACGTCATTTCCCAGCAATCAATTGGTTAACTAGCTATTCTTTATACGTAAATAATATGTATAAATGGTTCAATCAGGCTGCAGGTGGCGACTGGAATGGTAGCAGAAGCCGAATTATGGCACTTTTGAGTGATGAAGCAGGTTTACAAGAAATTGTACAGTTAGTCGGAATGGATGCATTATCTGCACCAGACCGTCTGAAATTAGAGGCTGCAAGATCCATTCGTGAAGACTTTTTACACCAGGATGCATTCCATGAGGTAGATACTTATTCTTCTCTAGCGAAGCAATATCATATGATGAACCTTGTTTTAAAATTCTATGATTTATCCTTAGAAGGATTAAAGGCAGGAATCTCAATCGATGAGATTTCATCCTTACCAGTTCGTGAAAAGATTGGTCGTTATAAATATACGACCGAGGACAAACTTGATGAAGAATATGATAATATCGTAGCCGAGCTTTCAAGAGAATTAAATGAATGTAAGGGAGGAGAGGACTGATTATGCCAAAAGAATATAGAACAATACAAGAAGTAGCCGGTCCTCTTATGCTTGTTAAAGGTGTAGAACATGTTTGCTACAATGAATTAGGTGAGATCGAGTTATCGAATGGCGAAAAACGTCGTTGTAAGGTACTAGAGATTGATGGTGGCAATGCATTGGTTCAGTTGTTTGAAAATACAACTGGTATCAATCTTGCAGAAAGTAAAGTACGTTTTCTTGGAAGAACAATGGAACTTGGTGTATCCCTTGATATGCTTAGCCGTGTATTCGATGGCCTTGGTCGTCCAATCGATGATGGCCCAGAAATCCTTCCAGAAGACAGATTGGATATCAACGGTTTACCAATGAATCCAGCAGCAAGAACTTATCCACAAGAATTTATTCAAACAGGTGTTTCTGCTATTGATGGTTTGAATACACTTGTACGTGGACAAAAGCTTCCAATCTTTTCAGCAAGTGGTTTGCCACATGCAGAATTAGCTGCACAGATTGCACGTCAAGCAAAAGTACGTGGAACGAACGAACCGTTTGCGGTAGTTTTTGCAGCGATGGGTATTACATTTGAGGAGGCCAATTTCTTTATCGAAAGTTTTAAAGAGACTGGTGCCATTGACCGTTCGGTTATGTTTATCAATCTAGCGAATGACCCTGCAGTAGAACGTATTGCAACTCCACGTATGGCATTAACTGCAGCGGAATATTTAGCATTTGAAAAGGATATGCACGTTCTTGTTATAATGACGGATATTACGAACTATGCCGATTCTCTTCGTGAGGTATCTGCGGCTCGTAAAGAAGTTCCAGGACGTCGTGGTTATCCAGGTTATATGTATACTGACCTTGCTTCTTTATATGAACGTGCCGGTCGTAAAAAAGGTAAAAAAGGAAGTATTACAATGATTCCGATTCTTACAATGCCTGAGGATGACAAGACACATCCAATTCCAGACCTTACCGGATATATTACAGAAGGACAGATTATCTTAAGTCGTGAGTTATACCGTCAAGCTGTTATGCCTCCAATCGACGTACTACCTAGTTTGTCTCGTCTAAAGGACAAGGGTATTGGTGAGGGTAAGACTCGTGCTGACCATGCGAATACGATGAATCAGTTATTTGCTGCATATGCTCGTGGAAAAGAAGCAAAGGAACTCATGGTTGTATTAGGTGAGGCGGCTTTGACAGACATGGATAAGCTGTATGCTGAATTCGCGGAGCGCTTCGAAAAAGAGTATGTATCCCAAGGCTTTGAACAAAACCGTAATATTGAGGAAACCTTAGAACTCGGATGGGAACTTCTTGGTATCTTACCACGTACAGAATTAAAACGTATTAAGGATGAATTTTTGGATCAATATTATCATCCAGCAAAATAAATGGGTAGGAAAGGAGGCTTAAGTTGATATGGCTAAAACACAAGTAAATCCTACCAGAATGGAACTGACCAGGCTTAAGAAGAAACTTACTACCGCTAGGAGAGGTCATAAACTTTTAAAGGATAAACGAGATGAATTAATGAGACAGTTTCTTATGCTCATACGTGAATGTCGTGCCTTGCGTAAAGAAGTGGAACTTGCCATCGCTGGTGCCAATCAGCGTCTGGTTCTAGCTCGTGCTGGAATGGAAGAGGAAGTGTTAAATGTAGCATTAATGGCCCCACGCCAAGGAGTTAATCTAGAGGTCTCTTCCAAAAATATTATGAGTGTCGATATTCCTGTCTATAGTGTGACGACACGTACAGCAGATCCCAACGATATTTACTGTTACGGCTTAGCGTATACATCCAGTGATTTAGATGATTCGATTAAATCCTTAGCAGACATATTACCGGATATGCTACGATTGGCAGAAGTAGAAAAAGCTTGTCAGTTGATGGCAGCGGAAATTGAAAGTACACGTCGCCGTGTAAATGCACTAGAACATGTTATGATTCCTGACATGGAAGAAAAAATCAAATACATTGTAATGAAACTCGATGAGAATGAGCGTTCTACTCAGATTCGATTAATGAAGGTGAAGGATATGATGTTAGAAAAGACGCATCATTACAAGGAGAAAGAAGAGGCAATTTCATAAAAGTTTGAAGGTACTGTTACTCAACGACAGCCTCAGGCTATGAAAAAGAAAGAGTTGTATTTTATATTTTCGCTGTATTACATTGTTACTCCGAAAATATAAGATACAGCTCTTTCTTTTTGAAACCAAAAGTTAAGGGGGACTGCATGAATATTCTACATTATTTGTAAATCTAATGTTTATTTTTTTCCAGTTTTATAGTATAATAGTAAATATATGTTGGAAAAAGTAAAAAGGAGAAGAAAAATGAAGAAAAACACCAAAAAAAATGGGCCAAGTTTTAAGGACAAATTACGTTATCGATTTGATAACCTTATGTCTAGAGGTACCATTGCTCTTGTTGAAATGCTATTTTTAATTACTGCGATTGTAGTAGTAATTGCAGGTATTCTTGGCACTGTAGCTAACATGGAACTATCAACAGGTAATTCAATATGGCAAAGCTTGATGCATGCAATTGATGCAGGAACCTTAGCGGGAGACGATACTTCGAATGTTTGGTATGTAGTCTTAATGGCAGTTGTTACTGTCTGTGGTATTTTTATCACTAGTATCTTAATTGGTATTATTAGCACTGGTTTTGAGCAAAAATTGAATGATTTAAGAAAAGGAACATCAAAAGTAATTGAGACAGGACATACGGTAGTTATTGGATTTAATGATAGCATTTATTCGATTTTATCTGAGTTGATCATAGCAGGAGAAAACAAGAAAAAAAATTGTATTGTTGTTTTAGGCGAAGAAGAAAAGGAAGTAATGGAAGAAAGCATAAAAGGCCATATAGAAGACTTTAAGACTACTAGAGTTATCTGCAAATCAGGCAAATTAACCGAATCCTTTCTACTAGAAAGAGCCGCTATAGAAAATTGTAAATCGGTCATCATTAACCAAGATGATGATTTTTCTGTACTTAAGATTATCCTTGCATCTGTTAACTATTTAAAGAGTAAAAATGCATTTGACAATGACATGCATATTACTTCTATGATACATAACAAAGCCAACTTAGATGCAGCTAAAATTGCAGGAGAAGGAAAGGCTGAAGTATTATTCTTTGAGGACACGGTATCCAGAATTATGGCTCATACTTGTAGACAACCAGGTCTTTCTCTTGTTCTTACTGAGTTCTTTGACTATGATGGAGATGAATTCTATTTCGAAAACTTTCCAGAACTTGCTGGAAAGACGTTTGGAGACATATTGAATTTATTTGAGAAGTCTATTGTTGTAGGTTTGAAACAGGGCGATAAAGTAATGCTAAATCCTCCGATGGATACATTATTAGACGCTACAGACATGGTAATACATCTAGCAGAGGACGATGATACCTCAAAGCCTATGAATCAAGTTCCAAAGATTGATTTATCTCCAATGACTCCTAATAACCATGGACCTGAAGAAGAGAATAAACAACTTCTCATTCTAGGCTATAATCGCCTTCTTCCTAATATTTTAGAGGAGTTTGATCACTATGTAGTACAAGGAACAAAAATAATCGTAGCGAATACAGATTTTCCAGAGGACTTTTTGCAGGATTCGAAATATGAGAATATTATCGTAGAACAAAGTCAATGTGACATCTACAATCGTTCTGACATAGAAGCACTTATTGAGGATTCAACCGAAGATATTCTCCTATTAAGTGATCTAGAGACCGATATTGATTCCGCCGACTCAAAGACACTTTTATTATTAATACAGCTTAGAGATATTGAAAAGAAGTGGAATCGTGATTTTAACATCACAAGTGAAATGTGTTCTGTTAGCAATCAGAAGTTGGCTAAGGTTGCAAATGTAAACGATTTCGTAGTTGGTAGCACAATCACTAATCTTATCATTACTCAGGTATCTGAGAACAGAGATTTGACTCTACTATTTGAAGATCTTTTAGATTCAGATGGTTCTGAGGTATATATGAAGAAGGCATCTCGTTATGTGAAACTTAATACCGAAATGGACTTCTATACAATTACAGAGATTGCAAGAAGACGCAATGAAGTTGCAGTAGGCTATAAAAAAGACACAGAAGATGGAATTGAAATTGTAACAAATCCAAAAAAATCCGAGCTAGTTTCTTTCACTGAAAATGATTATCTGATTGTAATTGCTGAAGATAATAATTAATATTCAACAAAGAGCAATAAATATTATTATCTGATTGTCAACGAGAAGAGATATCTTAGTGTAATTTCACCGTTTATGTACATAAAAGTGGTTGTTGCAGTAACTAAATATTATTAAAAGAACGAAGGGTGATGGAAATATTACCATCACTCTTCGTTCATACTCTTATGAATTGACAAAAAAGAATATTATGGTACAATATATTTAATAAAAGGAAAGAGGTGAAAAGATGAGAAGATAGTCTACTTTTGAAAGCATAAAACGTATTGACTGTATTGTTCTGTAATTGCAGAATAATATTTTTACATCATATGAATTATTATGATGTAAAAATGATTCGCAGGATACGCTCAAGCGCGATAGGAAGATGTCGCTTACGCGACCGCGCTTGGCGCGAGTGTTTTGCAAGCAAAACACTTCGTTATGTTGCCAAAAGTGGTTTATGTTCTCATAACCTCTTTTTTTCGTGGAAAAAATCATATCATGAGTATACAGAGATTATTAACGAGCATAACTTCTTTTGGTGATGGAAAGGAGAAATTTGTATGGCACAAATTAACGTAAATAATCTCACGTTTTATTATGAGGGAAGTTCAGATAATATTTTTGAAAATGTATCATTTTCCATTGATACTGATTGGAAACTCGGATTTATTGGACGAAATGGAAAAGGGAAAACGACATTTTTGAATTTATTACTCGGAAAATATGAATATAACGGTAATATTAGCACAAGTACGGTATTTGATTATTTTCCATATCAGATCAATGAGGAAGATAAAAAGCAGCCAGCAATTTTATTTATCGATCGATTAAAAGTTGGTTGCGAACAATGGCGAGTGATATGTGAATTAGATAAATTGGGAGTTAATGCTGAAATTTTGTATCGTCCATATGAAACATTAAGCTATGGCGAACGGACGAAAGTTATGCTAGCAGTCTTATTCTCTGGAGAGAATGATTTTTTACTCATTGATGAACCTACGAACCATCTGGATCGCGAGTCGAGAGAAGTAGTAAAAGCATATCTAGCCTCAAAAAAAGGATTTATTCTTGTATCCCATGATCGAGATCTTCTTGATGCATGCGTTGACCATGTATTAGTACTGAATCGAACGACAATTGAAGTGCAAGCAGGTAATTTTTCTTGTTGGTGGGAAAACAAGAGCCGTAAAGATGCATTCTCAATGAGTGAAAATGAAAAACATAGAAAAGAGATTGTGAAGCTAAATGAAGCCTCCAAACGTACGAAAGTATGGGCAGATAAGAATGAACGTACCAAAATCGGGTTTAATCCAATCAAAGAGCATGATCGATGTCTTGATACAAGAGCTTATATTGGAGCAAAAACAAAGAAATTACAAAGCCGAGTAAAACAGATGGAAATGCGAATTGAGCAAGAGATTAAAGAAAAAGAAGGATTGCTTCACGATATTGAAAATCCAGCTGAACTAAAATTAATGCCAATGGAATTCCATAAGAAGAATTTGCTAAGATTGAACGAATACGGTCTTCAATACGAAGATTCAGATTCTTCTTTATTTTCTAACTTAAGTTTTGAACTAAACCAAGGAGAACGAGTATTTTTAAATGGAGCCAATGGCTGTGGTAAGTCAAGTCTCATTAAAGTCATATTACAAAAACTTGCACAACCAAAATCTAACCTTGTGAATCTAAAACTCTTAGAGACAGGAAACCTTTTTGCTGCTTCTGGCGTGGTTGTATCTTATATTAATCAGGATACTTCTTATTTGCGAGGTTCAATCAAAGATTTTTGTAAAGTACAAAACCTTGAGGAAAGCTTGTTCTGCTCTTTGTTACGCCAATTGGATTTGGAGCGTTCGCAGTTTGCAAAAAATATGGAAGATTACTCCGAGGGGCAGAAGAAGAAAGTTTTGATCGCAGCCAGTCTAATAACTCCAGCGCATCTTTATATTTGGGATGAACCATTAAACTATATTGATGTATTCTCGAGGATGCAAATTGAACAGGTGTTACTTCGCTATCAGCCGACAATGATTGTCGTTGAGCATGATGTCAGGTTTCGGGAGCAGATTGCTACGAAGGTAATTGAATTATAAAAGTTGGATGGACTGTCGTATGAATTGACAGTCCATGTTATTATAATGTAAAGCATTATGAGCGCTGGACGGCGCGAAAAATCAAAACCGTAGTCACAATTGCCCTGCTTGCCGGTTTATGCAAAACCATTCTTGGGCGGATTTTGCGACATCTTTGTGTAGCATGATATAATTAAAGTGCGATATTAATTTCACATTGTTTCCATATTGGCATGATACGATTAACAAGGAGGTGTTGACATGGCATTGTTGCTGATTGTTGAGGATGATAAAAATACAAATGAAGCAATAAGCGAATACTTGAAGTCCACTGGACACAGTATTGTTTCCGCTTATGACGGCGAGGAAGCTCTGTTACTTTTTTCGGAAAATGAAATAGAACTTATCGTACTTGATATCATGTTACCCAAAATCACGGGGCTTGCGGTGCTTCACGAAATCCGAAAAAGGAGCGTAGTGCCTGTGATCATGCTTACGGCCATTGAGGACGAGTATACGCAGGTTACCAGCTTTGACGGACAGGCCGATGATTATATGATAAAGCCCTTTTCAATGGTCATACTGGGTAAGCGCGTTACGGCGCTACTGCGCAGGAGTGCCGAAAATGCTTCTTTATATACTATGAATTTTGGAGATGTCACCGTTAATTTTTCCGGCTATACAGCAAACGACAGCACAGGCAAGATCGACATAACCCCAAAGGAAATTGACTTGTTAAAATTGCTAGTGGGACATAAGGGGCATGTTCTTACAAGGTCGCAGATTCTTGACCAAATATGGGGTGATGATTACCCCATTATCGACAGGACAATAGATACTTATATAAAAAATATCCGAAAAAAATTACGGTTCGATTGTATTGTTACTGTCAAGGGCATTGGTTATAAATATGAGGTGGGTAAATGAAAAAGATGAAAATATTTCCGAGAACCTTTTTATACACGTTTTCATTAATGCTCTTTATCGTGGTGCTGGCATTTGGCCTGACTTATCTTTTCGCTATCCAAAGGGCTGCAGATGATTTGCCGATATATTTGTCAATGTCTGATGGCACAACACGCGAGATAAGCACGACGTTAAAGCAATCTGCCATAACCAGCATAATTGTCAATGCATTTCCCCTCTCGCTGCTCTGCTGCGTTTTTGTGTCACTGATTTGCTCGATTCTCTATTCAAAAGTATTTACTGTCCCAATAAAACACATTTCATCTGTTACAGAGAAAATGGCGCGGCTTGAAAAGACTGCGGCTTCAGATATACATTCGCGGGATGAACTAGGTATTTTGTCTGAAAACATTAACGAGCTGTATCAAAGCTTGCTTGTAACTATAGACAATCTTGAAACGGAAAAAGAAAAAGTGCGCGAGGCTGAAAGATCAAAGGTTGACTTTCTTCGTGCCGCTTCTCATGAATTGAAAACGCCTGTCACAGCCGTCAATGCCATGCTTGAGAATATGATACTTGGCGTGGGAAAATATCGGAATCATGATGAATATTTACTTAAGTGCAAGGAACAAACGGAACAGCTTCACATTATGATAAGAAATATACTGGACACCTCAAAGTTAGGTATGATTATGGAAAGTGAAGAGACCGTTGATACTGACGTCGCTGATATGATAGATGATTTATGCTAATCATATCGAATGATTGCTAAGGCAAAAGGGATTGGATTTGAGCTTGATTTGTCATATGGGTTTATGATGAATACCAAACCTAAGTTGCTGGAAAAAGCGATTGCAAATGTAATTTCTAACGCCGTTTCATATACCGATGCAGGAAACACAGTTATAGTTTTCTTTGACGAAAATATGATTATAGTTGAAAATGAGTGTACGCCTATACCACAGGAGCATTTGACACGTATTTTTGAACCGTTTTATCGCCCCGAATACGCGAGAAATCGTGATACCGGAGGCAACGGGCTCGGCCTGTATATCACTGCTACAATATTAGATGCTTTAGATATAGACTATAAATTTGAGCCGTCAGAGAATGGGCAGGGGATGCAGTTCTCTATCTATGTTTAATCCCTTATATTACTTCAATAATTGTTATTTCCCGTCGCTTTTTGAGTGGCGGGATTTTTGTTCTACTTTACAATTCCATATACGCTCCATATACGTTTCATACCCCCTCTATATCGATGAGTTATTATATGATTATTCTAAATTGAAAGGAGTACGTTAAATTGAGTTCATTGAAACGAGCCTATTTATATGTTACACGAAAAAAAGGAAAGAGCGTATTGATGTTTGCCGTCTTACTGGTCATAGCAACCTTTGCGCTCACAAGTCTGTCAATCGGTAAATCGTCCGATTTGGCGCAGGAGAACTTGCGGAAAACGCTGGGGGGATATATTAATTTAGCGGACAATTATTCCGAGGAAAACCCGTATCGAATCCAAGCGGAATTAGTTGTGTTGGATAACCCGGAAGCTATTAATCAAGCGTTTGAAAGCTACACGGAAAAACCCATCACGCAGAAGGAAATTGACACAATCATGGGCATAGACGGCGTTGTTGCCTACGACGCAGAAATAAGAGATTATATTATGAAGTTTGCGGATATTGAGTATATACCCGGTACCATACAGTTGTCGCCAACACAACAGCGAATGGCAAAAGCGTCTATTGTAGGGACTACAGAGGAAGTGGGCTATTTCCGTTCCGGCACGCTGACATTAACTCAGGGCCGCCATTTTTGGGCAGACGAAAGCAATGTGGCGGTTATAAGTAAGGATTTGGCTGAAAAAAACGGACTTAGGCTCGGAGATGAACTGACTCTGTTGGGAAAAAACGAGCGGCTTGAAGACGGCAAGCTATATCAAACCGGTGAAACTATCACCGGGGTTACAATAGTCGGCATATTTGAGATCACGGACCCCATGCTTAAGGGAGGCAAGACAATAAGTATGGCGTCACAGCATGATATGTTGGAGAATAGGATATTCTTCGACATGAGTAGCTTTAAACAGTGGCAGCCGGGCATTCCAAAGGGATTTAGTGAAGTCTCCTTTAGGGTAAGCGATCCTATTAAACTTTCGGACATCTTATCATACATTGAGGAGAATTTCTTAATTGATTCGCAGGCGTTTATAATTGGTATAGATAACGAGGATTATGCAAAAGCAGCTGCGCCGCTTGAAAGGCTTAATGACCTCATAGTGACAATACTTGCGATCACAGTGGTTGTCAGTGCGTTGATACTTTCCCTTATACTCACGATGTGGTCGAAAAACCGTATCCACGAGACGGGTATATACCTCTCAGTCGGTATCAGAAAAGAGGCTATTATCGGACAATATCTCGCCGAGGTTTTGTTGATTGCGGTATTGGCATTCGGGTTATCTTACTTTACTAGCAGTGTGATTGCGCAGCAAGTCGGAAACGGCCTTTTGCAGCAAAATGTACCTAGCGCACAGATATCTGTCGATATCGCTAACGGAGATGCTGTCAGCAACGATACCGTCGGCGGAGGGGGCTTCTTTGTTGCAGGCCAAGATGGTATCCAAGGTATTGTTCCCGACGAAGACGGCAGGTATGTTCCCTCGCCAATCGAAGAACCTGAGTTACCAAATGATACTCAAATCAGCGTATCTATCGGATTGGACAGTATTTTGAAATTGTACCTCATCGGTTTCGTTATCATAATCATATCGGTAGGCGTTGCGGGGATGACAGTAATGCGCTTAAAGCCTAGAGAAATACTATCAAAAATGAGCTGAAAGGAGCGAAAAATGAGTACCTTAGAAATCAAAAGTGTATTTTATACCTACGAAAAAGGTAAAAACATACTGTCCGATATAAATGCCGTACTTGAAACGGGGAAAATGTATGCTATCCTCGGGCCATCCGGTTCTGGCAAGACTACTCTGTTGTCCATTCTTGGTGGCTTAGATGTTCCGGTCAAGGGTAATATCCTGTTTGACGGTGAGGATATTGCGGAAAAAGGTCTTGACTACCACAGGAGAAATCGTATCGCTATGGTTTTTCAAAGTTACAACCTTATCGACTACATGAACCCGATTGAGAATGTTGTGCTGACCGCAAATAAAAGTGCGTTTTCAGTTTTAGAGCGATTAGGAATTACCGCAGAGGAGACCAAGCGGAATATCTTAAAGCTGTCCGGCGGCCAGCAGCAGCGTGTAGCGATTGCCCGCGCCCTTGCCTCTGACGCTCCTATTATCTTAGCTGACGAGCCAACAGGCAATTTGGATGAGGATACAGCGGCTGGAATTGTAAAAATACTCAAAGAAAGCGCCCATGAATTTCAAAAATGCGTCATAGTGGTAACTCACGCTAATGAAGTGGCGGGACAAGCTGATGTTGTTTTCAAGATAAAACGGGGTGGTATAGAAGTGGTAAGATAAACATAGCCATCGGAGCTTTCATTTCACAACCACTACGGAAATAATATGCTTTTAGAATTAAAATTGCCGTTTCCCATAGCGGCCCGACATATAAATCGGGTCGCTTTTATATTGGAAAAAAACTGATTACGACATGACATGAAACTGCTTATTACTATTGAGTGTTTATTTTTTTAAGAGTATGAAAAGGAATGTACCTAATGGTATATTGTTAAATAAACGTTTGGTTACAATTTGAATAAAAATGAACTTTTTGCTGTGATTTGAATCTAAAATGAACTTTTTAATCGTAACAATAAGTAAACATGAACAATAAAGCACTTTATATGGAGAAAATAAAGAACATATTGAACATATTTATAATTTTCTAAACTTTTTATTGGAAAATACTTGAATAATATGAAAAATAGTGTTATCATAATAAGAAACAAATGAACATTTGAACTTTTAATGAACTAATACATAATAATCATAATACCTACTTGTTGGTTGATTGAAGATTGGGAGGAGAATAGACAATGATAAATGCTACATTTACAGAACGATTAAAGGAAGCGATGCAAATGCAAGGAATGAAACAAGTTGATTTCCTTCGTGCAGCAAAAGAAGAGAATATTAAACTTGGTAAGAGCCAAATGAGTCAATACGTAAGTGGAGATTCTGTACCTAGAGAGAAAATAGGTTATTTTCTTGCTAAAACATTGCATGTAGATGTTCAATGGTTATATGGCAAAGAATCGAATACTCATAACATTGCTCATACAATGGAATCATCAAGTCAGGGTGTTACCAAAGAAGGGAGTAATAGTATGCGTGAGTTTAGGAAATCATCCAAATTGGATAATGTTTTATATGACGTAAGAGGACCTGTAGTAGATGAAGCAACAAGAATGGAGGATAGTGGTACCCATGTATTAAAGCTTAATATCGGTAATCCAGCTCCATTTGGCTTTCGTACTCCTGACGAGGTTGTTTACGATATGCAACGACAATTAACGGAGTGCGAGGGATATTCAGCTTCCAAAGGACTGTTCTCCGCGAGAAAAGCGATTATGCAATATTCTCAACTGAAAAACATCCCGAATGTTTCCATTGAAGACATTTATACAGGAAATGGAGTAAGCGAACTAATTAGTCTAAGTATGTCTGCCTTATTAGATAATGGCGATGAAGTACTGGTACCTTCCCCAGATTATCCATTATGGACCGCTTGTGTTACATTATCAGGTGGCAAGGCAGTTCATTATATTTGTGATGAACAATCTGAGTGGTATCCAGATTTGGATGATATTAGAAAGAAAATAACGGATAAAACAAAAGCGATTGTAATTATTAATCCGAATAATCCGACGGGAGCCTTATATCCGAAGGAAGTATTACAGCAAATCGTAAATGTTGCTAGAGAACATCAGCTTATTATTTTTTCTGATGAAATTTATGACCGTTTGGTTATGGATGGGGAGGAACATGTTTCAATCGCTTCACTAGCACCAGATTTATTCTGTGTTACATACAGTGGATTATCAAAATCACATATGATTGCAGGATTTCGTATCGGTTGGATGGTTCTCAGCGGTAATAAAAATTTAGCAAAAGATTATATACAAGGGCTCAATATGTTATCCAATATGAGACTTTGTTCGAATGTACCAGCTCAATCCATTGTTCAAACTGCTTTGGGTGGCTATCAAAGTGTAACGAATTATATTGTGCCAGGTGGAAGAGTATATGAGCAACGTGATTTCATTTACAAGGCACTTAATGACATTCCTGGAATTAGTGCAGTAAAACCAAAGGCTGCATTCTATATCTTCCCGAAACTAGATACGAAGAGATTTAATATCTTAAATGATGAGAAATTTGCATTAGATTTATTAAGAGATAAGAAGATCCTTATTGTACATGGTGGTGGATTTAACTGGGAAAAACCTGATCATTTCCGCATCGTATATTTACCACGTTTGGAAGTACTTGAAGATGCGGCAGATAAATTAAGAGATTTCTTAAGTTATTATAGACAATAAATAATTCGGTAGAAGAATGGTTCTTTTAATTGTAGATACCCCCCAATTTACCCTACCGTTTTAAGCAAGAAAAGTAGGGAAGGAAGATAGAACTCGTATTATACTGTATTTACAGTTAAGGAGGAGCGATACCATGAGTACTTGGATACAAGGTCTACAAAATGTAATTGAATACATTGAGCAAAATCTGACAGAAGATATTACAATTAAGGATTTAGCAGATAAAGCTTATGTATCAGAGTATCACTTTCATCGTATTTTTACGGTCTTATGTGGATTCAGTGTTGCTGAATATATTCGAAATCGAAGAATGACCGTGGCGGCAAGAGAGCTAATACGTGGTGAGGAGAAAGTAATCGATATCGCAATCAAGTATCGTTATGAATCACCAGATAGCTTTACGAGAGCATTTACGAAGTTTCATGGAATTACTCCATCAGCTGCGAAAGAGAAGGGTGCACAGCTACGCGATTTTGCGCCACTTCGTATAATATTATCACTGGAGGGTGGAACGATGATGGAATATCGAATTGAAGAAAAAGCAGCATTTACAGTAATGGGAAGAAAGAGAAGTTTTAATAACGAAACTGCGTATCACGAAATACCTAAGTTTTGGCAAGAACATATGAAGGATGGTGGCTGTGAGATTGTCTGTGGGATGTACGGACTTTGTATCGACTCCGATGGAAGTAACTTTGATTACCTGATTGCAGACAATTATTTACCTTGGAAGGAAATAGGGGGAGGTTATGAGACTAGAACACTTCCAGCAGGGACTTGGGCAGTATTTCCTTGTAAGATGAAGAATTTACAGGATACGAATACAAGAATGTGGAAGGAATGGTTGCCAAATTGTAAAGAGTATAAGCTTGGTGGAAACTATAATATTGAGATGTATGCTCCTCCTTGTAAAGAAGATAATGGAGAAAGTTATTGCGAGATCTGGTTACCGATTGAAAAGATTTAAGATTGTGATATTGCAACTGCTGTCATTTGAAAATGAACATGAAAAGGAGCTGTACACTAAGTAATTAGTGTACAGCTCCTTTTAGAGTAAGAGAAAACTCTGTATCGCCAAGAACACGTCAAAAGATTGTACTTTCCTTTCTACTCGTTCTATGTATTTAGTAAAAGCATTTTAAGTAAAATAAAAAAATATGACATACCGATGTCATATTTGATGGTGTATAATAGATAGCAAAAGGAAAGATATACCAGTTCAATTGCTATAAGTGTTGATATCGGATGAGAAGGAGAGGTCAATATGGAATTAATATCAGTAACGAAAGAAAATCTAGAGGAGGAGCATATTTGCTGTGCGGACTGCTAAAGATGCAAAAAATGTACCTTCTCCTTTTACAACCTTTGTTCTTTTTTATAATGGAGAGTTTATAACACATGAAATTTTATCAGAGAAAAAATTTGAGATGATTCTAGAAAGTAAGGGGTATTAGATGCTGCTCGGTAGGTTGTTTGAAATTGTATATATCTTAATGGAACGAGAAAGAGTAACCGCGAAGGAGCTGGCTGCTCATTTTGAAGTGTCAATAAGGACCATTTATAGAGATATTGAAACACTTTCTGCTTCTGGGATTCCAGTGTATATGAGCAAAGGAAAAGGCGGGGGTATTTCTATACTTCCAAACTTTGTTTTCGACAAATCCTTAATAACAGAAGAAGAAAAAAGGGAGGTATTAGCCTCATTACAAGCAATTGAGACAGTAGGTTTAGAGGAAACAACAACATCGGCTCTAGAAAAATTGAAAAGTGTGTTTGGGATGAAGGGTTCTGACTGGATTGAGGTTGACTTCGGATTTTGGTCCGACGGCAAAAAAGAAGCTGATATCTTTAAGATATTGAAAACAGCAATTCTTAAGAAAATGGAGATCAGTTTTCAATATATAGGAATACATAATACAACAACGGATAGAATCATAGAGCCACTAAAACTTGTTTTTAAAGGAGCCTCTTGGTATTTATATGGATATTGCCAGCTACGTAAGGACTATCGGTTTTTTAAACTTAAGAGAATCAAAGAATTAAAGGTGTTGAATCTTCAATTTCAAAGAATAGCACCAGATCACGTTTTAAATGAGAATCTTTATTCCGAAAAAGGAAATATGATTCACTTAAAGCTTAAGATTGATCCGAAGGAAGCTTTTCGAGTATATGACGACTTTACCAATTATACGTTGTTAGAGGATGGTAGTTTTCTCGTTGAAGATACAGTAAATGATAATGAATGGCTTATTTACCACTTAATTAGTTATGGAGAACATCTAAAAATTATAGAACCTTTCGAACTTAAAGAGCGGTTGAAAGAGAAATTAAAGAGAATCTTAGAGGGGTATGAATGATGGAAAAGAATGAGAATTTACAGGTAACCAGGATGGTTAAGAGTATACGTGAAGTTGTTGGAGAAGCAGCAGCGCAAGCCTTACTAGAAAGTATTAAAAATGGAGATTCTAGGTGCTGTGTATGCGTTGAATGGTAAAAAATACGGAGAACAATTAATAATATATTATCAAATTATTATGGAGATTGTCGAATGTGTTGGGATTAGCTACTGACAGTAATTTCTAATTTCTTGCATAAAACCCAAATATCATGTATAGTGAAAGAGTAGATAGCACTGGTACATATTTTGCTACATGCATTGTGAAGTACTTTTTTACTATGAGTATTTTTTACTTATTGTAATCCTTCGGATGGATGCACAAGAAGTACATATCACAGGTTTTCTAAAATTAAAAAGGAGACATATATTATGAACAGTTTTGTATACAGCATACCTACAAAAGTATATTTTGGGGAAAATCAGTTAGGCCATCTAGGTGAGGAACTTAGTAAGTATGGAAAGAAGGTTTTAATGACTTATGGGGGTGGCTCCATTAAGAAATCTGGTCTTTATGATCGAGTAGTTGCAGAGGTTAAGAACGCGGGGCTTGAACTTTTTGAATTATCAGGAATCGAGCCAAATCCTAGAGTTTCATCCGTAAATGCAGGAGCAGAGATTTGTAAGAAAGAGGGCATTGATGTATTATTAGCAGTAGGTGGTGGTTCTGTAATTGATTGTACAAAATTCATAGGAGTTGCAGCATTTTACGATGGTGATGGTTGGGATGTCTCTTTAGGAAAGGCGCCTGCAGATCAATGTCTTCCAATCATAGATATCTTAACACTTTCAGCAACTGGTTCGGAGATGGATAACGGTGGCGTAATTAGCAATCCAGCGACGAAAGATAAAATCGGCAATGGTTATGAAGTAATGCGTCCTAAAGTTTCATTTCTTGATCCAACACTTACCTATAGTGTGAGTAAATATCAGACTGCTTGTGGTGCCTCCGATATTTTAAATCATATTATGGAAGTTTATTTTACCATGGAAAAAGATCTTTACATGTTAGATACGATGATGGAAGGTCTTATGAAAACAGTCATTAAATATACACCAATTGCTCTTAAAAAGCCAGACGATTATGAAGCAAGAGCGAATCTAATGTGGGCTTCTTCGTGGGCAATTAATGGATTTATTGAAGGTGGGAAACATCATGCATGGAGTTGCCATCCAATCGAACATGAGCTCTCTGCAATTTATGACATTACCCATGGGTTAGGACTTGCAATTATCGCACCTCGATGGATGGAATATACATTAAGTGAAAAGACGGTTTCTAGATTCTATCAGTTCGGAGTCAATGTATTTGGTATTGATTCTTCACTTTCTCCAATGGAAGTTGCGAAAAAGAGTATTGATATGTTAAAGGAATTTCTTTTTACTACCCTAGAATTGCAAAGTACATTGACTGAGATTGGTATCGATGAAACATATTTTACAATTATGGCAAAGAAAGCTGTTGAAATTGGATATCTAGCTTATTCTTACGTGCCATTAAATGAAGAAGACGTAGTCAATATATTTAAGATGTGTCTATAAAATTAGAGTTTATTACCAAGGGGTGTCGCACTAGCTAAATATTGTATAAAAGAATGAAGGGCGATGGTATTTTTCGGAGTGCCTTACAAGTCCCCACACGCACTTTGTGGGGCTTGTGAGCGTAGCGCGCCGAAGAAAATATACCATCGCCCTTCATTCTTTTATTCATACTGCCCTTAGTGCGACAACCCCTTTTTATGGCGATCCATTCCATTTCCTGGTTGTACTATTTGTATAATTATTATATAATATGGTAGTAATTGTCATATAAGAAAAAAATATGGGAGAAAAAAGATGAAGAATGATAAAAGAAGATTAACTAAAATTATCGCATTTCTTTTACTAGTTTGTATTTGTTTTATGAATGTTGACATAACACAGGCACAGGCTGCAACAAAATACAAAGTAACACTAGATGGTAAAACGGTTAGTGTTCCGGTGGTCTCCAAAAATGGCACCTATTATTTTCAACTGACTAAGATACTAAAAGCTACTGGATGGAGTTGTGAAATTACCAAATATACATATGTCAATTCCCAGTTTGTTGTAATGAAAAAGGGAGATAAGCGATGTTCTTTCTTTGATGACGATAAAGATATTTCGGTATATTGTGATTATAATTCAAAATATTATGATACTTGGGGGACTACACTTGATAAGAAGATGTTTATATCGAAAGGGAATCTCTATGTACCGCTAAAATTTGTTAAGGATATCCTTAGGCTTGATGTGAACATCAAATCGAATACGATTACACTAAGGACAATAAAGGATCATACTCTTCTTGTCTATATAATTGCATCTGATCTAGAGAGTGATATTGGACCATGGAATCCAGAAGGAGCTGCTACTGCTGATTTAAAAGAACTTATGGAAGTGGGTTCTACGAGTAGAGTTAATGTAGCAGTACAAACGGGAGGAACTAGTAAGTGGAATAATAATTTTATAAAGGGTAATTCGGTTCAGAGATGGTATGTTCAAAAAGGCAAGATGAAACAGATTGCTGATTTAGGTAAAAAAAATATGGGAGATCCTAAAGACTTGCAAAGTTTTATTGAATGGGGGATTAAAACTTACCCAGCGGAATCTTATACCCTTGTGTTATGGGATCACGGCGGCGGACCATTATTTGGTTATGGTTATGATGAAATAAGTGGAGATCATCTTACCATGAACGAGCTAGAAACTGCACTTAGTAAAGCAAATAAGAATACAAAGAAAAAATTAGCGAATATTGTTTTTGATGCATGTATTATGAGTTCAATTGAGATAGCAGATATCGTATCTCCATATGCCTCTAATATGGTGGCTTCTCAGATATCGCTACCTGCTCATGGCTTAGACTATTCAGCCATTGTTCCATTACTTGAAAAAAATTTGATTCCTGAATCTTCGAGATTTGCAGCAAACTTAGTTGATCAGTTTGAGGACTATGCTACTAAGATGGGTACGATGGATGATATGCAGTTATCTAGTATTGACTTAGTTCAATTTCAGAAATTTATGAAAAAATTCAATACCTTTATAGGAAAGATTAATAAGGATATGGATAGTGATTCATTGTTGGTATACGATTTGGCAATTGCAAGAGCAGATGAATTCGATTTTAAGGATGAGGATATTACTGGTGATGGCAATGACTTAACAAATTTATATGATTTACTTTGGAGAATTAGTTACCAAAATAGTGATTATAAGAATGAAGTAGAGGAACTTAGAAGTTTATATGATGCTTTTGTTACCAATAATATTACGGGTGATAACGTTATATCACTTGATGGAATGTCAATCTACATGCCATTATTGCAATTTGGTTGTCCTACCTACGAACAGGATTATCTTTCTTTATATAAAGACATTGGTTTTAGTAAAGAGTATACTTCCTTTGTCGAAAAATATTATAAAAAGATTATGCTCGATGAGTACAACATTGATATTACAACGAATGTAACTACAGGTACGTTTGATCGGTACTATAAAGCATCAGACGCACTGAAACTTGAGATATCAGCAGATTCCTATAATAAAATCGAAAGTATTGATTCCGTCACAGAGATATATAATGATGAATTAGGAAAGTATATTATTAATGCTTCTTATCCAAGCTTCTTCTTTCGAGAGGATGCTAAGGTATCCGAGAATTCACTAGCCTTTACGTTAAATGGAAATTACATTACAATGCTTTTTGATGGAAACATATCTATTGATATTAAACTTTTTACGGTTCCTATATTGTTAAATGGGGAGCAGGCGGAACTATATGTAGTTGAAGAGGGTTATAAGGAGTTTTATATAATTGGAGTTCAGGTCATAAATGAGAATGAATCAGGTATGGCAAGTAAACGCAATATTGAATTAAAGAGTACTGATACCATCGAACCTTTATTCTTAGCTAGAGGTGACAATGGCTTTGAACTAGTTCGAAGCAATAATTCATTTACATTAGACAATGGAACAATTAAGCTATTAGAAATATCAGAACTAAAAGAAAAGATGGAACTTTATTATAACATTAATCTATTTAACCAAACCTCAATTGAAACAAACCATGTTTCCTTAGATAGCACAAATAATTAATGTTCAATATTGTTTTAGAAAGTAAAGTTATTAAATTTAATGAAAAAGGAGCTACTAACTAGTATCGTTAGTAGCTTCAGACTATTGAAAGAAGCGTTGGATTGGTACATAAACAATACAGATAAAGTTAATAAAAAATCTTTCATAGAATATATTGATAGTAATCTGGCTTAACAAATTCTTTAGTGCCATAGCGACATCACTTGATGTTGCTATGGCATTTCTAATCTTTTCCTTTTTAATAAGATATGTCCCACTAAATCACTCCAAATGTATGTTTATCGTACTTATAGTTGAATTTTTTTCTGTTAGGACATCCATAATTATACAATCAAAAAGAAGAGAAAACTTTATAAATTCTTTATAATTATAAGAAATAATATAAGAAGTAATATAAGAAATAATATAAGAAAAAGAAGTTTTATAGAATCTATCTTCGGAATAGTATTATCAGTTTTAGTTATGGAACTTTGTAAAAAATTATGATTTCAAAGGAGAGATGAATGAATAAAATGAATTATGTGAAAGGTAAAAAAGAACTGCTTTACTTAGCAAAGATATTATTAGCTACGGCAGTTTACACTATACTATGGTATCTTTTTAACTTTAGAGCTCACCTAAAAGATCCAATTTCTTTTTTGGTACTCTTACCAATCAACCATTTTATTGGCTCTAATGGGTGGAAGTATGTGGGACAACATCTTAAAATTAATAGTAAAATCTACTGGGTTATTTACTGGTTTATTGCCTTATCTTATATCCCTGGAAAAATTATTGATTGGTTTTATCCAGGGCATGTAGCTGCTAATACATTACTCTATCTTGATAGTTATTGGTTTACTGCAATCAAATTCTTTCTAGTCATCTTGTTGTTTTCCAAGCTTTTGGTAGCTATTAGTAAGAAAATCGGTTACCAAGGCAATAGAGTGATAAAATTTATCAAGAATACCCCAGTTGTTGGACTTGTTTTTTTACTTGTTATCATAGCGTATTTTTCATACGGAACATGGAATGCAAAACATACCATAATAACTAATTATAATATTTCGATTGATAAGAATGCTGGAGAGTTAACCAGCCTTCATGTTGTTATGTTGTCGGATATTCACCTCGGTAGGGTGATTGACAATAGTAGACTACTAAGACTTGTAGACGAGATTAATAAGCTAAATCCAGACATTGTGTTGTTTGCTGGTGATTGTATTGAAGAAGAGTATGAACCGTATATAAGACAAAACATGGCCCAAACTCTTCAAAAAATACAATCGAAATATGGGGTATATGCGGTTCTTGGAAATCATGATATTGCTATGGGAGGTTCAGAATTCACAATTGACAGTCTAAAAAGTGCAAACATAATCGTACTAAAGGATCAATACATAAAAATTGCTGACTCTTTTTATATTGTAGGTAGGTCAGACCGAGGAGAAATCGGAGAGAATTCAGGACGACCAGAGATTGAGGAGCTAATTAAGGGAATCGACAAATCCTTACCAATCATTATGATGGACCACCAGCCAGTTGATTTCTATTTGGCAAAAGAGTGTGGAATAGATCTTCAACTGTCAGGACATACCCATAATGGACAAGAGTTATTCGGTAGACTCTTCACAACTCTTTCGTATGAACATAGTTATGGTATCTATCAACAAAACAACTTTCATGCGATTGTATCTTCAGGATTTGGTACATGGGGTTCCCCAATTAGAGTTGGAACGAACTCTGAGATTGTAAATATTCATATCAGTTTCAGATAAGAGGTTTCGTAGGTGCGAAATATAGTAAATGATAGTATAATAGATGTATAAAAATGTCATAAGGAGAGAGATTATGAATGAAAGAATCTTAATTGTTGATGATGAAGAAGATATGGTTTCTTTTATGAGGGATGCCCTTGTTTTAGATGGTTATGAAGTTTTGACTGCTTATAATGGTGAACAGGCAGTTCAATATGCTAAGTCGCAGCCTGATATAATACTCCTTGACATTATGATGCCTGGATTGAACGGATATGAGGTTTGCCAAAATATTAGGGACAAGGTAGTATGTCCAATTATCTTTTTGAGTGCCCTACGAGAGGAAGTTGATAGAATCAAAGGACTTGCTATGGGGGGAGATGACTATCTGACAAAGCCTTTTAGTATGAAAGAATTAAGAGTGCGTATACAAGCTCATCTTCGTAGAGAGAAAAGAGCTGTATCCTTAAGTAACCGAACATTGCTCCGATATGGTAGGATTGCTATCGATTTGAAGGGACATGAGGTATATCTTGATAGTGAACATATTGCCTTTACGAAACGTGAGTTTGATATTATCGAGCTTCTAGCAATGAATCCTGGAATAGTATTTACAAAAGATCACATCTATGAAAGAGTTTGGGGATACGATGCAGAGGGAGATTCAGCAGGTGTAGCAGAGCATATTAAAAAAATACGTGCAAAATTAAGTAAGTGTGACCCTAAGATAGAGTATATATCAACAGTATGGGGGGTGGGCTATAAATGGGAAAGAATAAAGTAAGAAAGCCAAAAACACTTCAAAGGCAGTTCTTAATTACATACTTGATGATTATGATTTGTAGTTTGATTACAGCTGCTTTTTTGATCACAGTATTCTATATAACGTTTCACAGTTTTCATAAAGAGGACAGGTTGGATTTAAATAGCCCGAAACTTACTAGCATCATTGAATATATTCATGAATATGGTAACTCAATTGAGGAAGATTACGTAAGACAACAGCTGGATGCACTTGCACGTAGCAATGACGTTGATTATTATATACAGGATAAAAATCAAAATATACTATTTCAATCCAACATGATAGAAAATGAATCTCAGAAGAATTTACTTTCTCATCTTTCTGATACTAGGCATAATTTACGTAATACTTCTCATGTACAAATTCCTATTTTTGATGATGAGACAGGACAAATGAAATATATGTTGGTTATTACTAATTACAGTACGATGACTTGGATTGCTTTAACATGTGTAGATGCGGGTATTCCATTTATTTGCTTTTTAGCATATACCTATATTTTTGCAAGAAGATTTAGTAAGAGAATTCGCGTACCACTTAAGGAATTAATGACGGCAGCAGAAAAGATAAAAAATAAAGATGTTGAGTTTAGTATTACATGTATCAAACAAGAAAATGAAATCGGAGACTTGATACTTGCTTTTGAAGATATGAGATATGAGTTAAAGAATTCTTTGATGAAGCAATGGCAATTGGAAAAGGATCGAAGAGATATGGTGGCATCAATTACACACGATATCCGAACTCCACTTGCTATTATTCAAGGGCATATTGAAGGATTACAGGAGGGGTTAAAATATGATCCACAAAAGTTGAATTCTTATCTATCGGTTATCGAACTCAATATCTCAAGAACGAAAAAGTTAATTGACGATATGAATACACTTGTGGAGATTGACAATGATGGTTTTTCTCTATATCCTTCTCCTATCAAGCTGCAGGATTATATGGAAGACAAGAAAAATGAAATCGAGATATTAGCTAACAAAAAAGAGATACAAATAGATAGTAAAATAATTGATTGCAGAAAAGAGAAAACTTTAGTTTGCTTAGATACTAGTAGATTATCGCAGATTATAGACAATATTGTATCTAATAGTATACGATATACTCCAAATGGAGGTAATATCAGAATATACACCGAAATAAGGCAAGACGAAGCACTGTTTCGAATATGGGATAATGGAGCTGGATTTAGTGAAAAGGATTTAACGAATTTGTTTAAAAAGTTTTATAAAGGTGATTCTTCCAGATCCATAGAAAAGGGACATTCTGGGCTTGGCTTGTACATATCGAAGTCAATTGTTGAAAAGCATGGGGGTATGATTAAGGCATTTAATCTCTCAGAAGGAGGAGCTTGTATTGAGTTTTGTATAAAATTTGAAAATCCATAAAAAACTTTATAATTTCTTTAAAAATATCTTTTATGATTAAGTTACAGAGATACTCTGATTCTAAAACAGGAAGGATGTAACATAATCATGAATCAACAAGATGATAAAAAAAACCACAATAAGTCGGTAAAAAGGAGTTTTTTTGGGGTGGCCGCGTTTTATGTATTAATAGCGTTTGAATTCTTCTATATGGCCAGTCCTTTTGCAATCTATTTTTATTCAGCCTATAGCCCTGTATTGGATTTCTTTAATCAAAATTCAAAGCTTGGATGGTTAATCAGCTATTTTATGCCACACATAATAGTGGAAACTTCTTCACCATTGATTAATGCTCATAATATTATTGGTGCCATACTTGCAGTGATAGGCTTCGCAGGATTTGTAATTGGTGCTTGCCAGGTTTATTATCGCAAGCTTACAAAGAAAGGTATCGTTACAGGTGGAATCTATAACTTTATTAGGCATCCACAATATGCATCATTTATTTTATGTAGCTTTGGTTTAGTAATTCTATGGCCTAGATACATTGTACTTTTCATGTTTGTAACAATGTTGTTTGCATATTACATATTAGCAAGGGTCGAAGAAAGAGAATGTGAAGAAAAGTTTGGACAATCTTATATTGAATATAAGAATAAGACGGGAATGTTTTTCCCATTCAAGATATTAAAAAGTAAGAATATTTCAATTCTTCCAAAATCAAAACCTGTTAGAGTAGCCGCTCTGTTTGGAATGTATGTATTAACATTATTAATTACCTTTGGAATAGCTAGATTAGTGAACAATTATTCGTTAGACAGTTTATATTCCGTTTACTCAGAGGATTTAGCTACGATATCAGTATGTGAGCTAGAAGAAGATAAGATAAATGAAATCATTCAGCTGGCGCTCAATGACGCAACGGTCAAAGAACGAATTGAAACTACGAAAGTAAGTGGTGACGGAAAACTTTTGAATTATATACTGCCAACGCAGTGGTATGTTGCAGAAATTCCAATGAATGGTCTAGATGAGAATGGCGGTCATCGGTCGCCATCCAATTATAATAAATCTGAGTATAAAATTATCATTACTTTAGCAGAAATGAGATCAGAGGGTAACCTTACTGGGAAAGAAATCATCCAGAACGTAAAAAGCAGGAAAACTATAGCAGAAGTGTGGGTGAATATAGAAGAAGGGAAAGTTATAAAAGTATTAGATAGGCCGGATACAACTCCATATAAGGATATTCCAGTAGCGATATACTAACAAACGGTTAACTCTATCAATTTCATAAGTAATTGGTACAACTAAGATGCAATTATTGTAGTCTCCTAGTGGTTTGTTTATCGACTGACACTGGGAGGCTTTTTATTATGGAACCTTTTCCTTATAGATGAAGTCTTAATTTAAATGAAAGGTAATTGAATTGTGTCAAGCGTTTTTGAAAATGTCCTAAAAAAATAAATTTATTTGCCCCAGTTCGCCGGGGCATTTATTCATTAGCTGCTTAGTGACTTTTCATCATGTATGGAAGTTGTCTGTCAAGGATACATAA
>JAEYPP010000050.1 GCA_023410575.1 Bacillota bacterium | reverse complement strand
ATAAATTATGGAGGTGCAAGGTCACATGGCTCGTATCAGTGGTGTAGACTTACCAAGAGAGAAACGTATTGAAATCGGACTTACTTATGTATATGGTATCGGTAGAGTAAGCTCCAATCGTATTCTTGCAAAGGCTGGCGTTAATCCTGACACTCGTGTTAGAGATTTAACAGATGAAGAAGTTGCAAAGATTCGTGACGTCATCGATGAAACAACTATCGTTGAAGGTGATTTAAGAAGAGAAATCGCAATGAACATCAAGAGATTACAAGAAATCGGATGTTATAGAGGAATTCGTCACAGAAAAGGTCTTCCAGTTCGTGGACAGAAAACAAAGACAAACGCTAGAACAAGAAAAGGTCCTAAGCGTACTGTTGCTAATAAGAAAAAATAAGTAACTATTCGGTGATGATATTTGTACTAGAATTAATTCTTGAGTACATTAGCATTGTAAGATGCTGTGTGACTGAGTAGTCACATATACTTTCGTTTAGAAAAATCCAATAGGAGGGTTTGTAATGGCTAAGAAGATAGCAGCTAAAAAAGTGACTAAAAAACGTGTTAAGAAGAATGTCGATCGTGGACAGGCACATATTCAGTCATCTTTTAATAATACAATTGTTACCTTAACAGATGCTGAAGGTAACGCTCTTTCATGGGCAAGCGCAGGAGGATTAGGATTCAGAGGTTCTAAAAAATCAACTCCATACGCAGCACAAATGGCAGCTGAAACTGCAGCTAAAGCAGCTTTAGTTCATGGTTTAAAATCCGTAGAAGTTATGGTTAAAGGACCTGGTTCAGGTAGAGAAGCAGCAATCCGTGCTCTTCAGGCATGTGGTATTGAAGTAACAAGTATTAAGGATGTTACTCCAGTTCCTCACAACGGATGTAGACCACCAAAACGCAGAAGAGTCTAATAGGAGGTAAATAAAGATGGCAAGAGATATGAGTCCTGTATTAAAAAGATGTAGAGCTCTTGGACTTGAACCAACATTCTTAGGAATTGATAAGAAGTCTAATAGAAACTTTGCAAGAGCAGGTAAAAAGGTAAGTGAATACGGCTTACAGTTGAGAGAAAAGCAAAAGGCTAAATTCATCTATGGTGTATTAGAAAAACCTTTTAGAAATAACTTTGATAGAGCGAAGAAGTTAAAATATGGTACTACTGGCGAGAACTTAATGATTCTTTTAGAGTTAAGACTTGATAACGTTATGTTCCGCTTAGGATATGGTAGAACTAGAACAGAAGCTAGACAGATTGTAGATCATAAACATGTTTTAGTTAATGGTAAATGTGTAAACATTCCTTCCTACCAAGTGAAAGCTGGGGATGTAATCTCCATTAAGGAAAAATGCAAATCCGCTCAGAGATATAAGGATATCTTAGAAGTAACTGGTGGAAGAACTGTTCCAGCATGGTTAGAAGCTGACCATGAGAATTTAACAGGTACTGTAAAAGAAATTCCTAGCAGAGATCAAATTGATGTTCCTGTAAATGAAATGCTTATCGTCGAGTTGTACTCCAAATAATAGTATTTGATCAAACTAATGTTTGTTGGTGTTATGGGGTGTTTTGCATAGCAAAACCCGAGAACATCAAGCGCCAAATTAAACTTTTTAATTTGTGTGTATCAATTAATTATCAGCAGAAGCAGCTGATTATTATTACTTGGTTTACCCTCATAAAAACCCAGAAGGAGGGTCTACTGTGTTTGATTTTGAAAAACCAAAAATTGAGATAGCTGAAATTTCAGAAGATAAGAAATATGGCCGTTTTGTAGTCGAACCACTTGAAAGAGGTTATGGTACAACTTTAGGCAATTCTTTGAGAAGAATTATGCTCTCATCTTTACCTGGTGCTGCTGTCAGTCAAGTTAAGATTGATAGTGTGGTTCATGAATTTTCTGGTATTCCTGGAGTTAAGGAAGACGTTACTGAGATTATTATGAACATCAAGAGCTTGGCAATCAAGAACACAAGCGAGACAAATGAGCCTAAGACTGCATATATTGAGTTCGAAGGTGAAGGCGTTGTAAGAGCAGGCGATATTCAAGCAGATCCGGATATTGAGATATTAAATCCTGATTTAGTAATTGCTACATTAAATGGCGGATCAGATAGTAAGCTATATATGGAGTTAACAATTACAAAAGGCAGAGGATATATCAGTGCAGATAAGAACAAGAATGACGAATTACCAATTGGTGTAATTGCTGTTGATTCTATCTACACCCCTGTTGAGCGCGTTAACTTGACGGTTGAGAATACCCGTGTAGGTCAGATTACCGATTTTGATAAATTGACATTAGATGTGTATACAAACGGTACTTTAGTTCCAGATGAAGCAGTCAGTCTTGCTGCTAAGGTATTGAGCGAGCACTTAAATTCTTTCATTGATCTTTCTGAGAATGCCAAGACTGCAGAAGTTATGGTAGAAAAAGAAGACAACGAAAAAGAAAAAGTGTTAGAGATGAATATCGACGAGTTAGAATTATCTGTTCGTTCTTACAACTGTTTGAAGAGAGCCGGTATAAACACAGTCGAGGAACTTTGTAACAGAACTTCTGAAGATATGATGAAGGTGAGAAACCTTGGACGCAAGTCATTAGAAGAAGTACTAGCTAAGCTCAAAGAGCTTGGATTATCATTAAATTTGAGCGACGACTAGGTTCGGAGCTAAGGAGGTTAATAATATGGCAGGCTACAGAAAACTTGGAAGAACTTCAAGTCAGAGAAAAGCGTTGTTAAGAAATCAGGTTACTAATCTCTTATATAATGGCAAAATCGTTACTACTGAAGCGAAGGCGAAAGAAATTCGCAGAATAGCAGAAGGAATGATTGCATTAGCTGTTAAAGAGAAGGATAACTATGAAACAGTTACAGTAACCGCTAAGGTTGCTCGTAAAGATAAAGATGGTAAGAGAGTAAAAGAAGTTGTTAATGGTAAGAAAGTAGACGTATTTGATACAGTTGAAAAGACTATTAAGAAAGATAATGCATCCAGACTTCATGCAAGAAGAAAGATGTTATCTTACCTTTACCCTGTTACTGAAGTTCCTAAAGAAGCTGCAGGAAAGAAAAAGAACACTAAGGAAGTTGATTTAGCTGAGAAATTATTTGATGAAATCGCTCCTAAATACTCTGGCCGTAATGGTGGTTATACAAGAATCATCAAGATTGGACAGCGTAAAGGTGACGCAGCTATGGAAGTTTTAATCGAATTAGTATAATTCATGATGAAATTTGGACTCATAAGTGATATAATTTACTTATGAGTCCTTTTTATATTATTTTCGTTTATACATATATCAGAGAACTTTAGTTTATTCATGATAAGAGATGCAACTTAAATCATTTATAATAAAAGAATAAAGAATAAAGAATAAAGAATAGATTTAGGGATATGACACTTTACTTTGTAATAGGATAACCAAGTTAGGAGGGAAATATATGGCAGATAAAGACGATAAGGATAATATAGTGTATGTTTATGAAGACTTTGACCATCAGCTAATAAAAAGTAGGAGAAGCCGTTTTATAGTTACTGTGATAATAGTAATCAGCTACCTCCTACTTTACTTTCTAAAAATAAGGTTATCAAGAATACAAAGTGATACGGTAGAAATATTCGGACTCAACATACTTTATACCACAGTGTTATCTACGATTAGTCAAATTCAAACTTGTACTATGATCCTGTTAATTATTATCCAACGACGAAGGGGATATATCATTGACTTAATTCTTCTAGGATTCTCTCTTGTAGGTACATCGATCGGAGCAATAATTGAAGGTAATATGATTGCATTACAAGGGATATTTACACACTTCCTAACGTTTATTGTGGTACATATTTTATATTATTATATTCATCTTTGTGAAAAAAAGTTTGGTGAGGTGGTACATCAAAGAGAAGAAATACTATCTCTTTACGAAGAAATTTCAGCATCTGAGAATGATTTGATAGAGCAAAAGCTTAAATTAGAAAGATGCAATGCAGCCCTAATGGAGAGAGAAGACAAATTGAACCAACTAGCTTTCTATGATTGTCTAACTGGACTTCCGAATCGCCGAATGATTATGGAACGGATCGATGCAATGCTGAAATCTGCTTCTTTAGAGAATCAAAGATTTTCTGTTGTTGTAGTTGATTTGGATAATTTTAAAAAAATAAATGATTCTGCTGGACATCTATATGGTGATGGAGTTTTATGTGAAATTGCGAATCGCTGGGAGAAAGGTATACATAAAGATGATATTATAGGACGTTTAGGTGGTGATGAGTTTATAATTATCATACAACGTTCACTAAGTAATGAGGAGATTATACAATATGTGGAGTCCTTATATGAATTGCTGAATGAACATGTAAGTTTTAAGCAACGAGAATTTTATGTGAAGGCGAGTTTCGGCATCTCAGTATATCCAGATGATGGTGACAATGCCGAAGTTTTAATTAAATATGCAGATGTTGCAATGTATAAGGCAAAATTAAATAAATCAAATAAAATACAAAAATTTAACCGAGAACTTCAGGAACAATTTCAATACAATATGTTGTTGGAAGACTATATGCAACAAGTACTCATACGAAATGAATTATCGGTTGTATTTCAACCACAATTCGAAACTAATACAAAAAAACTTCGTGGCTTTGAAGCCCTTGCGCGTTGGATTACAAAAGATATCGGTTTCATACCACCAAAGGACTTTATTCCGATTGCAGAAGAAAATGGAATGATTCTGAGTATGGGTGAGTGGATTTTAAAAGAATCTTGTAGAATATGTAGGTTATGGATGGAACTTTGCAATACAAAGTTCACGCTTTCTGTCAATGTGTCAGCAGTTCAGCTACTCGATGCAGGTTTTATTTCCATGGTTGACAATGTGATTAAGGAGACCAAATTTGATCCAAATTGTCTGGAAATAGAGGTTACGGAATCTATGTTTATTGTCTCAAAGGAGTCAGCGATTGAGACATTAACAGAATTGAAGAAAAGAGGTATTACGATAGCACTTGATGATTTTGGAACAGGATATGCGTCCTTAAGTTATTTACAGTGTTTACCAATCGACATTATGAAGATTGACAAAACATTTATTGATGGAATTATCATACATAACAAACATCAAGCACTCGTGAAATCATTAGTGACGATTGCGCATGAACTATCCATTGAGGTAATTGCTGAAGGAGTAGAACAGCAGGTTCAGCTTGATATTCTAAAAGAAGTGAGATGTGACTATATCCAAGGTTACCTTCTAGGCAAACCAGTGGATGCAGAGAGGGCGCTAGAGATTGTGAGGGAGTCAAAAGAGATAAAAGAATAGGAAGTATAAGTCGATTTGCACAAATAATGTTATGAATATGAGATAACAAACATAATTCATTTGCATCGCGCGTTCGCTTGAATGAAGTTGATATCGGTATATAAGGCCTAAAATATAGGCAAAAGTACTGATCAACTTCATAACAGGATGCTTTTTGAATTATGTTTGTTGTCTCTTTTTTACTAAGTTTATCTATGTTTATAATATGAATAAATTGCAGAGAGTCTGTTTAACACCGTAGTGCTAATACATAAATAGAATCAATGTTGTACGGATCGTAGATGAAATTCCTGCGCATTCTTAGTTATTAGAAAATTTCTTGCAAATCATAAGATTATACAATACAATGTATGAGAACAATAATGTGCAGTAGAAGTTTGAAGTTCAGTGATATCATCGAAGGATTGGTATGCTGTATGGGAGTAGAATTATATGAAAAAGATGATAGATGCAAATAATTTAATATTTGAATATATTCGTCGTGACGAGGAAGGTAATGTGGAAGGAATCAACCGTGCGATTGACAATGTTACCTTGGATGTAAATGAGGGTGATTTTGTAGCAATTCTAGGACACAATGGTTCCGGAAAGTCAACGATGGCAAAGCACATCAACGCAATTTTATCTCCAACAGAGGGAACGTTGTATGTGAATGGTTATGATGTAAAAGATGAAAATAATCTTTGGGATATTCGCCAGTCAGCAGGAATGGTATTTCAAAATCCTGATAATCAGATTATTGCTACCGTTGTGGAGGAAGATGTTGGATTCGGACCTGAGAATCTCGGAATCGAAACAAAGGAAATTTGGAAACGAGTAGAAGAGAGTCTAAAGGCAGTAGGAATGTATGAATATCGTGCACATTCACCAAACAAACTATCCGGTGGACAAAAACAACGCGTAGCGATTGCGGGTATTATGGCAATGCGACCAAAATGTATTATTTTAGATGAGCCTACTGCTATGTTAGATCCAAATGGACGGAAAGAAGTTATTAAAACACTTCATGATCTAAATCGACATGAAAAGATTACGATTTTACTAATTACTCACTATATGGATGAGGTAATTGATGCGGATAAGGTTATTGTGATGGATGCTGGCAAGGTCGTAATGCAAGGAACCCCAAGAGAGGTATTTTCAAATGTGGAGAAAATCAAGAAATATCGTCTTGATGTGCCACAGGTGACAGAACTTGCTTATGAACTTTCTAAAAAAGGTTTGCCATTACCTGCTGGTATTCTTACGAAAGAGGAGTTTGTAAAGGAAGTTTTAAAGCTTAGGAGAAGATAGAGGCGGTGAAAGAATGGCAATCATATTAAATAAATTAAACTATATTTACAGTGAAGGTACAGCATATAAAAAGCACGCGCTTAAAGATATAGAATTACAGATTCCTGATGGCCAGTTTATTGGTTTAATTGGGCATACGGGGTCTGGGAAATCTACTTTGATACAACATATGAATGGGTTAATGAAAGCTACCAGTGGTGGTGTTTACTATAATGGTAAGGACATTTATGATCCTGATTTTAATAAGAAAGAGCTAAGAAGTAAAGTCGGATTAGTATTTCAATATCCTGAGCATCAGTTATTTGAAACAACGGTATTAAAGGATGTTCAATTTGGCCCTAAGAATCTTGGCTTAAAGCCTTTAGAAATTGATTTACGGTCCTTTGAAGCTCTGAAGATGGTCGGAATTAGTGATGATTTACTCGATGTTTCTCCTTTTGAATTATCTGGTGGACAAAAACGAAGAGTTGCAATCGCTGGTGTTCTTGCAATGCAACCTGAGGTATTAATCTTAGATGAGCCAACAGCTGGTCTAGATCCTAGAGGTAGGGATGAGATTCTAGATCAAATAGCAAAGATTCATAAAGAGAGAAAGATTACCGTTATTTTAGTTTCTCATAGTATGGAGGATATCGCAAAATACGTAGATCGTATTATCGTAATGAATAAAGGAAGTGTTGCCTTTGACGACACTCCTAAAAATGTATTTCAGCATTATGCAAAACTAGAGCAAATCGGACTAGCTGCACCACAGGTTACTTATGTAATGAATGACTTAAAGCAGGCCGGCTTATCAGTTCAAACGGATGCAACTACAGTAAAGGAAGCTGTAGATGAATTATATGCCTGGTGGAAAACACAGGATTAGAAAGGGTTAGCTATGATTAGAGACATAACAATTGGACAATATTATCCAGCAAATTCGGTAATTCATCGACTAGACCCACGTGTGAAATTGATTGGTACTCTCGTATATATTGTCTCCTTGTTTTTATTTCATTCTTTTTGGGGGTATTTGATAACAGGCTCTTTTTTAATCGGAGTAATCTTGTTATCGAAGGTCCCATTTAAATTCATTGTAAAAGGGCTTAAAGCGGTTATTTTCTTATTGCTCTTTACGGTAGGATTTAATTTGTTTTTAACTCCAGGAGAGGAAATATGGAGATTAGGTTTTTTAAAGATTACGAGAGAGGGCTTGCGAACTGCTGGATTTATGGGAATTCGATTGATTACATTGATAATCGGTTCTTCTTTAATGACGCTTACGACAACACCAAATCAGTTGACAGATGCTATTGAGAAATTACTTGGACCATTGAAAGTGATTCGTGTGCCTGTTCATGAAGTCGCAATGATGATGTCGATTGCACTTCGTTTTATTCCAATTCTTCTAGAAGAGACCGACAAGATTATGAAGGCACAGCAGGCACGTGGTGCAGATTTTGAATCTGGAGGCATAATTAAGCGAGCAAAGGCAATGGTACCAATTCTTGTTCCATTATTTATCTCAGCATTTCGTCGAGCTGGTGACTTGGCGATGGCAATGGAGGCAAGATGTTACCGTGGTGGTAAGGGACGTACAAAGATGAAACCTCTTCATTATAAGGGAAGAGATATCGTGACATATGGTGTTTATGTTGCATATATTGCGGCTATTGTCGTATTTATTAAGTAACATGCGAGAAGCAAATTCTTAAGAAGTAAAGCATAGAAAAGGTGTGGATATGAAAAGAGTTTTGTTGATTGTTGCCTATGATGGGACTGAGTATTATGGATGGCAAGCACAGTCGAATGTTATTACAATTGAGGAGGTACTAAATCGAGAATTATCGACTTTGTTAAAAGAACAAATTACGGTCATTGGTGCTAGTCGTACTGATTCAGGCGTTCACGCAATGGGTAATGTAGCTGTATTTGATACAGAAGCGAGAATTCCTGCCGAAAGGATTTCCTACGCATTAAATCAGCGACTTCCTGAGGACATTGTAATTCAGGAGTCAAGAGAGGTTCCACTCGATTTTCATCCGAGATTTACAGATACGAAAAAGACATATGAATATCGCATCTATAACGCAACTCATCCAATGCCTTTAAATCGCAGATATTCTCATTTCGTTTACAATGATATCGATGTAGATCGGATGCAGGCAGCAGCAAAGTACCTAATCGGTGAGCATGACTTTGCAAGTTTCTGTTCTGTGCATACTCAAGTAAAATCAACAGTTCGTACCATTTATTCATTGGATGTAATTAGAGATAATCAAGAAATTGTGATTCGTATCCAAGGAAATGGTTTCTTGTATAATATGGTTCGTATCATTGCAGGAACACTAATTCAAGTCGGCATTCATTACTATGAACCAGAGAGGGTTGCTTGGATGCTAGAGCAAAAGGATCGAACAGTTTCAGGACCAACTGCCCCGGCAAAGGGTTTAACATTAGTAAAAATCGAGTATTTATAGAGATGATTTCAGGCTCAAAAGGCCTATCTAAATATTTGTGTTGAGTATATCATAAAACAGATAACTCGCTACGCTCAAACAGATCTGTTTTGATAAACATAATTTATACGCAACACGCTATCGCTTGAATGAAGTTCTAAGCGGTACGTAAGATCCTAAAATATAGAGAAAATACTAAAAAATAATATAAGTAATAAAAAGTCACATAATAAGTGACTTTTTATTATGTCAAATTAGAAAATTTGAAAAATAGCCAAAAAAACTTGGTTTTGATGCTTGACAGTACTTCTATAATATTGTATCATTTGCGAAGTGACTAAAATAACCGCAAAAGCTAGTATTTATGTGTACTTCATGAATGTGGTTTTATGTTAACAAATATAGAAAAGAATTTATTAAGGAGGTAAACCAATGAAAAGCTTTATGGCTAGTCCAGCGACAATTGAAAGAAAATGGTATGTAGTTGATGCTACAGGACATACATTAGGACGTCTCTCTTCTGAGATTGCTAAAGTTTTAAGAGGTAAGAACAAGGCTATTTACACACCACACATCGATACAGGTGATTATGTAATCGTTGTCAACGCTGACAAGATTAAGGTTACTGGTAAGAAGATGGATCAGAAGATTTACTACAATCACTCTGATTTCCCAGGTGGTATGAGAGAAACAACATTAAAGGAAATGATGGCTAAAAAACCTGAAGATGTTATTACTCTTGCAGTTAAAGGCATGCTTCCAAAGGGACCTTTAGGAAGAGCAATGTTAAATAAATTACACGTATACGCTGGTGCAGAGCACGCTAACGCAGCTCAGAAACCAGAAGTACTTGAAATCAAATACTAATTAGGACTGAAAGGAGGAAATAACATTGGCTAAAGCAAAATATTACGGAACTGGAAGAAGAAAAAGTAGTATCGCAAGAGTTTACCTTGTAC
This sequence comes from Bacillota bacterium, assembly GCA_023410575.1. GTDB lineage: Bacteria > Bacillota > Clostridia > Lachnospirales > Lachnospiraceae > Lachnoclostridium. The sequence continues at coordinate 180 of JAEYPP010000050.1, read as the reverse complement.
CTGGTACTGGTAAAGTTACAATAAATAAGAGAGATATGGATTTATATTTCGGTCTTGAAACATTAAAACTTATCGTTCGTCAGCCACTTGTATTAACAGAAACAGCAGATAAATTCGACGTTCTTGTTAACGTTCACGGTGGTGGATTCACTGGCCAGGCTGGTGCAATCAGACATGGTA
>JAEYPP010000022.1 GCA_023410575.1 Bacillota bacterium | reverse complement strand
AGGAAACTTTAGGAGGAATTAATCGTGAACAAGGAAATGGTAATTGTACTCGATTTTGGTGGTCAGTATAATCAGCTGATTGCACGTAGAGTCAGAGAATGCAATGTTTACTGTGAAATCTATTCATATAAGACAGATCTTGAGAAAATAAAGGCTATGAATCCAAAGGGTATCATCTTAACAGGTGGACCAAATAGCTGTTATTTACCAGATTCACCAACGTATGCGAAGGAACTATTTGAGATGGGTATTCCAGTACTCGGTATCTGTTATGGTGCACAGCTAATGTCCCATGTACTTGGCGGTAGTGTTAAAAAAGCAGAAGTTCGTGAATATGGTAAGACCAAAGTTCTCATTGATACAGATTCCAAGATATTTAAGGATGTATCAAAAGAGACCGTATGTTGGATGAGTCATTTTGACTATATCGAAAAAGTGGCTGAGGGCTTTACAATATCTGCACATACATCAGATTGCCCGGTTGCAGCTGCTGAAGATGAGTCTAAGAAACTTTACCTTGTTCAATTTCACCCAGAAGTCCTTCATACACAAGATGGTAAGAAGATGTTATCCAACTTCGTTTATGAAGTATGTGGATGCTCTGGTGACTGGAAGATGGATTCATTCGTAGAAAGATCAATTGTTGCATTACGTGAGAAAGTAGGGAACGGTAAAGTTTTATGTGCACTTTCAGGTGGTGTTGATTCCTCAGTGGCAGCAGTTATGTTATCAAAAGCAGTTGGTGACCAACTTACCTGCGTGTTTGTTGACCATGGTTTACTTCGTAAAAACGAAGGTGATGAAGTAGAAGCAGTATTTGGACCAAATGGCCCATATAAATTAAACTTTATCCGTGTCAATGCCCAAGAACGTTTCTATGAGAAGTTAAAGGGTGTTGAGGAACCTGAAAAGAAGAGAAAGATTATTGGTGAAGAGTTTATTCGCGTCTTTGAAGAAGAAGCAAAGAAGATCGGAGCTGTTGATTTCTTAGTTCAGGGTACAATTTATCCAGACATAGTTGAGAGTGGTGTAGGTGGTGAATCTGTTGTTATCAAATCTCACCATAACGTAGGAGGTCTTCCTGACTGTGTAGATTTTAAAGAAATTATTGAGCCATTACGTGATTTATTCAAAGATGAAGTTCGAAAAGCAGGTCTTGAGCTTGGCATTCCAGAAAAACTTGTATACCGTCAGCCATTCCCAGGCCCAGGTCTTGGAGTTCGCATTATCGGTGATGTTACTGCTGAAAAAGTTAAAATCGTTCAAGATGCGGATGCAATCTATCGTGAAGAGATTGCTAAAGCTGGCTTAGATCGTAGCATCGGTCAATACTTCGCAGCCCTAACCAATATGAAGTCAGTTGGTGTTATGGGGGATGAGAGAACTTATGATTATGCAATTGCATTACGTGCAGTAAATACAATCGATTTTATGACTGCAGAATTTGCTGAGTTGCCTTGGGAAGTGATCGGTAAAGTATCAAGCCGTATCGTAAATGAGGTTAAGCATGTAAATAGAGTATTCTATGACTGTACAGGGAAGCCACCTGCTACGATTGAGTTTGAATAAAGTGCATAAATGGACTGAGAGCAGTCTGTAAAATAAAAGGATAGTTGAATGAGGGTGCTTGCACACTCAGGCAGCTATCCTTTTATTTTGCAGACTATTTGAAGGCATGGCACGCTACTTATTAAGGAGCGAAGCGAGTTAATAAGGGGCGTGTCAGGACTGCTCTCGGCAAAAGCGTGGTTGTCAACAGGTTACAAAATCACGTTATCAATTTGCTATCGGAATAATTAGTATATATATTATAAATGCCGCAGAGAAATGTGCGGCATTTATAATACCCATTTTTGGGTATTATGTTGATCATAAGTTTATTAGGCTTCTCTGTAATTGTGGAGGCTATCATTACTATAGGAATGGCAGTTTGTGAAAGATTGTATAAACTATATTTTTGAGGAGAAAAAGCCGTTTATAATTAGGGTTGTAGCAACTGATGGTTGCGAAAAAGAACTTTGAAATTGGTGGTAAAAAAAAGAGGATGTTGTACAATATAATCAGTAAATGTAGGAGGTAAGCTTTTATGAAGTTATCCGAAAAAATTATTGAGTTAAGAAAATCAAATGGTATGACTCAAGAAGAACTTGCGTCAAAATGTAATCTGAGTAGGCAGTCCATATCCAAATGGGAAGCAGATATTGCATTGCCGGAGATGGAGAAATTGCTAATATTGGGAGAAATCTTTCATGTCTCTATGGATGTGCTGTTAAAGGATGAATTGACATTAAGTGAGGTTAAGGAAGTTCATAGCTGTGGAAACAATGCAATTCAAGGGAAAAAGCAGGAAGTATATGAAGGTTTATTGATTAAAGAAAGCGTAACGGATGATACCATCATTGATTTCTTGACTGTACATAAGATTGAGTTATGGAATACTGGTGGAAAACCTAAATATTGGACTGTGCTATATTTTACCAGCGATAAGAAGGATTTTCCGGAGCTAATAGCCAAGGTAATGGGCTCTGACCCAGATAAAGGCGGGAATTGGTTTGTTGATTTCAAAGGAGGAAATGAGAAGTATATTGTATTCAAAGATAAAATATTGAAATACCAGATTGGTAATCAAGTAGAAAAAGACTATGTATGTGCGGAATGTCGCAAAATGGGTATCCCAGATGCACAAATTAATTGGTCAGAATAGGAAAGTAGGCGAGTTTGCGGACTTAGATAAAAAAAGCGTGTGCTCAGAATAAACTGAGTACACGCTTTTAAAATGTTATCTTATCTATTCAGAATTAACTTGGTTAACTCTACAGGCTCAACAATCTTACCATCTTTGTAAACACGCATATTACCAGAAGCAATTTCGTCAAATCAAGATAACTTCGTCTTTGTTGTAACCAAATTCAAATTTAATATCCCATAAATCAAGCCCGATGGACTTAAGATCATCAGCAACAATCTTAGTAATCTTTAGGGTTTGTTCCTTCATGCTTTCGAACATAGCTGGTGTCATAACGCCTAAAGCAAGTCCTTCACCAGTTACAAGAGGATCGCCCAAATCGTCATTCTTAAAGGTACACTCTACATAACCACCTTCTAATATAGTACCATCATGTATGTACTCACCATATCTACGTATAAAGCTTCCAGTAGCAATAAGGAATTTGAAGCAATAAATACAAAATTTATGGCGATGTCAGAGGCGGTAACTTCTGTGGATTCGATTATGTATGAGATTGATAATGGTAGAGAATATCAATTGGAACACCCAACAGCGCTGATGTCTGCAAAGAACTATAAAGAGAAGATAGTAGATCCACTTATAAAGAAGTTTAAACAGTTGGTACGCACGGTTTATAGTAAGTATGCTGATTTGAAGGTGAAAATCAGACGTATGGAATTTGAAATGGAAACTATTTCAGAGAATGTGGCTGATTTTAGGAGACAGATAAAAGAAAAAGAGGTTTTTATATCTACGTTACAGGTAAAGGTGGATAATTTTGATAAGATTGCTGAATATTTAACACCGCAGCAGATTGATGAGATGATTAAGGCAGTGGAAGAAATTCGAAGAATGCATAAGCAGCAGAGGGAGATGAATAAGTATTATGAGGAGTGGAGGAAGAGTTGGTAAACAATGAATAAATTTTCTGGAAAATTCTTTTACTTTTTGTCGTATTGATGTAAAATAGTAGGAAGGAAGGAGGGGAGTGAGATGGAAAAATGGAAAAAAAGTAATTTGCCTAAATCTGATGCACAACAGCCATCTGATGGAAGCAATCCAACATGCAATCTTCGTTTATCTCAAGCTGGATATGCTGTAGATGGAGATAAAATTGATCAAACAAGCTATTTTAGAGATGACGTTTTTGCTGAATGTAATTGGACACCTACAGAGAAAGGTGAAAAAACTGAAATTGAAGTAGAATTAAAAATAGACGGAGAAAGTAAGGGGAATTACCAACTCAAAGTAACTCATGAACTACATCGTGAGTCTAATCAAGACAATGTTACAACTATTTTGCATTGGGAAAATGCCATACCAGCATTGACAGATCAAGATATTACTGGCAAAGATTTGACATTATCAAGCGAAGAAGATGGAACATTTGTTATACCTATCGATTAATTATTAAAAAGTAATTGTGACCAATTCAAGGATTACAGTTACTTTTTTTGATATATGAATATCAAATATTTGTGTTTTAACATAATAATTAATGTGTTATAATGGTATAAGTTTATGTGATTATGAAAGAACAAGGTGATTAGAATGGGATTCGAGGTATTTCTAAACGATTATTATGATTTATTAAAGCTAATGCACGATAATGAAGCTATTGTATTGGATAAAAAGATTATACCTTTAACACAGTTAGAAATAGCTGAATCGCTTAATTATAGTAAAATGAAAGTAAACTCTATGTTTGGTGTATTACAAAAAGAGGGATTTATTGAACAGCAAATGCGTGGAAAGTACGTTCTAGCGGACAAGGCTGAACTTATACTTAAAGCAGTAGAATCAATTAATACAAAAATTGGGTAATGGAGGTGTGATATATGAGAGAAGATAGATTAAAACGGTTAATATTACAATATCAGAAAAGTATGAATTATTACAAGGATAAGAAAAATTCATACAATGAACAATCTTGTCGAGATGAATATATCAGTCCATTACTAGAATGTTTTGGATGGGATGTTCAGAATGAAAAAGGGAAATTGCCACAGTATAAAGAAGTAGTGGTTGAGCAGTTTTCAAATAGTTCGGAAAGACCAGATTATACATTAACGCTCAATGGTGTTTCTAAAATGTTCGTAGAAGCAAAGAAACCGAGCGTTGATATAACTGCTGACATTGAACCATCAATGCAAGCTAGAAAATACGGCTGGAATGCAAAACATGTTCTGGCAATATTGACCAACTTTGAAAATATGATCGTTTATGATACAACAAATAAACCCAAAGAGGGCGATGGGGTAAATACTTCTGTATTTCGAAAGTATCATTTTATGGAGTATGCAGAGAAATACCAAGAGATATATGACTTAATTTCGAGGGAAAATGTATATAACGGAAAATATGATGAATTTGCTAAAACTAATCTACAGGATAAAAATAGATTTCATACAGAAATTGATGATACATTCCTGGAACAGATTAATAAGTGGCGATCGAGACTAGGAAAATATCTATATACAAAGGATAGCAAATATCAAAATATAGATATTTTAAACGATACAGTGCAGGATTTTATAAATCAGGTAATTTTTCTTCGTATTTGTGAAGACAGAAATTTACCGTTGTATTCAAAACTCTATGAGGTGGCTGCGAACAAGGAAGATTTACAGAATTCATTGACACAAGTATTTAAGGAAGCAGATAAACGCTATAATTCTGGACTTTTCAAAGGAGAAACTCCTATTTTTGATTTGAATAGTGATATTATTTTTGAAATAATAATGTCCCTTTATTATCCAGCTACGCCTTACTTGTTTACAATAATCGAGCCAAGTATACTTGGTAAGATATATGAAGCATTTTTGACAGAATGCTTAATTATTGTGGATGGAAACGTAGAGTTAGCAAAGAAAAATGAATATAAGTACAGATCAGTTGTTAGTACTCCAACAGAAATTGTTAAGTATATGGTGAAAAATACTTTGGAATCAATTTGCGAGAGTAAAAGTCCAACAGAAATCTTGGATCTCAGAGTTATAGATATAGCATGTGGGTCAGGAGTTTTCTTGGAGGAAGCGTATCAGTATCTGGTTGATTATTGTACACAATGGTACGAAATAAATAAACCAGAATACTTATTAGAAATGAGCAATGGAAAACATAAATTGCCAATTGAGGATAAGAAGGAAATATTAAAAAATTGTATTTATGGGATCGATATAGATGTTCACGCTGTTGAAGTAAGCAAGTTTTCGTTAATATTAAAGTTGATTGAAGATGAAACGGAACCATCTGTGAAAAACGCTACGCCTATTTTACCTGAATTATCTGCTAATATAATGCATGGTAATTCACTGGTAACAGATAAAGATATTGAAGGGACTAATATCTCCACAAAAGAGCTTTTAGAAATAGTTCCATTTAATTGGAACGAAATAAATAATGGAGAAAAATTCGACGTTGTATTAGGAAATCCGCCTTATGTAAAAACAGAAGATATGCATTCATTATCAAATGAAACTGAATTTGGTATTTATAAAGGTAAGTATTCAAGTGCATATAAGCAATTTGATAAATACTTTTTATTTATCGAAAAATCATTAGAAGTCTTAAAAGATTCAGGTGTACTTTGCTATATCATACCAAACAAATTCTATAAAATAGCCGCGGGTCAAGAACTGAGAAAACTTCTATGTAAAAGCATCAAGAGAATGGATGATTTTGGAGATGCACAACTATTTCCTGATAAAACCATATACAGCGCTATCGTAACAATTGGTAAGAGTACATGTGATGAAATGAATTATTCTCATATGTCTTCTTTAGCAGAACTATGGTCAGGAGAAGAGAATCAATGTGTAAAAATCAAAAATGTAAGATTGAATCAAGAGCCATGGCGTCTATCAACTGACATAGAATTTTTGAAAATACTCAATGCTTTAGAAGGGAAAACCATACCGCTTTCTAAAGTGGCAAATGTATTTAATGGAATCCAAACAAGTGCAGAACGAGCAGAATCTTTTTCTGACAAAAAAGAAGTGTATTGGTTTGATGAATCATGCATTGTAGAAGAAAATGAGCAAGAAGTTAGAATAAATAAATTTGGTTCAGAATATAAGATTGAAAAATCCTTACTTAAACCTTATTTCAAGCCAACTAAGAAAACTGAAAAGGGAATGAAAACTTATTCTATTTTGAAAACGGATAAAAGAATTATTTTTCCATATGATTCAGAAGGAAAGTTGATTGAGAAAAGTGTAATGAAAAGGCAATATCCAGGAATATTCCAGTACTTAGAAGCTTGCTATGATAGATTAGTGCCTAAATGCTTGAATGGTGGAATCGGACGCGATATTTCAGATGCAACAGAAGACACTTGGTATAAGTATGGCAGAACACAAGCTTTAACTGCATTTATTAATACACCAAAACTTATTGTGCGCGTTTTAAGTAAAGAACCAATGTATGCATATGATAATAGTGATATGCTAATTGCATCTGGCGGCACTGCTGGATACTGTGCTATTAGTGAATTACCAGAAAGTTACTATTCATTAGAGTATATTCAAGCATGTTTATCACATCCATTTACAGAAAAGATTTTTCAGATGAATGGGAGTGATTTTGAAGGTGGATTTACTGCCAGAGGTACATTTTTATTGAAGAAAATACCAATCGTATCTTTGGATTTTGAGGATGAGAAACAAAGTAATTTATATAATACAGTTGTTTCTAACGCAAAGAGAATATATGAGTTGAATTATGAAATGGAAGAAAAATCGGATAAAGCAACATTAAATATTCTTGAAAAGGAAAAAAATAAGCTGATAAAACAAATCGAGGAACTTATAACTCGTGTTTATCAGCAGAAATTTTAGGTGATGATATGAAATTAAAAGAGGATAGCACAGAGCAGAAGTTAAGAGGTGCTTATTACACACCATTGCCATTAGCCGAAATGATGGTGGAGTTATTTCGAGATGATGAAAATATAAAGGAAATACTGGAACCAAGTTGTGGTGACGGAGTATTTATTGATGGATTAATAAAGACTGGACACATCGAAAAAATAGCTTCTATCACAGCTGTTGAAATTGAGAAAAGTGAAGCGGAAAAGTTAAAGAGTCGTTTAATAGATGAAAAGAAAGTTAATGTGTTAAATAAAGATTTTTTTGATTTTTATAAACAGTATTCTGATAAAAAAAAGTATGATTTAATTCTTGGAAATCCTCCATATATCAGATATCAATATCTTGAAGAAGAACAGAGAGATATGATGTCTACAATTTTGACTTCTCATGGGATGAAGGAAAATAAGTTAGTTAATACGTGGGTTGGTTTTATTGTTGCATGCGTCCATATGTTGAGTGATACTGGGAAAATAGCATTTGTTATTCCAGCAGAAATATTGCAAGTGGCATATGCTGAAGACTTGAGATTATATTTGTCAAATTCGTTGTCAAAGATTACATTAATAACATTTGAAGAATTGGTTTTTCCTGATATTGAGCAAGAAATAGTGGTTTTTATTGGGGAAAAGGGAAAACAAGAAAAGGGAATTCGAATTGTTGAGCTTAATAATTTGGATGATTTAGAAACGTTTGATATTGAAACCAACGGATTTCAAAAAATGCAGCATGTACATGAAAAGTGGACGAAATATTTTACAAATAAGAAAGAAAATGAATTAATACGGAAGATAAAGGAAGATGAAAGATTTCAAAAACTATCAGATGTTGCGCTTATTAACGTGGGAATAACTACTGGTAATAATAAGTATTTTTCCGTAAGCAGTGAAGTGGTAAAAAAATATGAATTACAAGAGGTGGTTCGTCCTCTCATTGGAAGAAGCTCTCATGCTCATAGTATTTATTTTGAGGATAAGGATTGGCTAAAAAATGTTAAGAAAGAAAAAGCAGCATATTTAATAGATTTTCCTGACAAAGATATTGGTGATTATCCTAAAAAACATAGAGAATATATCAAACTCGGAGAAAAAAATGAGGAACATACAGGATATAAATGTTCGATCAGGGATAGATGGTATCGAATTCCGTCTATATGGGTTCCAGACGCTTTTTTCTTGAGAAGAAATAACTTATATCCTAAATTTGTGCTGAATAGGTGTAATGCTGTTTCTACTGACACAATGCATAGGATAAAATTTAATACAGGAATTGATCCTGAAAGAATAGCCTTATCCTATTATAATAGCATCTCTTTTGCGTTTACAGAGTTGTGTGGAAGAAGTTATGGTGGTGGAGTCCTTGAAATATTGCCAGGTGAAGTGGGGAATATTTTGGTGCCAAAGCTTGATCAGATACCGCTGGAGAAGGTAAGAGAAGTGTTAGCAAGAATTGACACAATCGTAAGAAATGAGGAAGACATAGAAAACGCTTTAGATATTGTGGATCAAGAAATTTTGGTTGATAAAATCGGTATTGATTCTACGATGTGCGAAGAAGCTAGGTTGATTTGGAAAAAGATGCAGAGAAGAAGATTAAAGAGAGGGTAGGTGTATTATGTCATTACAAGATGAAATCACGAAAAAAGCTGGGGAAATATATAGAGAATCGTATCAAATGTCTATTGGAGAACTTATTAACATATATCGTGATGGAGAAATGGATATTCATCCAGAATTTCAGAGAGTATTTCGATGGAATGATTATCAGAAAACAAAGTTGATTGAGTCGATAATGCTTAATATTCCGATTCCACAAATATATGTGAGTCAGAGTGATGATGGAACATGGGATATAATTGATGGGGTACAAAGATTATCAACAATTTTTCAATTTGTAGGGATACTGAAGGACGATGATGGTAAAAATGTTCAACCGTTAGTTCTTGAAGCGACAGATGCGTTGCCGTCGTTTGCAGGTATGAAATGGGTAGGAGAAGGAGATTTAGTTTTTACAAAAGAGCAGCAACTTACATTAAAAAGAGCTAGATTAGATATCACTATAATTAAAAAAGAAAGTGACTTTAATACAAAGTACGAATTATTTCAACGCTTGAATACTGGTGGGTCTCTATTAAGTGATCAGGAAGTTAGGAATTGCTTAATTATAATGAGTAATAAAACAATGTATAATTTCTTGGATGACATTGTTAAAATGCCATCCTATGACAAATGCATGAAAATAAGTGATCAAAAGACTGATGAGCAGTATGCGATGGAAATGGTTGTACGATTATTAGTTTCCCAATATATCAAATGGGAAGATATACAAAAATACAAGGATTTTTCTGAACTATTGGACAAAGAAATTTTGCTAATTTGTGACAAAGAAGAATTTGACTATGAAGAAACAAAAAGAAAATTTGCTAATACATTTGATTTACTATATGGAACTATAGGTGAAGATGTTTTTAGAAAGTATGAAGGTGGTCGTCATAAGGGGGCATTTTTAGCAGGTGCATTTCAGGCAATTGTTCCAGGGGTTTACGAGAATATCAATTCTATTTTAGAAATAGAAAATCCTCAAGAGTGGATAAAGCAAAAGGTAGAAAAATTGTATAGTGAAGATGTTTATGTTCGTAATAATTTACCTGGTGTACGTGCAATTCCAAGATACAAAGAACTTTCAAATTGGAGTAGGGATTATTTTAGAGTATGAAAATAAGAACAGAAGAAGAGTTTCAAGATTATTTAGATAAAGAGACTTCCTGGAGGAAAAAGGAGCTCACAGCAGTGAAGGCAAATATTGCATCTTCAAGAAAATTTGCTAAAAATACTGCTCTAAGATCCGGGGTAGCGTTACTATATGCTCATTGGGAAGGGCTTATAAAGAACGTTGCAACATATTATTTATGCTTTATTTCATATCAAAATTATAATTATTCTGAGCTAAAACAAAATTTTCTGGCTTTAGCGATGAAGGAAGATCTTAAGACTTTTGATAGTACAAATAAGGCATCCTTACATAATAAAATTGTAAACGATATCCGTAGTAATGGTGAAAAAAAAGCTAAAATACCTTATGAAGGAATTGTTAAAACGGGAAGTAACCTTAAATCAGAAGTATTCATCGAAATTATGGAGACAATTGGATTGGATTATAGGGAATATGAGCCGGATTTCAAGCTGTTAGATGATGTGTTGCTCAAAATGAGAAACGAAATTGCTCATGGGGAAAGGTTGGAAGTTTTAAGTTTAGATGAGGATAGGTTTGATGAATTGTATGGAGTTATTAATATTATGATGAATAAATTTATAACACAAGTTGAGAATGCTGTCTATTTAAAAGAGTTTTTGAAGAAATGAGGGAATTAAATGTGGACAAATGTACTGAATGTGAGCAGATAAAAGAAATACTAAGATACTTTCCATGTGATAAGCATTGTGAAGATAATCAGTATTTCACGGGAAATAGTAGTATATTAAAAAAAATGTGTCTAAACAATAATAAATGTGAATATTTTAATGGTTTAGGAATGTTTATTAGAAGCGAGTATTCAGATTTTACTTTGAAACAGTGTTGTGATGTTGATGAGAGAAATATGCCATCCCCAGAAGCAATATTTGTAAATCGTAAAGATAGTTTTCAATTGCTCACTGTTGAAATGAAGAGTTTACCTCAATTTATTGAGAAGAATATAAAAAGTACTATAAAGAAAAACTCTAGAGAAAATTATTTTTGGGATAAAATAATTGATAAATCTGCAATGCAGGCATATGAGTTAGTTGTTGGATACTTGAACAATAAAGGTATAACTCAACAGATTGATATTGATAATATTATTAAAATGATTTGGAATGGAATAGTTGTAAGTTTTTATCCACAAAAAGGCAATATTGATATCCAAAATATATTGATGAATAAGAACGAAGAAAAAGAAAGAATTAATGAGATAGCAAAAATTATTTATGAATTCAGCATTAATATTTTTGAAAAAATTGTTAAATCTGATTTTAAATCATTGGAATTAATAAGAGAATATTATGATGACAATATTAATATGACAATTTATTTATCTAAATATAAAGATGATAATATTAAGTTTGAAGTACATGGTGGGGTTACTGCTCTTTCAAACATAATGAAAGTAAATGAAAATGGGTTGTTTGATCTAATTAGTAAATATATTGCTAGTTGCTCTGATAAATTTGAAAAATTTAAAGGAAATATAAATATATTGCTTATTGATAATCTATACAGAATAAATTATAAGGAAATAGAGAAAGCAATACGTAAAATTGATATACCTAATGTTATTAATGAAATATGGATTACGGAATATCATTATGAAGAAGAATATGATGACGATGGAGACTATGTTGGTGAATACATAGTTGATAAGTCATTTCGTAAGATCCGTTAGATTTATAATATGTTGTATTCTTTGGGTTTTTATATAAGCACTGTTATACTTGTAAAATGAAAAAAGTTTGATATTAACTTGATATTAAAAGCTCCTGAAAAACCATAATATATGTATAATAGGTGTAAAAACTTAACTAAAATATATTAAGTCGCATTAAAAACACCACATACATCTTTCACGGTAGGGAGTTTAAGTAGAAGAATATGTCCCGAGGCACACCTCATTATCCTCTTTGGTGTAAAATTCACTATCCTTTAGTCAACATTGCACGACTGCAAAACAACTCCCCAAACGTGTAAATAATTCATCAAAAAGGGTATAATGTGAAGTTAAAGATACATCAGGAGCTGGAGATTGGCTTACTGCAATATTTTTATTTTATTTTCTAAAAAAATATCCATACATAAAGAAGAATATAGAAATAGATGATATTTTATTTAGTTTAAATTTAGCACAAGAAATTGCAGCTTTATCATATTTATATTTGGGTGCTCAAGGATTGTTATATAATTCTGAAGGTGCGTAGAAGAATTAAATCATTTGATGAAATCAGATATGTATAAGCTTGAATTTGAATCAGTAATTATTCAAGGTTGCATATACTGTAGGTCATATAAGTATATTTAGATTTAAAGTTGAGTTCGTGCTTAATATAGAAAATTTACAAAAGCATATTTTAGTATTGATTATTTTATATCAAATATAGTAAAGATTGGAAATGCTAGATGACAATAATGTGACAGTATTTTTTCAAATAGTAAAGTAAATAAACAGTACATAAATGAACTCAAAACGACAAAAAAGCATTTGAAATACTACAAAACAGCTTTGAAATTAGGAGCTAGAATAAGAGGTAGTGTCAAAAGATTAGCATATAGCTTCCCTAACTAATCTCATGATAGATAAAGCTACTTTACTCAAAGAATTTATTATAATTGTCATGGCAACACTTTGGCAACAGAAAATCAGTAAACTAAAATACAATGTGCAAATAAAGTAAATTTCGGCAGATTCGAAATAAAACTTAAGTAATACAGTTTAAGTTAAGTCAACAGTAAGCGCCTAATAATCTACCCGTTTCGACTACAGCATATTTTTGATTTATAATTGTAACCAAATAAGTGGAGTATTTCACTCCAGATTGGAGGAATACAATTATGCGTCATTACCAAAAACGCTAC
>JAEYPP010000078.1 GCA_023410575.1 Bacillota bacterium | reverse complement strand
ATATCCAAATCTGATAGAATGTGATGATTTGGGAAGATTAACGGGGCAGCTATTAACAGTAATTTCTAAACAATTATTGTAATAGGAGGAGATGGCGTGAAGGACTTTCGAATCAAGGATGAACATGTAAATTATTCCTTTGAAGCTGCGGTTGGCATAGCTTATAAGGTACTTGGAAAAGAGTGGGATAAGATTGATTACATACGTGAATATTATCAAGTATATTGTTTTGAAAATGTAGGAGAAAAATACAAGAGTGCAAAGGTGCCTTTGTATGTATCAAAGAAAACTGGAGAGTATTGCGGAGCAAAAGAACAAAAAGAAAAATGGAAAACTGAGAATGATGATTTTGCGATAGGAACGTTGAATTCTGATTTGCCGTTGCAGAGAGTTCATTTTGAGCTAAAGTATTTTGCCTTTTCTGAAACAGAGAAGTGTGAAGCGTATTTTTGTAGTTGCCATCAACAGGCAATAGAAAATGAGATTGAGCTATTTGAGCGATATTATCAGTATGATATGGCGTTAAATGATAGGATGTGGTTGTTATTGGAAAAACACATGCAGATGCCTAGCTTGGTAGATGAGGCTATCAAAGCGTCTAAGATTCCTCATGGAATAGGTTTGTTTGATTTATTTGAGTATAAGGACAAGATATGTCATCTGTGTAATGGGGTAAATCCTAAAATTCATTATGGCATGTTTGCTAAGGGGTCTAAGTTCAAACAGCAGTATAGTCAATATTTGCATGTAAGATTTAATACATACGGCTTGGATGATTATCTGCCACAGCACTTTGGAATCTACTTTATTGAAGAAAGACTTCCACAAGATTTTAAAAAGATATTGATTCCTACAATGGATGAGATTTTAGCGGACATCGTCGTACTCAATGAGTTGGGAGATAGTAGAAAAGGTGCAGTAGAGTTAGAACTTCGTAAGATATGGGATTTGCCAGTTGATGAAAGATATATTCTTATGTATGACCAACAGATGAGCAAAATTCTTAGAGAAAAGCATTTACTTACAGCTTATGATTTCTGCAAAAACAAGGGATTTGATACAGATATAGTGTCGATGCTTCAAGATGCCATTTGGAAACGTTATAAGAAGATTGAGAAGATAGTGAATGATGAAGTAAAGGCTCTGGCAAAAGGAGCAAAATAAAAATACGCTTTCGAAACTGGGAATTTTTACGGTATCGAAAAAATAGGTATATAAGGGGGAAGAATAAATGGAAAGAAAAATTAGACAGAAGGTTCAGGGTTATAGAACACAGGATGGAGCGGGCGTTAATCTGGTTAGAGTTTTAGGAAACGGGACTATTAGGGAATATGATCCGATTTTAATGCTGGATTCCTTTGACAGTACAAATCCAAATGATTATACGGCGGGATTTCCCATGCATCCACACAGAGGTATCGAAACAATCAGCTATGTATATCGTGGATACATGACTCACAAGGATAGCTTAGGTAATGAGGATACGATTGGTGATGGAGAAGTTCAATGGATGACATCAGGTTCTGGCATACTGCATGAAGAGAAGCTGCCAGCAGCGGAGAGATAGCTCGGTGAACAGCTTTGGCTTAATCTTCCGGCAAAGGACAAAATGGTTCCTCCAGCTTATCATAGTATCAAGAATTCGGAAATTGAAGAAATTGAAATTGAGAACGGCAAGCTGAGACTCCTTGCAGGCGAGTATGAAGGAAGAAAAGGCTATTTGGGTAAATATCTTCCATTGAATTATTATGATTTGCACCTAAATTCCAATGCATCGATTGTATTGCATACAGAAAGTGAGCGCTCAGTTATGGTGTTTACCCTATTAGGTGAGGCATATATCGGGGGCGAGTTGGTAGAAGAAAAGACGGCTGTAAAGCTCACCTCGGGTGATTATATAGAAATCAAGGCAACAGACAAAAAGGCTCAAGTGCTATTTATCAGTTCAACAATATTGAATGAGCCCGTAGTTTGGGGAGGTCCTATCGTTATGAACACAAAGGAAGATTTGAATAAAGCTTTCGATGATTTGAGAAATGGAACATTTCTACACGACAAGATTTCGTATTGACAAATTAAATGAAAACAAAGGAGTCGAAATTCATTTTAATATTAATCTTAGGAAAGGAATGTGAGATATTATGGCAAAGATGCCGGTTTTATTTGTAGGTCATGGATCACCGATGAATGCCATTGAAGATAATAAATATACAAGAACATGGAAAAGTATAGCTGAAAAGATACCAAAACCTGAGGTGATATTATCTGTTTCGGCGCATTGGTATACGCAAGGAACTAAAATCATGAACGAAGAAAGTCCAAAAACGATATATGACATGTATGGTTTTCCTAAGGAATTATATGAAGTGTCTTACAATACTGCGGGTTCACCAGGCATAGCGAAAGCCTCCAGGGAGCTAATTTCAAGGGAAACGAAATATGATAATTCTTGGGGGATTGACCATGGAACTTGGTCAGTATTAGTTCATATGTACCCAGATAGAGATATTCCTGTATTTCAAATAAGCATCGATGCCTCTGCTCCACCGGCAGAGCATTATAGAATTGGTAGCGAGTTAAAA
>JAEYPP010000018.1 GCA_023410575.1 Bacillota bacterium | reverse complement strand
TTAGAAGTGAACTAGTTAAAAATAGGAAGGGAGATAGAATGAAACCAATAGAAAAAACCATATTACATAATAAGAGAAGAGGCAGAAGGATACTTTGCCTTAGCCTGGTATTGATGTTAGTATCCACAGTATTAATTCCAAACAAGGTGAAAGCTGCAAAGGATGACTTTGTTATTATTGATGGAGTATTGACGGCTTATAATGGTAGTGCTACCAAAGTTCTGATACCAGAGGGTGTTACAGAAATAGGCGATGAGGCTTTTAAGGGTAACCATGCATTAACAAAGGTAACGATTCCTAATTCAGTAACTAATATAGGTGATTTAGCCTTTACTGACTGTACAAAGTTATCTAGTATAATTATTCCAAAATCAGTTAATATGATAGGGATGAATGCATTTAGGGATACTCCATGGTTAAAAGCTAAACAAAAAAAATCCCCATTGGTAATTGTTAACAATATTGTGATAGATGGTTCAGAATGTAATGGAGTTGTTACAGTACCTAATAATGTTACTTTGATTGCTTCGAGTGCTTTTGAATATAACAGTGATATTACCAATGTAATACTTCCGGATTCTGTTAATACAATCGGTGATTCTGCATTTGCGTCATGTGGAAACTTAACTACCATCAACTTTCCAGATTCGGTTACAAGTATAGGTTTCAGTGCATTTTCTGTCTGTGGTAGATTATTTAGTATAGATATATCGAATACTTCTATCAAAAGAATAGAAGCTTTCACGTTTTACTCTTGTTATAATTTAACCTCGATCAAGTTACCTACTTCACTAACAAGTATTGGAACTGAGGCCTTTTCTTACTGTGAAAACTTAACTAGTATACAATTACCTAAGTCCTTTAAAAGTATTGATGACTATGCTTTTTATGGTTGTGTAAATTTAGCCAATATTACAATTCCTAAATCGTTAACTTCCTTTGGAGGAGACGTATTTAATTGTACGGCATGGTTAGATAATAAGAAATCATATTCTGAATTAGTAATTGTAAATAATGTTCTGATCGATGGAATTTTATGTGAGAGTGATTTAGTAATTCCTGATACTGTCACTATTATTGGGGAAGATGCATTTTCTGATTTCGATCCAGAACTACACGATTATGAGGTAAAACATGAATATTCCCGTATAACATCAGTAACAATTCCAGCTTCAGTAAAAATTATAGATGATTCGGCTTTTGCATATTGTTCTGATCTTAAGAAAGTAAAGATATTAGGCTCTGATATTAGCATAGGAAAATTTGCGTTTTGTGATTGTATACAGTTAACTAATGTAACCTGTTCTGGTAACATAAAAAGCATTGATGAGATGGCTTTTCAAGACACCCAATGGCTTAACGCTAAACAAGAAAAAAATAAATTAGCTATTTTAGGTAATATACTGATCGATGGATCCAATTGTAAAGGGAAGGTTACGATACCGAATACTGTAACAGTTATTGCAGATTATGCATTTTCATCCTCCAGTAAAGTGACAAATATCACGATTCCAGCTTCAGTAAAAAGCATTGGAGAATATAGTTTTAATAACGAGATTAAATTGGTGATATCTGGCAAAAAAGGATCGTATGCTCAAAAATATGCAAAAGAGCATAAAATTACGTTCAAAGTGATATCGTAATATTTGTGAAAAAGCATGATGTGAAATTTGTGATATTAACAGAAGAGTAAGATAACTCGCCTGTTTTTGAATACCACCCGAAAAATGTTGACACAGTAACTTAAGGAAATGGAATGTGATGGCTTAGTATTACGACAAGGAGGAAGACTTGAATACTTACATTCAACTTGTGAATCAGGTAATTGAGCATATTGAGGAAAATATAAATGAATCCTTGATATTGAGGGATATATCAAAGAAGTTCTACATATCTGAATTTCATTTCAACAGAATTTTTAAAATCCTGGCTGGTTACAGCATAAAACAGTATATACAAGGGAGAAAGTTGACTTTAGTTGCACAAAAGCTGAAAACTTCAGACTGCACAATAACAATGGCAGCGTTGAACTGTGGTTATAATAGTCCAGAGGTATTTAGTAGGGCATTCCGAAAGCAATTTGGTATCTCCCCCTCCGCCTATCGAAATAGTGATGTGGCGATTAATATGGTAGAAAAGGTTAATGTTGTGATAAGAGACTTTTCGAACCTGAAAGGCTCCTTGGCATTGAAAAATTCATTTCTGTATTTGGAAAACAAAGATCTATATGGGATAAATACAGAGGTAAATGAAAATAGTTCTGATTTTGAGCAAATATTATATTTCACAGGAAGCGATTTTATACAAAGATATTCTAAATCTCTTATGGAAGACGAAGTTTATAGTATGGTAAGCTGCCATGGAAATGATAGCGGAAAATACACTGTGATTTTTGGTGGAAGTATATCAGAGGAAAATATAGATAAAAGACTAAAGGTTTACAAGATTCCAGAAGGCTGGTATGCTTGTTTCCGTTATTACGGAGAGATGTTAGAGATTAGAAAAACTTTTGTTGAGGATATATATCGTTGGATTATATTAAAGGACATAGAAATTAGTACCAGTGAAATTGGTATGCTGAATATATATAATCTGAACGATTTGAAAGATGTAACTATTCTACTCCCTGTAAAAGCTCCTATAAATACAGCAAAAAACGTCAAGCAAGAGAAGAATTCATAAGCTATAATTTGGATTGTGTTTAGAAGAAAGATGCTATCCAAAATTATAGCTTTTTCTATGCAATTTATCATGTAGATTGGACTTTTTTAATTTAAAGGAGGATGTAAGATGTATGATTTAAAAGGCAAGGTTGTAGTTGTAACAGGTGCCAGTCGAGGAATCGGAAAAGGTGTGGCCTTAGAACTTGGGAAATATGGAGCTACCGTTTATGTAACAGGTAGAACGGAAAACTCGGAAAATCTTCCTGATTTTTTTAGTAATACTACAATACAAGAGACAGCAAGTGAAGTGAATCGATTGGGAGGTATCGGAATTGCCCAGCGATGTGATTTTTCGAAGGATGAGGAGATTAAGGAACTGTTTGAGCGAGTTCAGAGGGAACAGGGGAGAATTGACATTCTAGTAAATAGTGCCTGGGCAGCTGCAAGTCACATCATGAATGGATATTTCTTTCAGACTCCATTTTGGGAACAGCCAATATCATTGTACGATGATCTTCAAATGGTAGGACTGCGCTCTAATTATCTTGCAAGTTGGTATGCTTCTAAAATGATGGTAAAGCAACGCAGTGGTTTGATAGCAAACATATCGTACATTAGCGCTGATAAATATTGGTTAAATGTAGCAAATGGTTTGTTTAAGGCGGCAACGAATAAATTTACTTCCGATGCTGCTTATGAATTAAAAAACTATGGGGTAAAGATGTTTTCTATCTATCCAGGTTCTGTACGAACTGAGGGAATGCTTGAATTGGCAAAATATGATCCCTCTTTATGTCTAGAAGAAATGGAAACGCCACAGTTTGTCGGACGTTGTATTGCAGCTTTGGAACAGGATGATAGTATAATCGAGCAAAATGGCGAGATTCTACGTACGGCAGAAATAGGCTTAAAGTATGGATTTACTGACATAGATGGCAGACAACCACATGCGGATAGTATGTAATGGTAGAACGCGCTCATACAATATCCATCAATCTTGTCCATCCTTAAACTCATTTCTTTTCATAAATGTATGAAAGACTTGACAGAAATCTCCTTACACTATATTATATAACTTAAGTTATATAATATAGTGTAAGGAGATTTTATTTTGCCACCAAAAACAAAATTTGATAAAAATGCCATTTTGAATGCTGCTTTAGAGATTGCTATAGAAAAAGGTTTTTCTGGAATCACTGCCCGAAGCGTGGCGAACCGACTTAACTGTTCGGTCGCCCCAATCTATGTTAATTTTGCTACCGTAGATGAATTGGTAGAGGCTGTGGTACAGCGAGTATTTGCTATATCAGAAGAATTACTTACAAAGCAAAAAGGGCAAAGTATGTTTGAAAAGATTGGGAAAGCTAGCTTGGTCTTTGCTCGGGAGTACCCGGTATTGTTTCGGGAATTGTCAATACAACCCAATCCATATATGGACTCTTATGAAACACTAGAGAATACCATGCTTGAGTCAATGGCCGAGGATAAAGCTACGCAGGGTTGGACTCTTAAGGAACGTAAGCGATTGTTGCTAAAATTGCGGGTCTTTCAGATGGGACTCTCTGTCATGGTGGCCAACGGCCATGTGCCTTCTTGGCTTAATAGTCAAGAGTTCGACCAATTGCTTATGGAAGTGGGAGATGATATATTGCTGGCACAACAAATGAAACGAAAGGATAATATAACATGAAGAAAATTGTTATTATCGGTGGAGGAATCGCTGGATTAAGTGCAGGTATTTTTGCTCAAATGAATGGTTTTGATAGTGTTATTCTGGAGAAACATCATACATTAGGTGGAGAATGTACTGGCTGGGATCGTCTTGGTTATCATATTGATGGTTGCATTCACTGGCTGGTGGGGACGAAAGAAGGAACCCCTATCCGGGAATTGTGGGATACAGTAGGAGCCCTTGATGGAGTGGAAATTTATGAGCCTGAAAGCTTCATGGCTGTTGAACATGAAGGGGTGACAGTGAACTTTTACCGTGATCTTGACAGATTAAAGGCAAGCTGGCTAGAAATATCACCGAAGGATAAAGATACAATTGAAGAGTTCTGCAATGATATCAGCAAACTGCATACTTTTATTTTTCCTGTCGGGAAACCAATGGATCTGATGAGTTTAATTGAGAAGGTTAAGTATATGCTTTCCATGAAAAATTTAAGTCTGGTCATGCAGAAATACAGTAAGTTAAGTGTGCAGGATTTGGTCAGCAAATTTAAGCATCCTGCTCTGAAAGAAGCACTGGCCTCATTTATGCCTGAAGGTGACTATAGTGCTGTGTCAATTATTTTTCCACTCGGAACTTTCACCGGAGGCCAATCTTCTATCCCTTTTGGGGGCTCAAGGGCACTGGCCAGGCGGATGGAAGAAAAGTATCTTACCCTGGGTGGAAAGATTGAGATATCCTGTGAGGCAGTGGAGATGGAGATCGAAGGAGATTCCGTGAGGAGAGTAACCTGTAGCAATGGTAAATTTTTTGAGGCTGATTACTTTATTACTGCCTGCGATGCTCATGTGCTTTATGAAAAATTACTTAAGGGGCAATACCCAGACCTTAAATTTCAGAAGAGATTCAGCGCCCCAGACATCTACCCCCTAGCTTCAAACATTTATGTGAGTATCGGATACGAGGGTGGTATGCAGGAAATACCTCGGACCCTTAAATTTCATGTTGACGGACTGGCGATAGACCAGAACGGGAAGCCGATAAAATATTTACAGATGACACATTATGGTTATGAACCAGATTTTGCCCCGGACGGTCATACTGTAGTTACCTTTGCCATCAACCAGTTTCAGCCAGAACTTAAGAAGTGGGAGGCACTGGTACAAAATAGGGAAGCCTATATCAGGGAAAAGAACCGTATAGGTCAGGAGGTGATCAGAGCTATGGAAACGCGTTTTCCAGAGATGTCCGGTAGACTCAAGCTGCTTGATGTGGCTAGTCCCCAAACCTATAGTCGGTACTGTAACGCTTATCGCGGTGCCTTCATGGCTTTTTGGCCGACACGAAAAGGTAAGCAGCTGACTCATACTGGTCAAATACGAGGCCTAAATAATCTAGTTTTGAGCGGTCAGTGGTTGCAACCTCCTGGGGGCCTGCCTGTTGCGCTTATTACTGGTAAAGATACAATCATGCGACTTTGCAAGAGACTAAGACAACCATTTGTATGGAGATCTTAATAGTAGAAGGCGAGAGACGGCATCCTGTTTGTTTCATACACTATATAATGCGTGGATTTCGTTGAAGAATCAGTCAAAAAACCAGGTCATTACTATTATGTTAGATGGGATTTTGAAGAAATCATATAGATTTACGAGAGGAGAATAATCGAATGGATAAGCTAGGTGGATTTGATAGTAAAGCGGGATCATTTGTCGGGAAAGGGATGTTTGGATTGGGCAAAGCGAAATCTTATAGCATTACAAATCTTGGGAGCATTACTAATGTAGTAGAAATGTCAGGAGGGAGGCATTCATAATATGAGTATAATTAAAATAATTGAAGGGCGAAGAAGTTATCGAGGAAAATTTAAACCGATTCCTGTGCCAAGAGAGGATCTGATTACGATTATGAATGCTGGCCTCGCAGCACCTTCAGGTTGTAATAAACAGACTACAAGTTTTATAGCAGTAGATGACCGACTTGTGTTAGATAAAATATTTAAAGTTATAACACCGCCTGTTGGTGAAACAGCGCCTGCAATGATATGTGTTCTTACGCAAAGAATTCATGCCTATAGAGATAAATGTTATGCTGTTCAGGATTATTCTGCGGCAATTGAAAATATGTTACTTACTATTGTAGAATTGGGATATCAAAGTTGTTGGTATGAGGGGCATATTACAGATGATGATAGAATTTGTGATAAAATGGCAGAAATTCTTAAAGTGCCTAATAATTATGAATTGGTATGCTTTCTTCCCGTAGGTATTGCTGAAGGTGAAGCAATTATGCCAAAGAAAAAGGGTTTTCAGGAAAGAGCATGGTTTAATTGTTATAGAAATGATGAGGTGCTCGCTAATGATATGCCACGTGAATAACATCAATCTTTCACGAAACTTGTTAAGTTAATTTTAGATGCAACGATATGAGTTGGTAAGAAAAGTTAATTTTAATCCATGATAGTAAGGTGATATGACTGTGAAAGTATATAAATAATATTTTAAATATGACATACAGTTGTCTTATTAAGAGTGATATACTCATCATATAAACGATTATTGAAACTATCTGAATTATATCAGGTAATTTTGAGATCAGGATGAGCAACTAGCCGAAGGGAGAATAGGAAATGGATTATAAGTTAGTTTTTCTAAATGAACAAAAGTATATGGGAATTAAGACAACAATATTTTTCGCGGATCATGATAATATCGACTTTAGAAAGCTACAATTGGATGTCATAAACTCTGATATTACCAATCGTGCTCTTAATGAGAGGTTTATGGCTATGGACTCTGATTATCAAGCTGATAGCTTTAGCTATACCCCTTTAGTGCCTGTAACTTCATTTGAAGGGGAGGATTTTTACAGATTTACAAGAGTAGAAGGTGAGTATTACTGTTTTGAAGTGCGTCTAGAGGAATTGGGACCACAATGGTTTCAGAAATGTTTTCAATATATGGAACAAAACAACCTGAAAATTGAGGGTGGATTTGATTTAGAGTATTATCCTGAGGGCTATATGGACAGCGTAAAATTAGAGGATACGAACCGTCAGAATCAAACGATATGCTTGATATTTAGAAAGCAAGATTTTTAGTATAAGAAAAATCTTCTTCTAAACTACACTTTAATGCTCGTAATCTTTACTTAGGTGGGAGATTTTTATAGATTTACATAAAGCAGAAGGGATTGTATTCGCAAGGGGATGTTGCATTATGCAACATCCCCTTTATTCATGTGCGCCTCAAGGTACACTTAATACGATTCAACAGTTGCCCAAAACTTTATATCTTCTGGTTCATCTTTAAACTCAGTCACAAACAGTTCACAACCAGATGTAAGATATGTAATTCTCTGGAATGATTAGTTGAATGAATCCATTTTATGTGATATATTAGGAGGTGTTAAGTACTATAAGCTGAAGTGGAGGTGAATACACAATGTGCATTTTAATAAAATGGAGAGATACTGGACAATAATACCAGTATGTCCGAGGTCCACCTTATTTTGTAATCAGAAACCAAGCTAATTATAAAAAGGAAGGACATAGGTCATGAATGTTAGATTATTTTTTATTTATAAGTTAATAAAGGATTTAGTACCAATATATCCAGTATATTTGCTTTTGTTTGAATCCAAGGGGTTAACACTGGCACAGATATCTTTATTGCTTGCCATATGGTCTGTAGCAGTTGTACTGCTTGAGGTGCCTTCGGGCATTCTGGCAGATCATTGGAACAGAAAAAATATGATTCTCATAGGAGGATTATGTAAAGTAGGTTGTTATATCTTTTGGTTTTTCTCGGAAGGGTTTGTACTATATGCTTTAGGTTTTATTTTATGGGGGATTAGTGAGTCTTTTTGTTCAGGTTCTGAAGAAGCATTGTTGTATGATAATCTTAAATTACAAGGACAGGAAGAAAGTTTTGACAAGGTATATGGAAAAGGGAACTTTTATGCCAGTATAGGTGTGGCTTTATCGTGCTTAATAGGCGGTTTCCTTTCAGTTTTAATAACCTTTAAAGGTGTACTGTTACTATCAGTATTTTCTGTATTAATTTCTACCTTTTTTGCATCAAAGCTTAAAGAAGTAAACTACTTTAAGATACAGCAAGATGAAAATAGGGAGAAAGACAGTTTCCGTCTGTTTGCTACGATGGTTGATGCAGTTACGTTATGTATTAAGAATAGGTTACTGCTTATAGTTATTCTTATGCTAGTGCTGGTGATAGGTACTGCAGGCATACTTGATGAATACGATTCGTTGATTGCAAAAAGCTATGGTCTAAACCTAGAGCTAATAGGTGTATGGATTTGCATTCGGTATATATTGGAGGCTATAGGTGGGAGATTTGCATACCTTTATAAGAAGTTATTCATAAAAATTGGTATTAAAAAGGAGTTTTATTCTATATTCTTGTTATGCATTTTCGCTGGAATTTGTTTAGCAATTTCCGTGTCAATACATAGCATAGCACTGGTGCCATTATATGGGTTGTTTTACATGTTTATGGCTTCCGCTGGCATCCTACAGGAGGAATATATCCAGAAAAGAATAGATGAACAGGGGCGTTCCACTGTGCACTCTATCATATCATTATTGCATAACCTTTACGGAATCACATTTTTTAGTGTGTTTGCGCTTGTTATATCAGGTTCAAGTATTCAACTTACCATTTTAATGATTGCATTATACATCATCATTCTTAGTGTAGTATTAGGTTTAATGCACAGGCTTATTACAAAAAAGGATATTGGTATATCGGTGGGCACTCATTAGGGGGCTCTATGGCAGCTTCTTATGTCGCAGATCATAACGATATCTACGATGGCCTGATTTTACTAGGTGTGTACTCGACCAAAGACCTTACAGACACAGGTCTTTCTGTACTTTCCATCTATGGAAGTGAAGATCAGATTTTAAATAGAAAAAAATATGATGAGTACAAATCGAACCTTCCAACAGACTATCAGGAAGTCATCATAGAAGGTGGATGCCATGCTGGATTTGGCATGTATGGAGCACAAAAAGGAGATGGAATTCCTACAATCACGAATGAAGAACAGATTACACAGACAGCAGAGCAGATTTTGCATATGATAGAATGAATCGTGGAATTTAGTAATAGAAAGGGCAGATGAGACGTAGACATAGTGCTACTGTCATCTGCCTTTTTATATATACTAGAAAATTCCTCTGAATTTCCTAGTATATATAAAAAGCGTCCAAAGAAGGACTCTATGATGCACACAAGCGCGATAGGAAGATGTCGCTTACGCGACCGTGCTTGGCGCGAGTGTTTTGCAAGCAAAACACTTTATTCCGAAAAGGTGATATAAAATAACAATATTTCTGGGAAAATAAAGATATTATTACATAATTAAGAATAAATCTACTTGACAGGTGAGCAAATGCTTACTATAATAGGCGAAAGAGACCAATCGCTCACTTTTATATTTTATCTTTGTTAGTTGAGATTACATAAAGTTTCAAAGTGAGTTAGGAGGGTTATATTGTAAATAAGGAGGATGTACGTGAAGGAAAAACGTAATACGAAAGAAACTATTATAGAAAAATCGATGAAACTATTTTCTGTAAATGGTTTTCACGCTGTATCAATACGCCAAATCGCGGATGAAGTAGGCATTGGAAATAGTGCACTTTACAAACACTTTAAAAGTAAACAGGAAATATTTGATGTTATTGTTGAGAGATCAAAGGAACGTTATATCGGTAAGTGTAAATCTATGGTCAATAGTGAAATCAGAGGAGTAGAACAGGTAAAAGACATTTGTATTCAAATGTTTCGTTATCAGACGGAAGATGAATGGATTGTTATGTTTCGTAGATTACTAATTATAGAACAATTTAGCAATGAAAAGATAGCTAATATCTATAGAGAATTTTTTATTCAAATTCCGCTACAAAGTCAGCAGGCGATATTTGAAATTCTGATTGAAAAAGGACTGATGTGGAAAAAAAATCCTGTAGTTTTATCAATGGAGCTGTATGCACCATTTTTTATGTATCATACGGTAAACGAACAATCAAAAGAATTAATTGATCTTTTTAAAGAACATGTTGAGTATTTCTTTGAAAATTATATGATTGTATCAACGAGAGGAGAAGAATTATGGAAAAACAAGTGATTATGAATAAAAAAATGGTAAGAAAGAATAAAAGTTTAAGAAAGAATCAAAAAATTGATAAAAAGCTCTATAATGATAGGAAGTTAAACAAACAGAGTGTTTTAAAACGAAATATTGCAAAAGTGATTCATCTTTCCTCGGAAGAATTAGTTGGTCAAGGGTATGAAAAGATGAACGAAGATACAATCGATAAAATTAAGTTACTTGAACGCATCAAGGAAAGTAAACTTACAGGTATGAGTGGTAATGGCTTTTTAGTTGCTAAGAAGATCGAATCATTTCTAGCATCTCCAAATAATTCAATGAGAACAATCATAGTTAATGCTGCGGAATGTGAGCCTGGTCTTTTACATGATGCATGGCTTATACGACATAAAAGCAAATTCGTGATCGAGGGACTTCAATTAATAAGAGAAATTTTACAACCAAAACGTATCATTGTGGTAACACGTGGTAAGATAAGTTTCGAACCTAAGACAAGTGAAATTGAGTACTGTAATGTTCCCCTTAAGTATCCGATGGGAGAAGAACATTTTTTGATAAAGCAAGTATTAGGAATAGAGATTGATCGATCAGAAAATCCATCAGATCATGGCATTTTAATGATGAATATACAAACGGTATACCAGATTGATCGAATCGCACACAATGCATATATGGATGGACACTTTGTTACATTGGCGGACTTGAGAAGTGGAAACGCAAGAATTGCATACGTAGTTAATGGTGAAAACATATATGATAAATTAGAGCTCTGTTTTGGAAAGATAACGGATGATTGCTATGCAGGAGGTGGTATCATGCAAGCTTCTCTAATTCATAACTCTGATGTATTTACTGAGGGTACGAGTTTTGCAGCAATTGTAGGAAATGTAATGATTAGCAATACGAATTCGTGTAAAAAGTGTGGAGGATGTAGTAAACGATGTCCTATGGGCATTTTAGTAAAGGAAATCGTACTTGCAAGAGAATCAAACCCGAATGCCGACATCTCAAAATGGAAGCCAGAACAGTGTATCCAATGTGGAACGTGTACCTATTTTTGTATGGCGGGTAAAGATATATCCGCTTATCTTGATAGGATATAAAACAAAACAGTACCAATGAAACACACCTTCCAACATCGAATCAGTACTTTTCATCAGGGACTGATTCTATGTTGGAAGGTGTGTTTTATTTAAGAGTTGGTTGAAAATGGTTGATTTTAGGAATATAATGAGAAATACTGGCTTCTGGATTTGGGCTGATAGAATTTGAAATAATTAAGCCGATAGGATGTAAGGGAATATACATAATGTGTAAAATTTTGTTGATTATTTTACACATTATGGTATGATTTACTTAATAAGTAATGTCGAAATTCATCGAAAAATGGTTTTTGGACTATCATTAGTATTCTACCTACATTTATAGCAACAATACATTTAATAAGAGATGTAAATAGAAATGTATGTAAAAGTCTATATGTTAGGTGCATAGATAGAAAGTCACGTGATATAAGAAAAAAGCGAGAAAGGAGAGATAAACTATGGATGATAAAGAAAGACAACGTCAGGAATTCAAAAATAGAAATGAAAGAAACAGGAAGTATCTAAAAAAGTCAAAATGGTGTGTTAGGATTTCTTTAGCTTTATTCTTAGGTATGATAGGTTGGGTTATTGTTTACAGTTCTTATAGTAAACCGTGGGTATTATATACGCTACTTGTATGGGTTATATTATTCATTATTGCATCCATCTCACTAGTTTTTATATTACGTTGTCCACATTGTGATAGTATTTTAATGATACATTCTATGGGTGATAGATGTCCAATATGTGGTACAAAAATAGAAGAATATTCGGATTTATAATGCGGATGATATTAGGAAAATCATTGCATCCAATGGGGGTTGTCGCACTAGATTATTAATAAAATTAAAAATGCTCTATGTCAAGTCTGGATGGGTAATAAAGAGAACTTATCCCAGGCTTGATATAGAGCTATTTCTATGTGAGGGTACGTGGATTTAAGTATTGCTCAACTATTATGCAGTACAAAATCTATTTCACTGACCATCCTTTAGCAGATGAAATTGATGTTCGTAAAGAGAAGACTTTGGAACTATATGTAATGAAAAGGTTATGACTGCGACTTAATATAGTATGTCAAAAATGGTCATTTATGATATTCTATGAAAAAATATTCTTGCATTTTATGTCATAATACAGTAATATATTACCTTATAAGAGAAAATTTGCAGGAGGAACTTTATGAAAAAAAGATTTTAGCAATAACTTTAGTATTATGTTTGGGTCTTTGTGCATGTGGTAAGGAAGAAACTAAGGATACCGCTGCTACAAAACCAACCGAAGAAGTAGCTAGCCAAGATGAAAAACAAGCAGCTACAACAGATAATAAAACTCAATCAGTTCAGTTGTCAGATGATTTATTTAGTTTTCAATTTGCAGTGAATGATGAGGTAATTCAACTACCAGTCAAATTCCAGGATTTAGTATCTGCTGGTTGGGTGTATGATGGTGATGAGAATGAAGTAATGGTACCTATGGACTATATAGAATTATATTCTTTTAAAAAGGATACTGTTGGTTTCATGGTTTCAACATTAAATGATGGTTCTACCGATCTTTTGGTTAAGGACAGTGAAATTTATGGTACTACAATATATAATTATGATACGGGAGAATCAGATAAGGTATTACTACCAAAGAATATAGAGCTTGGCGTGTCGACAATAGATGAAGTTATTGCAGCCTATGGAGAGCCAACTAGTATAACGGATCAGGCTATTCCATTATATAATTATAATTTATCTGAGAATGATTTTGTCCGTTTTACTTTTTATGAAGATGTATTAGACAGCGTCACTATAAATAAAGCAGGTGATTTTGATTTCGGCGCAAAATTTGGATTAATCATGGATGATGACAGTGATTCAGATTCCGTGTCTTTGGGAACTGTTACTGAGTTAATGACTTATAGCATTGATATCGCTGGAGATACTTACATAATGCCGATACAAGTCTCCGAACTCATTGCTAATGGTTGGGAATTAACTTCAACGAGTGAACAAGTTGTAGATGATTCAGATATTATTTTATCAAAAGATGATAATGACTGTAGCTTTACTGTCCATAATTATGCATCAGAAGCAATTCCAACAGAGGAGTGTTATATTCGAAATATAACAGCATTTAATAATAATACAGGTGCACTTATAAAACTTGCAGGTGGCATAGCAATTGGGACGAGTAAAGCTGATCTTGAGGAGATAATAAGCGCCGATGATTTTACAGTAGAAACAGATCCTGAATCATCGATAACTACTTATAGAGTTCTTGATGCAGAAAGTGAATTAAGCGGATATTGGATTTATCTCATGGATGATCAAGTTGAGGGATTTGAGGTTAATTATTAAATCGCGTATACTTTACTAATCTATATAGTCTCGTTTACAAACAAGGGTAAAAGTTAAAAGAAATTGCTACTGAAATTAACAATCAGGTAGATGTATTCATTGTATAAAAAATTATAGGAATTAAAAATGCTCTATGTCAAGTCTGGATGGGTAATAAAGAGAACTTATCCCAGGCTTGATATAGAGCTATTTTCATATAAACTGATAAAAGGAGATTTAGGGGGCACTTATGTTAAAAGAAGTACGACAGCAGAGTATATTAGAAGAATTATATAAAGAGGGAAAAGTAAATGTAGAGAATCTCTCCGTACATTTTGAGATATCCAAAGATACGATACGACGAGATTTGTCAGAATTAGAAGAGCAAGGTATTCTAAAGAGAGTGTACGGAGGAGCAATTCCCTATAAATGGATCCCCCAAGCTAGTGATGCTAGAAAGACGATAGAAAAGAACGAAAAATATCTGGTGGCGAAAAAAGCTATCGCTCTGATGAAACCAGATACTTTAATTGCGATTGACGGAGGAACTACCAACACCTTGTTGGCTTCCATGATACCAACATCAATGAAATTACGAGTAGTAACAAACAGCTTTCCAGTAGTAGAAGAACTGCGCAAGAGACCTCGGATAGAAGTCTTTTTTCTTGGAGGATTACATAATAAGGAATCGCAGACTACCGTGGGAGATACGGTACTGCAACAGTTAAAAGGATACCATTTTGACCAATGCTTTATAGGTGCTTATGCCGTTGATTGTAAGGTCGGGGTTACGGTACCATATCCTTATGATGATGAGGCTAACATAAAGAAGTTAATTATTAGTAACAGTAGTCAAGTAAATATAATGGCTTCCATATCAAAGCTAGAGAAAACCTCAAACTACGTGATCTGTCGGATTGAGGAGCTAGATAGAATCTTATGTGAACATCCAGTCACTAAGGCAATGCAGCAAAAGTATCAAAATAAGATATGTTAAAACACGCACAAACGTGCAAGAATTCCCGTTGTATCATGCATGTTTAAGCCATATAATTACCTCATTCAATGATTGATGTAAGATGGATGGGAGGTTTAAACAATGAAGAACAATGTGAAAAAAGAAGAAAGATGTTTAAAAGTGGGTGTATTGGGGTGTGGAATCATTAGCCAGGCGGCACATTTGATTGGAAGCAGTAAGGCAAGAAATATTCATTTACAGGCAATTTGTGATATAGCAGATGATCTGAGAGATAAAATGGCAGCTATATATGAACCTGTTACCAACTATAAAGAGTATGCTAAGATGCTTAAAGATCCAGAAGTGGAGGCTGTTATTATAGGGATTGGAGATCAGTTTCATATTCCATGTGCAAGGCAGGCAGTGTTAGAAGGAAAACATGTATTTATAGAAAAACCTATGGGGGTTTCCATTGAGGAGTGTGAGGAACTAAAAACACTAGCTGAGCTAAAGGGTGTATTCATCCAGATTGGACATATGAAGCGATATGACGAAGGCCTTCAATTTGCTAAGAAATTCAAAGAGGAGAAAATGGGGGAAATCACAATCTATAAAGGCTGGTATTGTGATAGCATTGGCAGATACAAAGTAACGGATAATGTCATGCCGATTTTATATACGAGTGAGGCAATGAAAAAACCGGCTGGTAATCCAAAAGAGATACTAGATCGTTACTATCTTCTGGGTCATGGTAGCCACCTGCTTGACACAGCACTCTATTTTATGGGAGAAATTGATAGCGTTTCTGCTCGATATGTTCACAAAAAAGATCTACATTCTTGGCTGATCGATTGTAATTTTACAAATGGAGCTATAGGTACATTGGATTTATCTGTGACGATAGCGCAGCAATGGCATGAAGGTTGTGAGATGTATGGTACAGACGGTACCGTATATGCGAAGATATATAATCCATGGGAGTTCCGTTCTGCTCATGTCGAATGCTATGAGAAAGAAACGAACATCATACATACTCCAGCAGCTTATGATGGACAATTCTACCGCAGGGAATTAGAGGGTTTTGCGGACACTATACTAAATGGTACAGTTTGTACAGGATCTACAGCAGACGAAGGTATCATGGTGATGCGAGCATTGATTGCTACCTATAAATCTGTTCAAGAAGATGGACAGTGGATATCCTTAAAAGATGTGAAAGGTGGGCTGTAGTTATGGAGATAGGCATTTTTTCAAGAACTTTTGAAGTGTCAGATTTGGAAGAAACATACAAAAGAATGATAAAGCAAGGCATTACCCATACACAGTTTAATCTTTCTAACGCAGGTATATCTACCCTTCCTATATATCTGGATGAGAAGAAAATAGAAGAGATAGGAAATATGACGAAGAGGTATCAGATACAGCTTTCAGCTCTAACAGGTACTTTTAATATGATTGACCCCGATGTTCAGGTTAAAAAAAAGGGATGTGATCAGTTTCGCATACAATGTCAGATTGCCCACATGTTACAAATACCGATTGTTAGCCTTTGTACAGGTTCAAAACATCCCAAAAGTAAGTGGAAATGGCATGATGATAATAAAAAGCAATCCTCCTGGGATGATCTGATGCGTTCCACAGAAGTAATTCTAAGGTATGCGAAGGAGTATGATGTAATTCTAGGTGTTGAGACAGAAGCGAGTAATATCATTAACACACCGTATCGTGCTAGGACCTACTTGGATCAAGTTGGTAGTAAAAGGCTAAAAATAATTATGGATGGAGCCAATCTATTTCGACCAGATCAAATCCCTGATATGAGGGAAATATTTCAGGAGGCCTTTGCTATGCTTGGTAAGGATATTGTATTGGCTCATGCAAAGGATTTATGTTTAAAAAACGATATAGAATTCGTAGCAGTAGGAGAAGGAGTATTGGATTTTCCATATTATATAGAACTTTTGAGGAGAGAAAAATATAAGGGACCTCTTATTATGCATGGATTAACAGAGCAACAGGTATCGAGTAGCAAAAGATTCTTAAAGGAGATTTTGGCCAATGGATAGCTTCATACATAGAGGATTACGCCTGGAATATGAGGTTAGAGGAAAAGGAATCCCTTTTCTATTTTTACACGGAATGGGAGGAAGCGTAGAGCAGATTTATAAAATCTATGAGCCTCTTTTTGATGTGCAATTGATTACGCTAAATCTTCAGGGACATGGCAACTCAGAAGCAGACTGGTCTGATTATAACTTTGATCGACTAGGAGATGATGTGATTGCCCTACTAGACCACCTACAGATTCCAAAGGCTGTATTTGCAGGAATCTCTATGGGAGCAGCAGTGAGTTTAAATGTAGCAGTACGTTATCCTAAACGAGTAGAAAAGCTTCTTCTGATCCGAAATGCGTGGACAAATCAGCCTATGCACGAGAATGTTCAAATGGCATATGAAGCGTTGGGAAAATGCTTGAATACCGGTGGAATTAGTTGTTTTTTAAAGACAAAGGAATGGAAGGAAATCTTGGAACAAGAAACATTATATACGAGAAGAGCATTTACTTGCAATTTTGAGGATGAGAGTTGTCTAAAGTTTTGGAAGAAGTATTTACTTTTACCAAAACTAGCACCGATTCCGTCGATAGATTGCCTGAAAATGATAAGAATGCTAGTAATCATATTAGCTAATCATGACGATTTATGTCACCCATTTTCCTATGGTGAGTATTTGCAACAGTATATTCCAGGAAGCGAGCTTATAGAAATTCCATCGAAAGATTGTGACGAAGAAGGTCATAAGAAAGCAATTAATACAGTAATTCAACAGCTACTTTATCATAGTAAGTAATAACATAAGCTCTATGTCAAGTCTTCATGGGTAAAAAAGAGAATTTACCTTAAGCTTGATGTAGAGCTTTTATTATGTTAACAGCATGGATTGAAGAAACAGTTATTTGTCTATGGACATACTTATCAGTAGAATGATAAAATAATTATGAAATCTAATATTATATAAAATATATATAAAGAAATTGTAGAGAGATTTTAACATTACATAATTTAGGAGGTTTTCAATGATTTCACCAGTTATTAAACACTTATAATCAAGTTTAATCAAGTATAATGATAAGGAGACAAAAGAATGAGTGGACCAGTTGCACCAAAAGATCCAGTAAAAAAGAGACCTAGTGTGTATGTGATTTTAGACCAAATAATTTCAGCAAGAAAAGAAGACGATGGCAAGTCTTATGAACATATTTATCTCGAGGGACGTTTAGAGGGACAAGTAAAGTTTACTTCCGGTGATATTGATGATGAGATATTAAGTTTACTTAACAGTGTTAAGGGATTTCGTAAACTAGTACATAGTATTGGTATAACAATTAATGCAGAGGAAGAATGTCATGAGGAAGAAGCAATATTTGCTCTTCAATGTTATGGAAAGACGAATAAGTATACCACTGGAACTATCATGAAGAAAGTGGTTCCTTGTACAGGAGAAGAGGTTTTACTTACTGTTGCTTCCTATCCAGAGAATGAAGAAGACACAGTTGTTGGTGCTTTTAATATCGAATTACCCTTTGAAAATAAAAATATGATTCTAACGGTCAAATTATATCTTAATGATGGTTATGAGGTTCCAGAGATAGAAGTTGATCCGCCAGTACAGTTTGATACACCAGAATACAAGAATATGATATCCAATTCTTTCGTATCGGCTGGTAATAATTATCGTTTAAAGAAAGTGATTGAGCGAACGAAAGTAGGAGAAGAGGTAACGATTGCTTATATTGGTGGTTCTATCACGCAAGGTGCAGGAGCAAAACCTATTAATACAGAGTGTTATGCCTATCGATCATATGATGCATTTTGTAAACTATTTTCTCCATGTAACGGAAAGAATGTTCACTATGTAAAAGCTGGTGTAGGGGGAACTTCTTCTGAACTTGGTATTGTTCGCTATGATCGAGATGTTCGAGAAGATGGTAAGATCACACCTGATTTAGTAATTGTCGAGTATGCAGTAAATGATGAAGGTGATGAAACAAAAGGAGTTTGTTTTGAAAGCTTAGTTAAGAAGATTCTTGAAGCAGATAATCAACCAGCAGTGCTTCTGTTGTTTTCTGTATTTATGGATGATTCTAATCTACAAGAACGCTTACAACCAATTGGGGAACGTTATCAACTACCAATGGTAAGTGTTAAAGATGCAGTTGTACCACAGTTTAAAGAAAGCAAAGTTATTACAAAACGACAGTATTTTTATGATATCTATCATCCAACTAATATAGGTCATCGTATAATGGCAGATTGCATTCAATATTTATTTGAGACAGTAAATCAAGAGAAAAGTGCTACAAATGATATGTCACTTGATGTAGAACCTGTTTATGGAACTCGCTTTAAGGACGTAGTACGTTTTGACCGCCGTGATTTCGAATCATTCGCAAAAATAACTACATGTGGATTTGATAAGATTGATAGGGAAATTCAATGGGTGGAGCGCAATATGGATTTGGAGCTGTCACCAGTTTTTGAAGACAATTGGAAGAATGAAGGCACGAAAGATGCCATGCTTAAGATGGAGATAAGATGCAAGAAATTGCTTGTCGTAATGAAAGATTCTGGTGATTCTAACTTTGGAAAAGTGGATGTTTTTGTAGATGGAGAATTTCTCAAAACATTAAATCCTTTAAGTGTAGGTTGGAATCATAGTACTGCATTAATTCTTGTGGATGAAACTGAGGCAGCAGAACATGAAATCTTATTTAAGATGCACCCAAATGATGAGGATAAGAATTTTACAATACAAGGTTTCGGTGTAATTTTGTAATACATCGATAGATAAAAATGAATCAAATTAATAACAAAGATTCATGAAATATACAAAAGAGCAATATGCTAAAAGAAAGGGCATATTTATGGGAAAGAAAAAAGTGAGAGTTATAGATCTCTCAAGATTCGATTTTAAGAAAATTAGTCTAACATTGCTTTTCTTTGTATTCATGTTTTTTATTGGTATGGGCATTGGAAGTGTAGCGAAAGACGATTCGAAAGAGGATGTGCCGATATCAGAGAATATTATAAAGGAAGATGTTACGGCAGAAGGTACAGCAATACAAGATTCGATCATAAATAATTCTATCAAAGAGGATTCAATAATTGATAATATAACCCAAGAGGATTCTATAGTAGAAGATTCAATAAAAGAAGATGCGATTATAGAGGATGCGATAAAAGAGAATACGGCAACAGAAGATTCAATAATAGATCAATCGACGGAGGATACGGTTAAAGAAGATTCAGCCATAGAAGATTCAGCCAAAGAAAATTCAGTAAAAGAAGATTCGGTCAAAGAGAATTCCTTAAATAAGGACTCGGATAAAGAGAATTCGCTAAATAAGGACTCAGTTGAAAAAACAGACTCAAAAAATACAGTAGCTATTAAGAACAAAGAAGGTAATTGGGGCTTAGGTTTTGGAACAGAAGGAAATAAACCTACTGGAAATACAACTGCAGAAGAATTAAAAAAGTATGATGCTTATTATGTTGGAAACACACAAGAGAAGATTATATATTTAACGTTTGATTGCGGGTATGAAAATGGGAATACAGAAAAAATTCTGGATGCACTTAAAAAGCATAATGTAAAAGCTACTTTTTTTGTGGTTGGACACTTTTTAGAAACAGCACCCGACTTAGTTAAGAGGATGGTCGAGGACGGAAATACGGTCGGAAATCATACATACCATCATTATGATATGTCCTCTATTTCGAGTAAAGAGAAATTTGTGAAAGAGATGACGGATACTTCGGATTTATTTAAGAATATTACTGGGCAAGATATGTCAATGTATTATCGTCCTCCTCAAGGAAAATACAGTACTCAGAATTTATCTATGGCAAAAGATCTTGGTTATCAAACATTTTTTTGGAGTCTTGCTTATGTAGATTGGAATCAGGATCAACAGCCTTCTCATGAAGAGGCATTCAGTAAGTTGACAAAAAGAATTCATCCAGGTGCAATTGTTCTTTTACATAATACGTCTCAGACTAATGGAGAGATTATAGATGAACTTCTGACAAAATGGGAACAGATGGGATATACGTTTCAGACATTGGAAGATTTAATTAAAGCAGAGAAGTAATTTTTTCGTATATAAGGATAAAAACATGGAGTAGATTTATGATATGTTTCTATATTGTAAGCTTCATATTCAAGGGCTGTCGCACTGTGGCAGCCCTTTTAACTATTTTTCACGTGTGTATATCTCATGATTTGCTCTTAACGCAGCAATTTTAATTAAAAGAGTACTTGATTGACGGTAGTAAATTGTTGGGGTATGATAAAAAAATAAATAATTTTGTAACGAATGGAACAGAAACTGTACATATAGAGGTAAGCATACAGGAAGAGCAAATAAGCGTGCTCTAAGACAAAGGATTGGATTGATTACCTATTGGATATCAAAACATGCGTCGCAACGTAGGGAGAGGATTTTATTTTGGAAAAGCAGAACCTGGAACAAATTTATGAAGAGAATGTTTCAGCAGTTTATAAGTATTTATTCTGCTTAACTCATGATGCCAGTCTGACGGAAGAATTAACACAGGAGACTTTTTATCAGGCAACAAAAGGAATCGGCAATTTTCGAGGAGATTGTAAGATATCAGTTTGGTTATGTCAAATAGGGAAGCGTCTATGGTATCGGGAACTAGAAAAACGGAAACGTGAATTTGTATCGATTGATGAAATTGCAGAAGTAAAATCAAAGGATGATTTGGAAAAACAGTATTTACAAAATGTAGATAAGATTGAACTGTTTAAAATGATGCATCAATTAGATGAGGCCACAAGAGAAGTCATGTATCTGCGTTTATCTGGAGAACTAAGTTTTGCAGAGATTGGTGACATACTTGGAAAAACTGAGAATTGGGCTCGTGTAACTTTTTATCGAGGAAAACAAAAAATTGTAAAAGGATGGATAAAATAATGGAGCAAAAGATTGATTGTGCTGTGATTAAAGACTTACTGCCTAATTATCTTGAGCATTTAACAAGCGACAAAACAAATGAGTTGATAGAGGAACATTTGAATGATTGTCCAGAATGTACGAGAGAAAGAGAAGATTTGATTTACGAAATACATACGGAAAAAATACCTGCTCAGAAGGAATTAAAGAAATTCTTAAATAAAACAAAACTAGTTTACTTTATTCAAGGTTGTTTACTAGCAATCGCTATTATTAGTGTATTGGTGTGCTTTATTGTCGATTTAGCAGTATCACACAAATTAAGTTGGTCTCTTTATGTTGATTTTTCTGTAGGCTATATTGCTGCCTGTACAGTCACAGCAAAGGTCTCAGAAAAATTCAAGGTATTAAGAACGATGGGAATTGGCAGTATTCTTCTTTTTCCATTTTTATTCGGATTACAAGAGATTACTAATTATTACTTTCTACAAAATCGAGTTAACTGGTTTCAAGAAATAGCCTTACCAATTGTATTGATCTGTCTAGTAGTCATTTGGAGTCCTATTTTAGTTGTAAAATTGATGCATGTAAAGAAAGAAGAGGTGTAAAATGCTAGAGTCAACGGATAAGCAAATTGATAAAAATGAGGTAAATGTTACAACAAAGAAGTTTAATCTTATTATAAAAGAAACAGTTCTCTCTCTTGGGATGATAGGAATCCTCGTACCCATCATTGTAGATATTTCAATCAATAGAAAATTAACGTGGTCGCTAATTGTAGGTATTAGTATTCTATACTTTTTTTCAGGTTTAACCACATTCTTTATATGCAAAAAGAATAAGTATATCAAAACACTTGGGGTTTACAGTGTTTTACTCATCCCTTATTTATTTGGATTGGAAACAATCATCGATTACTTTTATCTAAGTCCATCACAAAATAGATTTGTTGAATATGCATTACCAATAAGTGCAATTTGGCTTGTGATTGTATGGGGGGTTATTTTATTAGGTGTTAAAACGAAAATAAATCGTTTATATCTAATTAGTATCTTATTTTTACTAGCAATTATCGGTTCCACACTTACGAATATGATAGCGCGTAAGATTTCATGGCTTGAAACATTTTATGAATTTGAGATAATGATGCAATTGATTGAATATATTGGAGGTGCTATCTTCTTTTTCTTCCTTGGAACATTTCGTAAAATAAATAGGAAAATTCTTAACAAGGTTTCATAATTTAGATTAGCGCTTAAAATCTTTGGTAAGCATTATTGATTTTGTGACTATGAAATAAAGCATTTGCCCTGGTTTGGAAGAGTCCGAAAAGTCTAACTTTTTTGGTGCCTCTCAAAGCTGGGGTATTATTTTGCGTTAAACAGCGAAAATGAAGGAACAGTGGAAAAATTGTTAGATTGAATCTATTGTAACATTTTGTTACAATGAATCGAATAAATCTTTGATACTAGTTGTTGATCGTAAGTGTGGGAGTAAGCTACTCTAGTTGAGGACTGTGGTGAGATAATGAGTTATATAGGAGAATATGGGCATGTGCGCTAGAATAAAGGAACCTTTTGAATATAAGAATGTTAGTGAATTTAAAACGAAATTAGTGGATTGGATTGGTGATATCTTGTATGATTTTCTACCTGAACATGGGTATGAAGTACGAGATGAACAAATATATACAGCTTTTCAGATAGCAGATGCAATGTGTGATAGAAAAATTCATCTAGCAGAAGCTGGATTAGGAACTGGTAAGACAATTGCATATTTGTTATCAGCAATTCCGTACGCAAGACTTCATGGCAAACCTGTTGTAATAGCATGTGCAACTTCAGCCCTGCAAGAACAACTTGCGAGTGAAGGAGATATTTATACTTTGTCTAGGCTATTGGGATTACAGGTAGATGCTCGTATGGCAAAGGATTCAAGAAACTATATATGTGATGTAAAAGTAGAGGAACTACAAGAAGAAGGAACACTCTCAGAGGAACTTAGCGCATGGATTAAGCAAACAAAATTAGGAGAACGTTCAGAGATACCAACGATATCAGATCGCGACTGGAAAAAGATCGCCTGGGACGAGTCAATGGGTTGTGACAAATGTATTAATCGTGGATATTGTAAACTTGTTAAAGCCAGACAGTATTATAGAGAGGCAACAGACTTATTAATCGTAGATCATGAGACGTTCTTCTTTGACTTATGGACAAGGCAAGAACGGCTTGCGGATGGTAAACTACCGATTCTTCCAAACTATTGTGCTGTAATCTTTGATGAAGGGCATAAGATCATGCTTCCAGCTACACTTCAGGCAGGAAATCAAATAAGTAAAGAAGAAATGGAGGATATGATTAACGCTTTTGAGGAGATTCAAGGTGCAAGAAATTCACTGGCGACTGTTACAATGCAATTAGCACAGGCAAACAATGCTTTCTTTAATGAGTTATATCAATCGATTGTCGAGGATATTAGTTCTGTGCGAAAATCAATTCGCATTAGCAATCAGCTACTTAAGACTGCATTGACTTTTCGTAAAGTTCTAGAGCAAATCCTACTTGAAATGCAAATTGAACAAGAATTGTATATAGGTTCTATACCAACAAGTTTGATGCAAGCCTATGAGGGGCAAGTGGAAAGAGCGATTATGGCATTGAGTCGATTCTGTAATAACTCAGAAACAATTTGTTGGGTTGATCAAGGAGATAAAAGTTTTTGGGTGGTTCCAAGAAATATTCATGATATGCTTGACAAACAGCTATATCACAAGAATATCCCAACCATTTTTACCTCCGCGACACTAAGCAACGATGGGAATTTTGAATATTTTAATCGTATGATAGGGGTAAGAAATCCATCGAAATCTACAGTTGGTAGTCCATTTGATTTAGAAGAGCAGATTACGATTACAATACCTAAATTGGAGAATAACGAAAATAATCAATTCGAGCAAAAACTTGAATTAATAGCGGAACTACTAGTTAAAAATGGTGGAAGAGCACTTGTCCTTACCAATTCTCTTGTAGAGGTTAAGAAAATTCGAAAAAAATTATCAGCTAAGAGATTTGATTTTGATATATTATGGGAAGATTTAGGAGATCGTGGATATCTTGCACGTAAATTTAGAGAAGAGGAAACAACAGTCCTGATTGGGGCGAATTATTGGGAGGGGATTGATGTACCAGGTGATTCACTCAATCTGTTGATTATCTGGGAACTTCCTTTTCCAACGCTTGATCCATTGATAGAGGTGCAACGAAAAGAGGCAAATGAGCTGGGGTTAGATTCTATGACTACAGTTGACTATCCTGAGATGGGATTGAAATTAAAACAAGGATGTGGAAGATTAATTCGTACCGAAGAAGACAAAGGAAGGATTGTAATACTAGCCTCAGTACAGAATACCCCTTGGGAGAAAAATGTAATGGGAGCGTTACCAATACAAATTTTAGTATAACATAGGGAATATTCTTGGTGGTTATGGTTAGATTATGAGTCGAAGAAAATAACCACCAAGGATATAAAAAATGAAAAATTCCCCATAATATAACATTAATTGGGTTTTTGCTTCAAGAAAAGGAACTAAACAATCATAATTTTATGCATTATTCTGATTTCACTTGTTATTTTGGGAAAAAAGTGGTACAATTCTTTTAAGAAATAATCTGATTATCATTTGTAGACTTGCACTTAATACAAGAATAGAAGGAGTAACAAGCATGGGTGAAGAAAGAGATATTACTAAAATTGAAAAGTTAACTGAAAAGAGAAAATCTGATAAAATTGAAAAGTACATACATGACAAGGATTTTGAAGTTGTTAAAGCCGCTATTAATGCATTAGGTAAAATACAAGATGAGACTTCTGTGAATATACTTAGTAAATTAATCGAAGATAAGGACCCAGAGGTACGTAAAGTCGCTATTGTTGCATTCGCTAGTGGTAATACAGAATATGCAAAAACATTTTTACAGCATTTGTTAGTAAAAGAAAAATTAGAGGATGTAAAAGAGGTGGCAAAAGCCGCAATCCTCAATATGAAATTAAGAAGATAATGTACATATTATTAGGCTGTTGTAAAGTAGAATTATGTAAGTGAATACGCGTATTCACTTACATAATTCTACTTTACAACAGCCTTTTTTATTTCATAGAAAAGTTCTTTGAACTTCCCTGTGAAATAATATGGTATAATAGGTTCAAATAAAATTGGAGGGCAATATGAAATACTATTTTGCACCAATGGAAGGTGTAACAGGTTATATATATCGAAATGCACATCACGAGTTTTTTTCGGGTTTAGATAAATATTATACACCTTTTATTGCAACAAATAAGAACTTGAAATTTAAATCACGTGAAATTAATGATATATTACCAGAACATAATAAAGGGATTCCCTTAGTACCTCAACTTCTTTCTAATCATGCAAGAGACTTTATTGAAACAGTGAAGGAAATAAGTAATTATGGGTATAAAGAGATTAATCTTAATTTGGGATGTCCTTCAGGGACGGTAGTAGCAAAGCGTAAAGGTTCAGGTTTTTTGGCTGAACCAGAAAAACTCGATTGTTTTCTTGAAGAGATTTTCACATATGTTAATACTAAAATTTCTATTAAGACTCGGATTGGAAAAGATAGCCCAGAAGAGTTTGAACAATTACTTACTATTTTTAATAAATATCCTATTGAAGAGCTAACGATTCACCCACGCATTCAGACTGACTTTTATAAGAATCAACCAAATCTAACGGTGTTTTTTAAGGCATTAAGAGAGAGTAAAAATCCTGTTTGCTATAATGGTGATTTAACTCAGACTAGTGATTGTATTAGAATGCAAAAAGATTATCCAATGCTTACAACTCTAATGCTTGGGCGTGGTTTGATTCGAAATCCTAATCTAGTACGATCAATAACAAAGGGAGAGATTCTTAATAAAAAGGTGCTTAAACAATTCCATGATAGAATTTATCATGATTATCAAAATATTCTTTTTGGTGACAAAAATGTTATTTTTAAGATGAGGGAGATCTGGTTATATATGAGCTCGCTTTTTTCTAATTATGAGCAATATCAGAAGAAAATTATGAAGACTGATAAATTGAAAGATTACGAAAAAATCGTAGAAGATTTATTCCGATATGAGGAGATTATGGATGAAACACAATTTGGACTCTAAGAACATTAATCGACTGTTATGGCAACTGAGTATACCAGCAATACTAGGTATGTTAAGTAGCGCGATTTTTAATATTGTAGACCGCATCTTTGTGGGGAAGATAAACTCGGATGCGTTAACCGCAGTAGGGATAACAATGCCAGTACAAGTTTTACAGATGGCATTTATCTTACTAATCGGAATTGGTTCTTCTGCGTTGGTGTCAATAAAATTAGGAGAGGGCAAAAAAGAAGAAGCGGAGTCTATTTTATATTTGGCATACAAATATATTATTTTGTTTTTAATCGGATTTGCAATCATATTTATTATTTTTTTAGACCAGATACTAGGTTTGCTTTCAATTTCGGATTCTGTTATGCCCTATGCCAAAATCTACATCGTGATTATTATATTAGGCTCGATTACTGGTATTCCAGGTTATTGCTTGAATAATTCATTACGAGCCATTGGTCAAGCAAAGACATCAATGAATATTATTATTGTGACTTCA
The DNA here is from genome assembly GCA_023410575.1 of Bacillota bacterium. Taxonomy (GTDB): domain Bacteria; phylum Bacillota; class Clostridia; order Lachnospirales; family Lachnospiraceae; genus Lachnoclostridium. Next base: position 82,424 of record JAEYPP010000018.1, on the reverse strand, counting down.
ATCTTAAATATTGTACTAGATCCTATTTTTATCTTTACATTTCGACTTGGTATTGCAGGAGCTGCATTAGCGACCGTTATTTCTCAGACAGTACTAACTGTTTATGTCGTTTGGGCATTTAAAAGGCGAACTGATTTTCTAATCAATTTAAAGCGAAAAAAGGTGGAAAATGCAAGTGAATTAACGATGTTGGGGATAAAAATGGGACTTCCTTCCTTCTTAGTTCAGCTATTGGCGACTGCAGTCAATGTATTCATAAACTACAATTTGCTTCGACTAGGAACAGATTCGGATATTGCTTCGGTTACGATTATGTCTAGTATTTTTAGTTTTTATCATATGGTTGTTTTTGGTATTGTACAAGGTAATAATACAATTTGTGGTTACAATTGGGGTGCTAAGAACTATGACCGTATACAAAAATCTTTAAAGCTTGCATTACTATATGCTTTTGGCCTATCTATGCTATTATTCATGGTCATTCAAGTAGCTCCACAACTTTTAGTTTCATTGTTTACAGATGAAGCACCATTGATTTTGAGTACATCAAAAAGCATTCGAATTTATCTTATGATGTTGCCACTCGTTGGATTGCAGACAGTAAGCTCGCAATATTTTCAAGCAGTTGGGTATGCAAAGAAAAGTAGCATCTTATCCTTTTTACGATATGGTATTTTTATTGTTCCAGCAATTATAATTTTATCACCATATGGTGTAAATGGTGTGTATATTAGTAATGCTGTTTCTGACGCATTAGCTTCCATTGTTGCAGTAGTGTGTATCGGTGTTGAATTAAGGAGACTAAAACAGTTCAAGAACAAGTCAAATTAGGAGTGTTGCAGTGAAAGAATTAATCGTGGAATAGAATTATTTTCTAGTTCTATTACCAATTTTATTGACATTTATGCACAGTAAGGCTATCATAAATATTATTTCAAGAATGTGAGGAACGTATTATGTTAGAATTACTATTACCAAAAGGGTATCATTCTTACTTAGATGTGAAAGCAACACAAGGAGCAATCAAACATGTAAAAGACCATTTTGAACGTCAGTTGGCAAAACAGCTAAACTTAACTCGAGTTTCTGCACCTTTATTTGTCCGCCCAGAAACTGGTCTGAATGATAACCTCAATGGTGTAGAGCGACCAGTTTCTTTTGGAGTGAAAGAACAAGATGATGCAATCGTTGAAATTGTTCATTCTCTAGCAAAGTGGAAACGTATGGCTTTAAAGAAGTATGGGTTTTCTTATGGAGAGGGCCTTTATACGGATATGAATGCGATTCGTCGTGATGAAGATACGGATAATATTCATTCTATCTTTGTTGATCAGTGGGATTGGGAAAAAGTTATCCTACATGATGAAAGAAATATTGAGACTCTAAAATCTGTTGTACGCAGTGTTTACCAGGCACTTCGTGATACGGAGCACTACATCGCTGATAAGTACGATTACATAGAAAAGATATTACCAAAAGAAATCACATTTGTTACAACTCAGGAACTTGAGAATATGTATCCTAATGATACGCCAAAGGAACGAGAATACAAGATTGCAAAGATTAAAGGCGCAGTTTTTATTATGCAGATTGGTGGAGCATTAGTAAGTGGTGAGCCACACGATGGTCGTGCACCTGACTATGATGACTGGAAATTGAATGGTGATATCATCGTTTATTATCCAGTTCTTGATATAGCTCTTGAATTATCATCTATGGGTATCCGTGTAGATGAAGCTTCGCTGGCAGAACAACTTAAGATTGCCAACTGTCAAGATCGAGCAGAATTACCATTTCAAAAAGCAGTCTTAAATCGTGAGTTACCATATACGGTAGGCGGTGGTATTGGTCAATCTCGAATCTGTATGTTTTTCTTAAGAAAAGCTCATATTGGTGAGGTTCAATCCTCTATCTGGAAAGAAGAAGATTTAGTAGCGCTAGAGAAAAATGGAATTACACTTTTATAAAATAATATTGAATGGTTATGAATATAAAACCTTACTGATAGATCAATATCGATCTAAATCAGTAAGGTTTTTAAACTATCATAATGATATCAGGTGGTAAGATAGAAAGTATAGAGAACACTTTTATTGAACCGAGAGCTTAAGTTGCTAAATGTAGTGGATTTACAGGAATCAGCAATTTTTGGTGAAATTTAAGAGTGCTTAGGTTTTAAGTAAATTACCATTTTATATATATATTAATTGAATTATTATCCACTAAATGTAGTTATTACCTTTACAAATTGTGTGAATAATGATAAAATAGGTCGGTAAATAGGCCTTAACGACCTTAAGCTAAAAAGGAGGAAATACAAATGTCTCGTTCTAAACAATCAATGGACGGCAATACCGCAGCAGCTCACGTGGCGTATGCGTTTACAGATGTTGCTGCCATTTACCCAATCACACCATCTAGCCCGATGGCCGATTATGTTGATCAATGGTCTGCTGAAATGAGAGAGAATATTTTTGGCAACCAAGTAGTAGTTACAGAAATGCAGTCTGAAGCAGGTGCTGCAGGCGCAGTTCATGGATCTCTTGCTGCAGGTGCTATTACAACAACATTTACTGCTTCTCAGGGTCTTTTATTAATGATCCCAAATATGTACAAAATTGCTGCTGAACAGCTTCCATGTGTATTTGATGTATCTGCACGTACAGTAGCTACTCAGTCCTTAAATATCTTTGGTGACCATAGCGACGTTTATGCTTGCCGCCAAACGGGTTTTGCTATGTTAGCAGAAACTAATACTCAAGAAGTTATGGATTTAAGCCCAGTTGCACATCTTGCTTCGATTGAAGGTAAAGTTCCTTTTATCAATTTCTTCGATGGTTTCCGTACCTCTCATGAAATGCAAAAAATTGAAACTTGGGATTATGAAGATTTAAAAGAAATGTGTAACATGGATGCTGTGAAAGAATTCCGTGATCATGCTTTAAATCCAGCAAATCCTTATATGCGTGGTTCTCATGAAAACGGAGATGTTTTCTTCCAACATCGTGAGGCATGTAATCCAGTATATGATCAGTTACCAGCTGTTGTTGAAAAATACATGGCTAAGGTTAATGAAAAGCTTGGAACTAATTATGATTTATTCAACTACTATGGTGCTCCTGATGCTGACCGTGTTATTATTGCAATGGGCTCCATCTGTGATGTAGCTGAAGAAGTTATCGATTACTTAACAGCTGCAGGCGAGAAAGTAGGCCTTGTGAAAGTTCGTCTCTATCGTCCATGGGTTTCTAATAGTTTTCTTAAGGTTCTTCCTAAGACAGCTAAGAAGGTTGCTGTACTTGACCGTACAAAAGAGCCAGGTGCGTTAGGTGAACCATTATATCTTGATATTGCTACAACTCTTCGTGAGGCAGGATTAAATGATATTGTATTAACAGGTGGACGTTATGGTCTTGGATCTAAGGATACTCCTCCATCTTCTGTATTCGCTATCTATACAGAATTAGCAAAGGATGCTCCTAAGTCTCGTTTTACAGTTGGTATTGTAGATGACGTTACAAACTTAAGCTTACCAGAAGTAAAACCAGCACCTATTACATCTGCTGCAGGTACAGTAGAATGTAAGTTCTGGGGTCTTGGTGGAGATGGTACTGTTGGCGCTAACAAGAACTCAACAAAGATTATCGGTGACCATACAGATAAATATATTCAAGCATACTTCCAGTATGATTCCAAGAAGACTGGTGGTATCACAATTTCTCACTTAAGATTCGGTGACAAGCCAATCAAGAGTCCATACTACATAAATCAAGCTGATTTTGTTGCATGTCATAACCCTTCTTATGTAGAAAAAGGTTTTAAGATGGTTCAGGATGTTAAACCAGGTGGAATCTTCATGATTAACTGCCAATGGGATGACGCTGAATTAGATACTAAGTTAAATGCAGCAACTAAGAAATATATCGCTGACAATAAAATACAGTTATATACAATCAATGCAATCGACAAAGCAATTGAGATTGGTATGGGTAAACGTACCAACACAATTCTTCAGTCTGCATTCTTTAAGTTAGCTAACGTAATGCCAATTGATGATGCTATTAGCTTCATGAAGTCAGCTGCTAAAAAGTCCTATGGAAAGAAGGGCGATGCAGTTGTTGAGATGAACTATAAGGCAATTGATGCAGGTGTTGATGCAATTCATAAAGTAGAAGTTCCAGCTTCTTGGTCTAATCCAGCTGCTGATCCAGCTCCTACTCCACTCACAGGACGTCCTGATACAGTTAAGATGGTAGAAACTCTTCTTAACCCAATAGCAATCATGGATGGTGATAGCCTTCCAGTTTCTGCATTTGCAGATATTGCAGATGGTCAGTTCCCTACTGGTGCTTCTGCATATGAAAAACGTGGTATCGCAGTTATGGTTCCTGAATGGGATCCTGTAAAATGTATTCAGTGTACGAACTGTTCATTTGTATGTTCACATGCAACAATTCGTCCTTTCATGTTAAGTGAAGATGAAGTTAAGGCTGCACCAGCTAACATCAAGGTAGCTGATACAAAACCAAAGGCTTCCGAATATAAATTTGCAATTAGTGTTACTCCATTAGACTGTATGGGATGTGGTGAATGTATAACTGTTTGTCCTGTTCCTGATAAGGCTATTAAGATGGTTCCACAGGAATCCCAGATGCATGAGCAACCAGTATTTGATTATTTGGTAGCTAACGTATCTAAGAAACCTGGTATGCCAGCAGATACAACAGTAAAAGGATCTCAGTTTAACCAGCCACTTCTTGAGTTCTCAGGATCTTGTGCAGGTTGTGCTGAAACTTCATATGCTCGTATTGTTACTCAATTGTTTGGTGAGCAAATGTATATATCAAATGCTACAGGATGTTCCTCTATCTGGGGTGGTCCAGCTGCAGCTTGTCCATATACAGTAAACAAAGATTCTTTAAGAGGTCCAGTATGGTCGAACTCCTTATTCGAGGATAATGCAGAGCATGGCTTTGGTATGTACCTTGGACAAAAGACGTTACGTGATCAGGCAATTACGAAGATTGAGAAGATTGCACAAAGTGATAAGGCAACAGCTGATATGAAAGCCGCTATCGCTAAATTCTTAGAAACTAAGGATAATACGAAACAAAATACAGCTGCTGCGAATGCATTAATCGTTGAACTTGAGAAGGCTGCTAAAGATGGATGTGAACTTTCAAAAGAAGTTCTTGAAAAGAAAGAATACCTTGCTAAGAAGTCAGTATGGATCTTTGGTGGTGATGGTTGGGCTTATGATATCGGATTCGGTGGACTTGACCATGTAATTGCTTCCGGAGAGAATGTAAACATTATGGTATTCGATACAGAAATGTATTCTAATACAGGTGGTCAGGCTTCTAAGGCTTCTAACATTGGTGAAGTTTGTCAATTTGCAGCTTCTGGTAAGGAAATTGGCAAGAAGAGTCTTGCAGAAATTGCAATGACCTATGGTTACGTATATGTAGCACAGATTGCTCTTGGTGCTAATCCAGCACAGACAATCAAAGTTATTAATGAGGCAGAAGCTTATAATGGTCCATCTTTGATCATTTGTTATGCTCCATGTGAACTTCACGGAGTTAAGGGTGGCATGAATCATTGTCAGGATGAGATGAAGAAGGCTGTTGCTTCTGGATACTGGAATTTATTCTCCTTCAACCCTGCATTAAAGGCAGAAGGAAAGAATCCATTCACTTTGACATCTAAGCCAGGTGATGGATCATATCAAGACTTCTTAAATAATGAAACTCGTTATACGAGATTAACACGTACTTTCCCAGAGCGTGCTGATAGATTATTTAAGGAATCCGAAGAAGCAGCTAAGAAACGTTATGAGCATTATTCGAAGTTAGTTGAACTATATAAATAATTCAAGAAAGTAATGGCAACATGCCAACTTCTCTTGTAGATTCATCTTTTGAATCGATATAGAAACTCCCCGTTGTTAAGGTTTCTTAATGGCGGGGAGTTTCTGAATAAATAAAGTATTGCATCAACTTACGATATACATAATAAAAATCTGAGTATTAATATAGGAGGATTAAAACATGCCAAATCCATATTTACCACTATGGGAGTATATCCCAGATGGAGAGCCAAGAGTATTCGGCGATCGCGTTTATATTTATGGTTCTTGTGATAGTGCAGGATCTCATAAGTTCTGTGATACAAAATTGAAGGTATGGTCTGCATCTGTTGATGATTTAAACCATTGGAAATGCCACGGTGATATTTTTCACACCTACAAAGATGAAGATCACCCATCTGATACGGATTGGACGGGCAAGGATAATGAATTATTCGCACCAGACGTAGTAGAAAAGGATGGAAAATATTATTTGTATGCATACATTAAAGGAACTAAGGGGTGTGTTGCTGTCAGTGACCGTCCAGAAGGACCTTTTACATTAGTAAGTCAGTACAAATACAATATTCCAGAGGGTTACACAAAAGAGTTCTGTGACTATGGAATCTTTATCGATCCAGGTGTGCTTGTGGATGATGATGGACGAGTGTATATTTACTGCGGTTTCCAAAAATCCTATGCGGCTGAGTTAAAAGCAGACAATATGTATGAGTTAGTTGATGGAACTTATGTAGATGATATTCTTCCAGTAGAAGCGCCTTTTAAGTTTTTTGAAGCATGTTCTCCTCGCAAAGTAGGAGATATTTATTACTTGATTTACTCCAATACAGTGGCAAGTCAGCTTGTATATGCGACGAGTAAATCGCCATTAGGGCCATACGAATATAAAGGTGTGATAGTTGACAATGGAGTAGATTATCCAGGTGGTAATAATCATGGATCAATAATGAAAATTAAAGATCAATGGTACATCTTCTACCACAGAATGACGAATGGTTCCATCTTCTCAAGAAGAGGTTGTGTAGAACCTATTACAATACTTCCGGATGGAACAATTCCTCAAGTTGAGATGACATCGCTAGGATTTGAGAAATCGTTATCACCATATCACTCAGTGCCAGCTGACCTTGCTTGTGTTTTAAAAGGTAATTGTCTCATTACTCAAAAGGACACTTTTACAAGAGTTGTAACAAATATTATGAACGGTGCTGTCATCGGTTATAAGTATTTTGATTTTGGTGAAGATTATTCAAGCAAAACAATGATGTTTAGTGCAAAAATTTTCTCAATGGGTTCTTATGCGAGAGTTAAAATTATGCTTGATGATGATCTCAATGGTATTGAGATTGGTAGCTTTGAAGTAACGAATGATGGAAGCACAGTTGTAAGTACAAAAACCGCGAATGTTACTGGAAGTCATGCCATCTATTTTGTAGTAGAGGATTGTGTCGAAGGTGAGTTCGGTTATATGTTTAAGGATAGACAGTTGTTTGAGCTTTCAGAATTTGTATTTATGAAGTAACACCAAAAGATGGAATGATAAAAAGGGAATAAAAAAGGAATAAAAAAGGAATAACAAAAAAGGGATGCTTACGAAAAGTTAATTCGAAGGCATCTCTTTTTTATACACGAGGAAATTCCTCTGAATTTCCTCGTGTATAAAATAATTAGCGTAATTATGATGTAAACATAGACTTAAACTCTGTTGGAGTACAATTTTTAATAATCTTAAACATTCGTATGAAGGTGGATAGGTTGCTAAAGCCACATTGCAAGGCTACATCGGTAATCGATATATTTTGATTAACCAATAGTTTTTCAGCATTTTCGATTCGTTTTCTATTTAAATACTTATAAAAGGATACATTCGTAAATTGTTTGAATAAACGGCTAAAATGAAATTTACTAAACCCAGATAGATTTGCGATAAAATCAAGAGTTAATCCTTCATTAAAATGCTCATTGATATAATCACAAATAAATAAAAAGTGCTCGGTATAAGCATGCTGTTTGGTTGAGTTATTTGGAAATGGCTGATTATTAAATGAGTAACTACGCCCAATTAATACAAAAATATGAATTAGCTTTGAGTAAATAGCAGCTTCGCTAAGAGGTGCATCTGCAAGGTACTCATTTAAGATCTCGAGTATAAGCCGTTCGATCGTCTCATGGATTTCGGGTGCGCTTTCAGCAGTAATTAACAGCGCGGGTGAAAGGATGGATAAGGTTGCACCTAATTCCTTTATACTATAAAGTGATGTGATATCTGCCTGAAAAATGATTCGTTTACCTTCAATATCCTCCATACTATGTACTGAACCTGGACTTATGATAAGGACATCACCTTCCCTTAAATGATACTCTGTGTTACAGCAATTAACATTGTAGCTATTATGTAAAGGCATAATAACTTCTAATGGGGCATGCCAATGTTTTGGATAGCATTCAACATTATCATTGACATATAGCCTGATATTAGTATCAGTTTTAAAATTTACAGTTTCTTGTATTCCTTGTAGATTTTCTATCATAGGATTCCCCTTCTATCTTAATGTATAAATTGCCATTTTTATCATGTTCATTATACCATAAAAAATAATTAATACAATCTATTAATGTTAAAATTACTTAATGAGATATCGATAATTATGTAAAAAATGTACAGTTTACATATATTTATTGTAAGATAATATAAAATTGATATGCATAATATACATATTATGTGGGGGTATATAGCAATATTTATTAGTGAAGAAGCAACGATGACTTAACTCAAGGTGCTGTTAAGGGTTAACAGTTAGAGTGAGATTTACAAGGAACTCTAAAATATAACAAAAAGCTCATTCTCTTATGTACAACCTCACTTCTATGTATTATGATTATTATAATATAAATACATACAAAAAAGGAGAAAAACTATGGGCATTATTGGTACATTACTAATTGCTTCTACAGTTGCTGGTGTTGTTGGAACTGGCTTGGGAGGCCTGATTGGAGCTATGTTTAGAAAGGAATCCAATCGAACAGTTAGTTTGTTATTAAGTTTCGCCGCAGGGGTAATGACAAGTGTAGTATGTTTTGAACTGGTCTTAGAGGCGATTAATACGAAAACACATATTTTAGTCATTGTTACGACAATTTGTGGTGGAGTAACACTTGTTTATCTACTAAATTTACTTATCGATAAAAAAGTAAATCGTGAAATTCCACATATTAATGAAGAACATCCACAAACTGCAGATGACTTAGATGAATTAATACATAGTAATTATTTGACACAACAAAGCAATAGTAAAGACAAGAAATCTTCTTTATTTGTGGCTGGAGTGTTAATGGCAAGTGCGATTGCACTTCATAACGTTCCAGAAGGAATGACAATTGGTGCTTCCTATGCAAGTAACAAAGGTGTTATGGGTGATTCCGCTTTATTGTTAGCTATTCTAATCGGTTTACATCACATCCCAGAAGGAATGGCTGTTTCAGTTCCTCTAATCAATGGCGGTATGAAACGTTTTAAAGCGATTGGCATTACAGCTTTGAGCGGAGCACCAACCATACTTGGAGCTTTGCTTGGCTATTGGATTGGAGATATTGGTAGTATAGGATTAGCGATCAGTTTATGTTTTGCTAGTGGAGCAATGCTTTATGTAGTCTTTGGTGAAATACTTCCAGAGGCAATCTTAATGTATCGAAGTAAGTTACCAGCTTTTTTTACGATTTTAGGAATGATGGCTGGCTTGCTAATTATCTACTTATAAACGAAACATGCCTGTTGTTATATGATTGATCTTAAAAGTGTTAGATAGATATATTGTTAAATATAGCTAGAAGAGTATTGCAGGAGACCTGTTGGTTAATGCAATACTTTTTTATGTAATAGAAAAATCCTCTGAATTTCCAATTACATAAAAAAGCGTCCAAAAGAAAGGACGCAATTATGCACACAAGCGCGTTAGGAAGATGTCGTTTACGCGACCGCGCTTGGCGCGAGTGTTTTGCAAGCAAAACACTTTGTTCCATCATGTATTACTTAAAGAATATTGCAAATACTTGCAATATTCTTTAAGTAAGTTAATCGAGGAAATCAATGGAGATTAAATTAGGTTATTGCTGTATATCTACAATACATGAGAAGCTTCGATGCAATCGATGTTCCACAAAAACTTATCTGGAAAGCAAAAGCCAAATGAAAGGTCATGATTTATTAGTCGAAAAAGCAAGAGAAAACTTACATGACCTATGTCAATTATTACAAGAGAATTATAAGAACAAAATTTTCGCTTTTCGTATTTCTGAACAATTATTGCCACAAATTGATCTAGGCTATTATACAATTGACGAATTGGATGAAGAGCTTAAGAAGGTAGGAAAGATTGCAAATGAGTATGATATCCAGTTATCAACACATCCATCTCAATATTATGTCTTAAACTCATTAAAGGATGAAGTCGTACAAAGAAGTATTAACAGTTTAAACCTATATGCGAAGATATTAAAGCGAATGAATCTAGAACGACATCCCAATATAATCTTGCATGTAGGCGTTAAAAATGGCTACGAAACGACTGAAAAAGCATGCGATGCTTTCTGCAAAAACTTCCGTCAATTAGATATGATTGCACAAAGCTATCTTGTGATTGAAAATGATCACGTATCCTTCACTGTAGAAGATTGTCTTTATATACATCGAAAAATTGGTATACCCATTGTATTTGATAATATGCATTATCATTGGAATCCAGGGAATTTAACCTTTCAACAAGCGGTTAATGAGGTCGTAAAAACTTGGGGCAATCGCATTCCAAAATTCCATCTAGCAAGTGATAAAGAGGAAAAAAAGCATGCACATGACGATTATGTATTGATTTCTGATTATCTAGAACTGGAAACGGCAATTGAAAAGACTGGGATTGATCAATGTTATATTATGTTAGAATGCAAACAAAAAGATAAAGCGGTTCTAAAACTATATGAATATCAAAAAGAAATGAAGTTCGTAGCGGTACGTAAGGGCCTATAATACAGGCCCAAAGTACCGACGACTTCATAACAGTGTGCTCCTAAATTATGTTTGTCATCCCATATTGATCAAGTTTATCTATGCGCAAAATGACGAATGATGTTGTAGAATTTAATTGAAAAATAGGTTGTCTATTATACGTAAACACTATAAAATAAAGGAAAGTACAAACTAAGAGGAATTTCTTAGTTTCTCAAATTGGAGGTCATATGAAACGTATATATTTGAATGACGATTGGTATTATTGTGATAGATTTGAAGATTGTATGCTGAATCCAGATTTTAATTTTCATAATTTTGAAGTTGTTAGATTACCACATACGAATCATTTATTTAGTCAAAATTATGCAAATACAAAGGATTATGAAAAACAATGTGTGTACATAAAAACAATTCCATATGAGGAAAGTAATCCAAAGTTGAAATATATACTTACAATTGAAGCAGCTGCACATTACGCAAAGCTTTATGTGAATGGTTGTCTTGTCTGTGAGCATTCTTGTGGTTATACCTCGTTCCATGCTGATATAACAAGTTATTTGCACCAGGGAGAGGATAATGTGATTGCTATCTATGTTAATAGCCAAGAGTCACTTAATCAACCACCTTTTGGGGGAACGATTGATTATGCAACGTTCGGAGGAATCTACCGAGAAATATATCTCGATATGAAAGAAGATATTTATTTTACGGACCTATTTTTTGAAACATTAGATGTTAATAAAAAAGAAAAGAGATTAGTTACAAAAGTAGAGGTTAGTGAATTCGAGGATAACTTGAGCATTCGTCAAACGATTTTAGGTTTCACAAATCGTAAGAATGAATACATGTCTATATCAAATGAACAACAAGTCTTTCAAGCAGAACATGTACTACAGCCATTATTAGAGAATGGTCAGTGTCAAGAGCGATTGATTACAACTGATATTCATTTATGGAACATAACAGACCCTATATTGTATGAAATAAGAACAGAATTGCTTAAAAATCATCAGATTGTAGACGAACGAATTGATCGTATTGGATTTCGAGAAATCCGTTGGGAAAGCAATGGTTTTTATTTAAATGGAGAAAAAATTAAACTTCGAGGCCTCAATCGTCACCAATCCTATCCTTATGTTGGGTATGCAATGCCAAGAAGCCAACAACGGCGTGACGCTGATATCTTAAAATATGACCTTGGGGTAAATGCAGTTCGAACTTCTCATTATCCTCAATCTAAATATTTTATCGAACGATGTGATGAACTAGGGTTACTCGTTTTTACAGAAATTCCAGGTTGGCAACATATTGGTGATGAACAATGGCAATCCATTGCATGTGAGAATGTAAAGGAAATGATTACTCAATATCGAAATCATCCTTCGATCATACTATGGGGAGTACGTATCAATGAGTCAAGAGATTTGGATTCCTTTTATATAAAGACAAATGAAATTGCTCATAAGCTTGATCGTAGTAGGCCGACAGGTGGAGTGCGTTGCATAAAAAACAGTCATTTACTTGAAGATGTTTACACTTATAATGACTTTTCTCATGATGGACGAAAAAAGTCTGTTGAGACAAAAAAGAATGTCACAAAAGAGAGCGTACCTTACTTAGTTACAGAGTTTAACGGACATATGTATCCAACAAAATCGTTTGATCATGAGGAACATCTTCTAGAACATACATTACGCCATGCAAAGGTTATGAATGGTTACTATAAGGACAATGATATCTTAGGCGGTTTTGGCTGGTGTATGTTTGATTATCAGACGCATTCTGATTTCGGAAGTGGTGATTGTGTATGTTACCATGGTGTGTTAGATATGTTTCGCAATCCTAAATTGGCAGCTTATCTCTATCAGAGTCAGCAAGAAGAGATTCCAGTATTAGAAGTGAGCTCATCTATGGATGTTGGAGAACATCCTGGAAGTATTCTAGGACCTATCTATATTATTACGAATGCAGATCAGGTGAAATTCTATAAAAATGATGAATACATTACTACTTTTCGTCATCATAACAAAATGACTGATCATAGAACGAGAAAGAAAAGCTCAAGTACCTCGATGTTTGAGAGTCTATTGCAACCACCAATCTTAATGGATGACATGGTTGGACAACAGTTAGAAAAGGAAGGCTATAAAGAAGTAAAGGCAAATGAGATTAAGAAACTTTTATTCGCTTTTGCTCAGGGTGGCTTTGAAGGGATTTCATTACGCAATAAAATATTGGCGCTAAAACTAAAAATCTTCTATCATTTGCGAAAGCAAGACGCGATACAGCTTTATGGTAAATATATCGGAAATTGGGGGATGCGGTGTGTTAACTATCGATTCGAAGCAATAAAAGATGGCAAGGTAGGCAAGGTAGTAAAAAAAGGTCCAATCAATTCAAAAAAGCTGTGGGTAGAGGCAGATCATAATGTGCTAGTCGAAGTTACTACTTATGATGTGGCAGCTATTCGAATTCGAATGTTAGGTGATAATGATCAAGTTCTTCGATATGAACAGGCAACTGTTCAATTACAAGTCGAAGGAAATATTGAATTAATTGGTCCGGATTGTATTAGCTTGCCAGGTGGAATGGGTGGAACCTATATAAGAACAATCAAAAAAGCAGGTAAGGCGAAATTAACGGTTTCATCAGAAGGAGTTGAACCAGTTACAGTACATTTTGATATAAAAAGTGCAGGAGGGATATAAATGAGAGTATTGGTTGTTGTTGATATGCAAAATGACTTTATTGATGGGGCTTTAGGAACGAAGGAAGCAGTATCAATTGTACCAATGGTACAAAAGAAAATAGAGGAGTATCAAGATAATGGTTTGATTATATTTACAAGGGATACCCATAATAAGAATTATTTAATGACACAAGAGGGTAGGAACCTTCCAGTTGAGCATTGTATTATAAATACAAAAGGCTGGGAGATTAGTGATCAACTTTTGGTGACTGATTGTAAATACATTGATAAACCTTCTTTTGGATCAGCAGATCTTGCAAATATCATTCGAAAAGAGACAAAGGACGAGATTGAAAGCATAGAATTAGTTGGTCTATGTACCGATATTTGCGTTATTTCAAATGCAATGATATTAAAGGCTGAATTTCCAGAGGTTCTAATTAAAGTAGATGCAGCTTGCTGTGCAGGTGTTACGGAACAATCTCATAAGAATGCACTAGAAGCAATGAAAATGTGCCAGATTATGATTATCAATGATTAAGTAAAGCAGCTTAAAAATCCAAGGCTATACGAAAGTAAATAATTGTGGTAAACTTTATATATTATATCAATTAGTATGTATGGGACAAGAAGGGAATAAGGATATGCAAAATGAAAAGTTTGCTTTGTTAATTGATTCAGAAAATATATCAGCGAAATATATATCTGTTATTTTAGATGAGATACAAAAGTATGGAGCAATTACATATAAACGAATCTACGGGGATTGGACAAGTAATTATAGCAGTCGATGGAAAGCAGTGATCCAGGAGTATTCAATTACTCCAATTCAACAATTTCGTAATACAACAGGAAAAAATTCGACGGATTCAGCACTGATTATTGATGCAATGGATATTTTATATACGAAACAAGTAGATGGATTTTGCATTGTATCAAGTGATGGGGATTTTACAAGATTAGCAAGCAGATTAAGAGAATCGGGAATGCAAGTAATTGGTATGGGAGAAGAAAAGACACCACGCTCCTTCTGCGCGGCTTGTAGTGTTTTTACGAATCTTGATATTTTATTTGAACAGGATATTCATGAAGAAATTACAGAAAACAAAGCAAGAAAGAATGCAAAAACAGTTACCGATTCTATTGTAAAACCTGGAATAACGAAGGAAGAAATTGAGAATACAATTATTAATATTGTGACAGAGAATGAGAATAAAGGAAAACCAACAGAGTTAGCAGAGGTTGGTAATCGCTTGTTGAATAAGTATCCAGATTTTGATGTACGTAAATTTGGGTATAGCTTGTTAACAAAGTTTCTTAGAGAGTTTCAGAGTTTGGATTTAGTGCAGGTTAATAATATATTTACGGTGTCTTTGCGCGAGAATTCAAAGAAACAAGAAGAAATACAAAATTATATTATTAAAATAATTCAATTGCAGCCAAGCAAACAAATCGGTTTGAATGAACTAAGCAATCGGATACATATGCAGTATAAGAATTTTAACGTGAAAGATTATGGTTTTGCATCATTTACAAAGTATATTCAAAGCGTGAAGGAATTGGATGTAATAGGTGCAGGTAAAGTCGCAAGTAAAGTTAAAATAAAAAATAAGTAATATAGATTCAAGTTGTATTAATCAATAAATGTCGCATCACAGGCAACTAGAGGCCTCTTAGTATGTTGTATTCTAATGTTAGAAATAAACATATTAGGAGGTTATTATTTATGTTTGGTATGAGTGAGATATAATGATCGATATTGAGAGAAAAAAATACTCCATTTATTGTAAATTTATATTTATATTGTTAACAATTATGTAAAAAAGGTCGATATATGACTTAAGAATGTCCCAAATTTAAAAGAAAGGAAGGTTATATATGGAGCGAAAAAAGAAACAATTCTATAACAGAATTTTAGTCTTCATTTTATGTGTAATTGGTATGCTTTTTAATGTTGGAATGGTAAATGCAGCCGAGACAGCAATTGCTAGTAGTGATATTAATGTAGACTATAAAAAACAAGAATTAACGGTTGTTCTTGGTAGCAATCAAACAATATACTACGGAAAAGGAACAGAAACGAAGCAACCTTTAATATGGGATGAGACAAGTGAAAGTCATATTACGACAACTACTATAAACAATAATAATGTAAAGGTTGCTGTGATAGATTTTTCTTTTCTTTCTTCTTCTAAAGATGAGTATATTTATCTTAAAGGAGATATTGACACTCAAGCAACTTCGGTACTTATTAAGAAACAGCAAAAACTAAAAGTAACATTTGTTGGTTTGCTGAATGCAACGACAGATTCTACAGGTGCAATAAAGGCTGCATACGATAAAACAGAAGGAAATGTTAAGATATATTCTGATTTTAATGATGAAACTGGATATTTTGTTTTTTCAGTGGAAGGAACACCATATACTGATTTTTCAAAGATTGAGTGGCGTAAGGGCCTGAATGGTACTTGGAAGAGTTTGGAGCAACTGAAGTTACAAAATTACAATGTCAATGGGGCAAGTTTGTATTTTCGTATCAATACTGGTGTAGAGCAAATTAGCAATGAAGTGAAAGTTACATATCAAAAGGCGGCGAATGCACCTGCTGCTGTAATCGATGGAGCAAATCATACAATAAAATTGACAGATAAAATGGAATATCGAGTTAAAGTAGCAACCGGTGATTACAGCGATTGGACGACTCCAACCTTTGAAAATAATAAAACGAGTGGAGTAATAAAGCTTTCTGCCTTAAATGGAGTGAATACATCTAGTAATGGAGATGGTGTAACGAGTCAGTTCAAAGACATGCAAATACAGATTCGTATGAAAGCAAGCGATAAGAAGATAATTTCGAAAACGCGAACAATAACATTAAGCCAAAGTACAGCACCTACTTTTGGTACTAGTGGGATTGAAGTTAAATTGGTCAATGATTCCGATATTACAAAAGGAATTAAGGTAACAAATAATACTTCAATACAATACCAAGTAGCAGTAATTGACAAGAAAGATCAGGGTGCTTATGATGCTGTTGCTAACTTAGATTTATGTGCAAAAAACAAACAAGAAGGATTTGTTACCTTCACAAATGTTTCTGCAGGTAAATCAATTACGATACCGTATACAAAATTTAAGGCATTTGAATCGAGTTATGTCGTTGTCAGTAGAACTGCAATGGTTAAAGAGAATTCAAAAACTCCAGAGACTGAATTTCGGTTAGCTTCTTCCATCGTACCAGTTGGTGGAGATATACCGAAATCAGATACTAGCTCTGGAGCAGTTATGATGGATACTAATGTAGAATCGGTGGACAAAAACGTAAAATTTACGGTAGAGAATCCGGATTCTCAAATTTATACTTCTCTGAATGGGTCAGATTTTACACTTAATTCTACTGGAACAGTAAGTTTTAAAGCGAATAAAGGAAGCAAATACGTTATTCGAGCTTATTCAGAAAACAAAACTTCAGGTGAAAAGAGTGAAACGGTTACAATCACATTAACCTTTGTATCAGGTGGAGAACTATCTGATTACGTTAATGAGTGGGGTTATGTATTATGTAAAATGGAAGATGCCAAAAAGAACTCGAGTAGCCGTCAAATTGCATATCAACGCGTATTTCTAGCTTATTCTTCCTATGAAAAGACATTATCCGTAAGTGATTTGCAACTAGGTTTTGAAGAATTTGGCAACATTGTACAACGTGTTCGAGTAGATAATCCAGAATTATTACAAGCTCAAGGAGGACTAAGTTATACCACACAGAATGGTTATGTCTATGAAGTAAACCTTAATATGGTTGCCAAAGCAACTGCAGAGGCATTAAGAGCAGAGTGTGAACAATGTTTAACCGAAGTGACTCAAAAGATTAATAGTACTTATGGAGATTCTGCAACAAATCTAGAGAAAGTAAAAGTGATACATGATTATCTGATTTTAAAGAAACAATACAAGAGTTCATCTATGGATCAGACAATTGCTGGAGCATTATGCGCAAATTATACACCTGTTTGTATGGCTTATTCTATGGCATTTAAATATTTGTGTGATGCCAATGGTGTACAGACATATGTCGTATTAGGGTATAGTGGTGGTGAATCGAACCGTCACGCATGGAATAATGTAAATATGGGTGCTACAGTTAATTATGCAACTACACCTACAATTGATAACTCGAAATGGTATGAGATGGATGTTACATGGGATGATCCAGTTGGAGGAGCAGAAGATTATATTGGATATAGCTTTTTCAATATAACTACGCAGACGATGGAAGAGACTCATACGCGAACTTATGAGTATTATAGTACATATCCAGTGGATAAATGTACTGGTACAATTGATACGTATGAAGCAATTACATCTCAGAGCTATGCAAATGGTAGAGATGGAAAGAATACAATTGAAAAAGATACTTTGGAAGAATTAATGAAACGATGTGGCGTAGAAGAGCCAACCTATACAAAGAAGTAAGTAGTTTAAACCGGAGAAACACGCTATGTGAGTTTCTCCGGTTTTTTGAATATGTGAACTCGCAGCTAAAATATAACTATGAAAGCCTTGTATTCACAGATTCATTTAATATACTGTCTACAATTTTCTGTTCAGTTTCTTTAGCATCCTCAGAATAAAAGAAGTGGGAAGAATTACACAAACAAATTCCCCATGACATTTGTCATGGGGAATTTCGTTTTCATGTCACTTCTTTAAGGGGGAAGGAAGTGGTATATTTTAGAAAAGACAAAATGAGATTGATCGGAGGATATTATGTCAGCGTATGTAGTTGTAGATAATTTAGTAAAGATGTATCGTGATTTTTATGCAGTTGATCACTTGAGCTTAGATGTGGAAGAAGGAGAAATTTTTGGATTGCTTGGTCCTAATGGCGCTGGAAAGTCGACAACTTTAAGTGCAATTTCTACATTAAACAGTTTTGATTCTGGAAAAGTGAAAATCGCAGGCCTTAATATTGTTAAGGAAAAGAGTAAAGTAAAAAGTATGATCGGAATGGTACCACAGGAAATTGCAATCTATCATCATCTTAATGCATATGAGAATGTAAGATTTTTTGCCTCTCTTTATGGATTAAAAGGTGAAAAATTAGAAAAAGCAGTGGAGGAAGCTTTGGAGTTTGTAGGCTTAAAAGAGAAACAAAAGATGAAACCTCGCCAGATGTCTGGAGGGATGCAAAGACGTTTAAATATCGCCTGTGGAATCGCTCACAATCCAAAACTGATTATTATGGATGAGCCAACTGTTGGCGTTGACGCACAATCGAGAGAACACATTCTAAATTCCATAAGAATTTTAAAACAACGTGGAGCTACGGTAATTTATACTTCTCATAATATGAATGAGGTGGAAGAAATCTGTGATCGAATTGCGATTATGGATCATGGTAAATTAATCGCTCAAGGTACGAAAGAGGAATTGGTATCCCTAGTTACGGATATGAAGGCAATCAATATTATGACAAGAACAAGTAGTAAGGAAGAGGAACTATTAAAGAATCTGAAGGTATTACCTGGAGTTGTAAATGTGACGATGAAAGAAGGCGTTCTTCATCTAGATTTGTCATTAACTTGTGAGAACTTAACACCGATTATCGACTGTATCTCCAGCTGTCATATGCCAATTCTTAGTATGGAAAGTGTAGTTCCGAACTTAGATATGACTTTCTTAAGTCTAACTGGAAGAGAACTACGATAGGAGGAAACAATGAAAAATATCATAATTAAAGAGTTTAGGAGATATTTAAGAAATCCATTTCTGGTTGTTACATTGATTTTATTCCCAATTATTATGATTTACATATTAGGGAACCTTGTAGAGAATGTGGAGACAGCCGATGAGACAATTGGTAAGATAAAAGTTGCCTATACAGCAGAGCAAATGGATTTTAATATTCCTTCGATTAACGACCAAGTTCAATTCCTTAATGTAACACAAAAAGAGGGACCAACACTGTTATATGACAATCAGGTGGATGGGTATTTTGTGGTAGGTATCGATAGTCTTACTTTGTATGAAGGTTCAAGCGTATTAAAGAATAATGTTGTAAAGGGTATTGTCAATGGATATTTGCTTCAAGAATCAGTTTTTGAGAGTATCACAGATAATAATCCTACATCTCTATTAACCATTACTATGAGAGCTAAAGATTATACGGCGAAAAAAGAGCTTTCAGCTAACATGACGATGTTTGATTATTATGCGATTTCAATGACAATTATGACAGGAGTATTTTCTTGTTTGGCTGCTTCCATGATATATACAGAAGAACGAAAAAACAAGACAATGAATCGATTAATTACATCACCAATGAACAAAGGAAAGGTATTTTGTGCGCAGTGTCTTGGGCAAATTCCATTCGCAATGATTCAAGTGGGTGCAACTTTAATTGTTTCTGCAGTTTTTTTTGATGCTAATTATGCAACTTCCTTCGTTGGAAAGTTAATCTTATTTTCTCTATTAATGATGACATCCGTTGTATTTAGTGTGATTGGGGTTGTGATTAGCTTGATCTTTAAAAAAACGATGTCGATTGCACTGTTCCTCATATCATGGCTTATGCTTTTCTTTAGCGGCTGTTTTGCAAAAGCAATGACCTTGGAACCAATCTGTGATTTTCTTCCTCCTTACATTATTCGTCAAGCAGCGTTTGAATTAAATGTATTTAACCATAAGACTCCTGCACTTCGGGTATTAATTGTAGAAATTCTTTTAGTCATTGTGTTGATTGCCATAGGAGGATGGATATTTAGCAAGAAACAGGAGGAAAGGGTATAAGATGAGAAATATATGGAATATCATAAATAATACGAGGAAAAGAAATTGGGTTGTTATTATTATTTGCATTGGCTTGGGTTTATTTTTAGGAATCATTTCACAATTCTTAGGTAAGAATTTTAATGGGGATTTTACAAGGATGGAAATTGCTTTAGTGGAACATGAGGATACGATATTTTCCCAAAAACTTGCTAGATACTTAGAAGATCAACTTGGTATGAAAGTTACAGTTACGTATGAATATGAGAATTATACGCAAGACTTGCTAGATCGTGAACTGTCAGCTATAATTGAGTTAGAAGCTGGTTATTATAGCCATTCGATTGAGAATCAAAAAGCTCAAGAGCTTGAGATTACAACGATTGACAATTACGCAAATGAGGCTTACTTAAAATCTTATCTGAATGCTTACTTACAAAGTATGGACTTGATTTTTCAAAGTACGGAAGGTAACCAAGAGTTAGCAGATCAGATTATATCAGACCTAAATTATTCGCAGGTAAAGGTGGTAGGAGCCGATGAATCAATTCGGGAAAGAAGCGCCAATTATATTGGATTCACACTAGCAACGGGTTTTTATCTAAATTTCATGTGGATTATTGGAATGTTTCTTGCTTTATTTGTTGTTTCAGACCGGTTAGATGGTACTTTCTTACGAATTCAAGGCACTCCGATTAAAGGATTCCAATATATGTTAGGTACTGTTTCTTATTATATTATGGCTGGTTTATTGGTACCAATTTCTTATATTGGAGTTTTAAAGGTACGGGGAATTGATGTTGGTGTTGATTATTGGATTGTAGCTTTATTATTTATAATTATCAATATATTTGTGATAGGAATCTCGACGATTTTTGCACTACTAATTCGATCGAAGATTGGTGTCGTAGTTGGAACATATTCCTTTGGAGCAGTGCTTGCAATTTTGGGAGGTGCATATTTTGACCTTACAGGAATTACAGGCTCATTAGAAAGAATCTATCGGCTAACGCCTACTTACTGGTTTATGGATTGTATCAGAAGCTCTCAAAGTAATTCTAATTTCAAACCTACACTAAATTTACTTATACTATCATTATCTGCAATCTTATCTTTATTAATTGCTGGTGTTCTATATAATCGACAGATGGAGTCGAAAGAATAAAGGGGCAAGTGATGAGTGAAATTTCAAACGTAACTAATTTCTGGAAAATTATATCACTTCTGTTCTCAATTAGCTATTTATTGATTGAAAATAAAGACATTACAAGAGTTATCGTGATAACTCTTGTTTTGCTATGCCTATTTACAATACAGTATTACTTGGATTATCAAGGAAAAATTGTTCAAGCACATAGTAAGGAGAAATATGAATGGTTGAGGCGTAGTTACATAGGTTTATCGGTTATAGAAATTTGTATTCTTTTTATTACAAATCAAATAGAACTTACACCTTGTGCAATTGTACTTATTCTTTCCCTCATACGGTATGTAAAAGAAGATACCATGTTTTATTGTATTAGTGGCATTACTTTATTTCTTTACTATAATACTCAAAATTTGAGTAAATTCATGATTTTGATTAGTGCTCTTATTGTTACTGGTTACTTTACACATCTTTATATGGCAAGAAAGTTATTAGTATATAAAGAATCTTCGTTAAAACAGCGTCAAGAGCTAGTTGAATTAGAAGAACGTTTAAAAAATAATGAGCATTTGATGAAAACGATTCGTTATGCTGCAACGTTAGAAGAAAGAAATCGAATGGCAGCCCGCTTACATGATAAGATTGGACACAATATCTCTGGAACAATCTTAATGCTCGAGGCTTCTCTTTTGCAGATGGATAAAAATCCACAAAAAGCAGTGGAAGAAATCAACAAAGCAGTGGAGCATCTTCGTGCTGGTGTTGATGATTTACGACATGCATTACGAGAGGAACGACCAATTAAGAGCGATATTAATTCTAGCGATATTCAAGTATTATTAGAGCAAGCTAAGATGGAACATGGGTTACATACAATTTTCAAAACAGATGGCGACCTGGAACGAATCTCGATGGAATTATGGAACTGTATGAAAGAGAATACTACCGAGCTTTTAACCAATGTACTAAAACATTCTAAGGCAACTATATTTACGGTCTCAATCAAAGTATTACCATCCATGATTCAGGTGATTTATTCGGATAATGGAAGTTGTAGTTCAGATTTTAAGATGGGGTTAGGACTTGAAGCAGTAGAAGAAAGGACATTAAAACTAAACGGTAGGTGTTTCTTTGAAGCAGGAGAATTAGGATTTCGAGTAACCAACATTTTCTTATGATTTAATCGGAGGTAATTATGATCAAACTCGTATTAGTCGATGATGACACGATAATTCGTGAAGGTCTTAAAATGATTATGGAGACACAAGAGGACATAGAGGTAGCTGGAATCTGTAGCAATGGCCAGGAGGCAATCAAGGTTTGCCGTGAAGTAGTTCCGGATGTTGTACTATTGGATATCCGTATGCCCCAAATGAATGGAATTGAAGTGGCAAAAGTACTATTAGAAGAAAGGATAGGGAAACCACTTTTATTAACTACGTTTGATGAACCAGATTTAATGATGCAAGCAGTAAAAACAAATGTGAGTGGGTATATCCTAAAAAGTTCTCCGGCTAAGACGATTTTATCTGCGATACGAACAATTGCTTGTGGTGGAACAGTGTTTGAGAAAGAAGTTATTGATTTTATAAGCTCGAATCTTTCAATGATCGTTGGAAAGTCAAAGCTTTTCAAGGATTTAACAGAGCGGGAATACGATGTGGCAGGCTTGATTGCAAAAGGGTTATCGAACAAAGAAATCGGCGAGCAGTTATTTATTTCTGATGGAACAGTGCGTAATCACATTAGTGCAATCTTAAGCAAGACTGGGTTAGAACATCGAACTCAGATAGCAATTCAGTATTTAAGTGATAAAGCTTGAAAACTATAGTTTTGTAACTAAACAAAGTAGTGGAAAATTAATCATAAGTATGCTATTCTATAAGTATCTTATTGAATAGTTGGAGGAAAAATTATGAAAATTCAAAAAGTTACGGACCCATCATTTGCTACCTATGGAAAAGTTGTTGATGGATATGATTACAAAGAATTATTAGACGTTTTAGTGAAAACTACAGATGCTCCAAAGGATGCAGTTATTTATGTACCAGGAGATGCAGCATTAGAGGCTACAAGTGCAATGAAGGATTTACAAGATAACTGTTATGGTGGTATGCCAATCCAGATTGGATATTGTAATGGTACGAATTCCAAATTAAATTGTTTGGAGTATCATAGAGACTCCGAGATTAATGTTGCAGCGGATGACGTTATTTTATTAGTTGCTACAATGACCGATATTGTAGATGGAAAGATTGATTCTGATAAAGTACAGGCATTCTATCTTGAAAAGGGAACTGCAGTAGAGGTATATGCGACAACACTTCATTATGCACCATGTGGCGCAAAACCAGGGGATCCTTTTAGAGTGGTGATTGTACTTCCAAAGGGAACAAACTATGATAAACCAGTCATTACAGTTAAGAACGAGGAAGATAAGCTCTTATTTGCTAGCAATAAGTGGTTAATTGCCCATCCAGATACAAACGAAGCAAAAAATGGTGCTTATGTAGGCATTACTGGAAAGAATATTGATTTAGCTAACGATTAATTTACAGCTAGTTAGTCATTCGAAGATTTACATACAAGAAAGCTATTGTAGAATGTAATGGTGGAAGAGAAACTATAAGTAATGAAACCATCCTGCAATAGCTTTTTTATGTTGTTTTACTATACCTAAGGTTACATCTTCTTAACATTTTGTTATTATAATTGGTTGGTTGATAGTTAGTGATATTGGTCGTAGATTATTGATATAGAGTGTGGTAAATTAATTTCATTCATTTGAAATAATAAAAGAACATAGGAGATCAATGATGAGTAAGCAAGAGATTAAGTTTCAAAGAGCCTTTGCTGCGGCATTTCCCAAAACAATTCCTGTATTGACTGGCTTTTTAGCGTTAGGAATAGCTTATGGAATTTTAATGGAGAAGAATGGGTATAACGTTATCTGGGCAGTATTAATGAGTGCAATTGCTTTTTGCGGCAGCATGCAATTTGTTGCAATTACGTTATTAACTGCAACCTTTCATCCAGTTCAAGCATTTGTTATGAGTATTCTTGTCAATGCGAGACACCTATTTTATGGATTATCTATGTTGTCAAAGTATAAAGGTTTAGGCAAGATACGTGCCTTTTTAATCTTCGCGTTATGTGATGAAACCTTTTCCATAGCGTGTAGTATAGAACCGCCAGAAGGAGTCAGCCGGAAATATTTTTACTTTTTTATCTCCTTTTTAGATTATTTCTACTGGGTTCTAGGAACATTTCTTGGAGGGCTTGTTGGCAATTTAATCAAGTTTAATACAAAAGGTTTAGATTTTGCTTTAACTGCTTTATTTATCGTACTTTTCTTAAAACAATGGAAGAAAGAAGAAAATCGAAGGTCCTGTATTATTGGTGTTATATGTACTATCGTAGCACTTGTAGTTGTTGGTGCAACAAACTTTGTTATACCAGCCATGATTTTGATTTTATCTGTACTAACAGTTGGGAGGAAGAGACAATGCAGTTAACGCAAACACAAACAATCATCATGATTTTAGCGATAGCTGCTGGAACGATGATTACAAGATTTATACCTTTTTTAATATTCCCTGAGACGAGGGAAGTTCCAAAGTACATCACTTACCTTGGCAAAGTATTGCCACCAGCTATGATGGGATTGTTAGTTGTGTACTGTTTTAAAGGAATCTCTTTTACGACAGGAACACGTGGGATTCCTGAAGCAATTGCAACATTATTCACAATTATATTACATAAATGGAAAGACAATGACCTTCTTAGTATATGTGGAGGAACAATCGTATATATGATCCTTGTACAGTTCGTATTCAAGTAGAAAGAGTATAGTTATTTTGCAAATTTAGTTTATTGCCGGTGATATTAAAAAAGTAAATTAAAAAAATAACATACATATTGACATTATCCAACATTGGATATATAATACAGGACATAACAAGAAATATATTCCAATGAGGAGGTGCATATGGTTCGGGCGTTTATCTTATATTATTTGAACATTAAAAGGACTCATGGTTATGAGATTCAAAAATTTCTTCAGATGCAAGGAACAGAACAGTGGGGCAAAGTTCAATCCGGCTCAATCTATTATGCATTAACCAAATTAGAAAAAGAGCGATGCATCGAAGTATATAAAGAAGAGCGTGTTGGAGCTCGCATACGAAAAATATATCAGATTACGGAAAGCGGGAAAAAAGAACTGCAAAAGGAAATGGCAGAGGAATTAGCTCGCCCTATCTCGTTGGTCGGTTCATTTAAGTTTATGATGGATCCTATGCTGAGTACATTATCCAAAGAAGATAGTATTCAGATTATAAAGAAACATATCAAATCATTAGAAGAGCAAGTAGATTACTGGAGAAAGTGGAAGAATATCAAAGTATCTAACGATTCTTTAGAGTTGACGAAACTAAGTTTTCAGATGGCAATCAATAGTCTTGAAAACCAGATTAAATGGCATCAAGAATTATTAAGCAATATTGATACTTATATACAATATAGTCATCAGACAGTAAAGATAATTGAATCTATCAATTTCGATTTACTAGAAGATACTAGTACAGATAGCTCCATAAGCCAGGAAAAACTCAATTATGCGATGCAGTTAAAACAACTGATTTTGGAGGATCCAAGAAATGCAATTGATACTCTGGATCGAATCATTTCTGAGTTAAGCAAAGAAGAGTAGATGCAAATGCTAATTAGAAACAAGAATGAGATAATAAGAATGTGATAATAAGAATGTGATAATAAGAATGTAATATATCATAAGGACAGTAAAGGAACGAAAATACCTTTCCAAACTGTCCTAATATAAGAGCTCAATATCCAACATTGGATATATACGTATAGAATATAAAACATTGAATATTGTTACAAAAGAGAATATTGCATAAAGAGAATATTGTTAAGCACATAGGTTATCGCGATATAGTAAAACCACGAAAACGAATTAAAAATAATTTATAAAAGTAGAAAAAGGAGGATATAGAATGAAAAATGAGTTACTAAAAGTAAACGGTTTGAAAAAATGTTATGGTGAAAAAACGGTTGTTGATGATGTGAGTTATGTGATTGAAACAGGTGATATTATTGGGTTGATAGGGCCAAATGGTGCAGGAAAGAGCACGATGATAAAAATACTAGCTGGAGTCGAAGATAAAACAGCTGGAAAAGTATTGTTTCAAAGTTCACAGATAGATGCTCAAAATGTAGAGTATAAGAAAACCTTAGGTGTTGTTCCTCAAGATATTGCAATCTATGAGGACTTGAATGCATATGAGAATGTTATGTTTTTCTGTTCTTTATATGGCTTTAAAAAGCAAGAATTAAAGCAACGCACGAAAGAAGCATTGGAGTTTGTCGGGTTATGGGAAAAGCGAGATCAATTGCCAACGAAATTCTCAGGAGGAATGAAACGAAGACTTAATATTGCATGTTCTATTGCACATTCGCCGCAATTATTAATTATGGATGAACCAACGGTAGGAATTGATCCTCAATCGAGAAATCATATTATGGAATCCATAAAAAAGTTGAATCAACGAGGAACTACGATAATCTATGTATCTCACTACATGGAAGAAATTGAGGAATTATGCAATCGGATTATCATAATGGACCATGGCAAGATACGAAAGGATGAGACGAAAGTGAAGCTTAAAGAAATGTATCAGATGGAAAATTTGATGACGCTAGAAGATATCTTCTTGCATCTAACTGGAACTAAACTTCGAGACGAGGAGGAAGCTTAAATGAATATTTGGATGAGATTATTTCGATTTTATCTTAAAAGAACATTGAAAGATTATTTCACCATTGGCTATAGTTTGATTTTTCCACTTGTTATGATTGGGCTCATCGGATGGCTTAGAAAAGGAAGTTATGGTCAAGATACTTCTTCCTTTGCATATTATACAGTTGCCCTTGTACCATTTTGTATCTGTTTTGAGTTGGCAACAGCAGCGTATCTTGGACAAGAGGAAGCTCGAAAAAAAGTTGCAGAACGGTTTTTAATTAGTCCAATCTCAACAAGAATGCTTCTCATTGTAAAGTGGAGTGCTGGGGTTACAGCGATGAGTGTATGTCATGGATTTGTTTATCTAATTGCCAAGCTTGTATTGGGTGTATCTTATCATGGTTATGGTGTATTGGTGTTCTTAATGAGTATATCATTTACTGCACTTATTTATGGAATTGGACTATGGTTAGGACTAGGAATGAAGAACTTTATTGTATTAAAAAATCTTATCAATATTCCCATCTTTCTTTTTGGAGTTTTGGGAGGATGTTTTTATCCATTTGGGTCGTTGAATGTGCTAATAAATGCATTGATAAAACTATCTCCAATCACTTTTATAAACCGTGCAGCATTTCTAGCAATTTACGATTCGGATGCTCATTTACTAGGAATAATGACTCTTTTATTCATAATTCTAAGTATAGGAGCAATTACTATGGCAATTCATAGATTTAAAAGGGAGGCGTTTTGTAATGGGGATATGTTTAGTTATGAAAAATAATTTTAGAAGAAGTATGCATCATAAGATACAGTGGATGATATTATTGATAATGCCATTTTTACTTAGCTTACTGACCATTGTAATCAATCAAGTTCAAGAAGATAGTTATCGTGTTGGAGTTATCGACAGTAAGGTAGTGTCTTACGATGAGAATAACTATGTGCAAGAGTTTTGCTCTAAGCTAAACCACATGGAGAAGATTGAGGCTAAAGTAGCTAACATACAAAGTTATCATACCGATTTACTTATGGGAACATATCATTATGTGATTGATTACTCTGATGAGGAAAATGTAACAATAATTAGTAATAAGACACAAGAAGAAAACGACAAATTTTATGATTTGATTATGAAGGGAATACCAAAGGAAGTTGTGAATAAACTGGATAGTCGTAACCCTGAACTTATGCGAATGCAGCAATCGGTAGCATTTTTAATGTCACTCTTTTTAGTTTTGTCAGTCATTCATGGTGGAATGTACATAAAAGATAGGAATCATGGAATCATTACGAGATATTGCTTTGCTCCAACTACGAGGATTAGTTATAAGTTTGGTAACATGTGCTTTATTTTTGCAATAACATTCCTACAGGTAGTTGCTTGTTACCTACTCCTTTGTATTGTAAATGCTACTTGGCTTTCCTTTATCGTTAGCTTAAAGATAATTTTAATGATCTCATTCATAGCTAGCTTTTTTGCTTTCTTACTTTGTACAATATGCAAAAATGATACGCAAGCAAGCATTAGTGCTTCAGCAATTACAGCGATATTTACTATTTTAAGTGGTACGTTTGTTTCTACTGAGAGTATGCCTTATTTGTTAAAAATACTTAGTAATTTTAACCCAGTACATTGGTGTATGGAGTTAATTCCAATGTAATCATTATCTTAATAAAGTGATTGCTAAATTTTTGAAAAAAAATATTGACATAATTGGAAGGTTGCGTTATTATACTGTTGACAACTGAATCAAGAATGTCTTCAGGGCAGGGTGACAAATTACGACAAGATAGTATACTATTACTCGTAATTATTAGAATTCCCGACCGGCGGTAAAGTCCGCGAACGCGAAAGCGTATGACTTGGTGTAATTCCAAGACCGACAGTAAAGTCTGGATGGAAGAAGGCGTGTTGAAGTTTTTAGTGATAACGATTAATAACCTCGTATCCACCTGAATTTTAGCACCTGAAAGACATGAATTTCTTTCAGGTGTTTTTTATTAAAATTTAGGGAGGTTTTCATTATGAATGAAAAAGTAAAAAAGATGACAGCAACAGCAATGCTATGCGCATTAGCCTATTTAGTAACATTTATTAGGATTCCAGTTGTTCTATTTCTGGAATATGGACCAGCAGATATTATCATTGCATTAGGTGGATTTATTTTTGGACCGTTAACAGCTCTCACGATTTCGGTTGTAACAGCTTTAATTGAAATGTTTACACTTAGTGATACGGGTTGGATTGGTTGCTTGATGAACATAATCTCCACTTGCTCCTTTGTATGTATTGCATCTTTGATTTATAAAAAAATGCATTCCATGAAAGGTGCAGTCATTGGATTAGTTACAGGTGTAATTAGTATGACTTGTATTATGTTATTATGGAATTACTTGATTACACCAATTTACATGGGCTTCCCGAGAGCCCAGGTTGCAGATATGTTAATTCCTTATTTCTTACCATATAATTTGTTAAAGGGTGGAATCAATGCAACGGTAACACTTTTAGTTTATAAACCAATTGTTTATGGTCTACGAAAAGCTCACTTGATTCCTGAATCAAAATCATTGAAAAATAAGAATAATCTTGGCATTATGATAAGTGCTTCAGCAGTCTTGGCAACCTGTATCGTTGTGATACTTGCAATGAGAGGTATAATTTAAATTAATAGGTTTGAGATATGATATCGTAATCGTAAAGAGAACATGAGGTAAAATCATGTTCTCTTTTTAACGATGCAAAACAAAAGTAGAGTGTTGTTATAAAATTATCTCGAGAGGGGTTGCGTAAAATAGTCAATGAAGTATACTTAAAATTAACCAGCATAGTCAACCAATTTGGTTAGATGAGTAAGTTTGAGGAATGGATCGCAGTATTTAAGAAAATCGCTTATAAGGAGGAGTTTCAATGGCAAAAGTGTTTGAAATCAATCACATAACTAAAGATTATGGAAACAATAAAGGTGTTTTTGATGCTAGCTTTTCGGTCAATAAAGGAGAAGTTATGGGCTTTCTAGGACCAAATGGCGCTGGAAAAACAACAACCATTCGTCAACTTATGGGGTTTATTCACCCAGATCAGGGTGAGGTTAAAATCAACGGAATGGATTGTTTTCTTCAAGCAGCAAAGATACAAGAAACACTAGGATATCTTCCAGGCGAAATCGCATTTATGGATGATATGACTGGAATTGATTTTATTAAGTTCATTGCGAGTATGAAAAACTTACATGATTTGTCTTATGCAAAAGAGTTGATGGAATTATTTGAGCTTGACCCTAAAGGGAAAATCAAGAAGATGTCAAAAGGGATGAAGCAAAAGATTGGTATTGTATGTGCTTTTATGAATCATCCCAAAGAAGTCATATTGGACGAACCAACCTCCGGATTAGATCCTCTGATGCAAAATAGATTTGTAGAATTAATTATAAAGGAGAAAGAGCGCGGAACCACAATTCTGATGTCTTCTCATATTTTTGAGGAAGTGGAACGTACGTGTGATCGAACGGTTATTATTAAGAACGGTCGTATTATGGCAGTTGAGGATATGGCTAAATTAAAGAGTAGTAAAAAGAGAAACTTTATTGTTCGCTTTGATAGTGCAGAGAATGCAGCATTATTTGCAAGAGAGAATAAGATATTAGAAGAGGCAATTAATCATGATACGGTTACCATAGGCATAAAAGGGAACGTGAATGAGTTTATTCATAACATTAGTAAGTATAATGTGAAAGATTTGAATGTGAAGAGTCAATCTTTAGAAGAAATGTTTATGCATTTTTATGGAGGTGAGCAGGATGTTAAGTAAACCGTTATTACATAGAGAATTAAAAGCTAATTACAAAATAATCTTGTTTATACTTGCAGTAATGACGATGTATGGAGCAATCATTATTGCTATGTATGACCCGGATCCTAAGACCGAAAGTGGCCTTAAAGCAATGGCAGATAGTATGCCAGAAGTATTTGCTGCATTTGGTATGAGTAACTTTAGTATCGTATTAGTCGAGTTTTTATCTGAAATACTATATGATTTAATCTTTGTAATCTTTCCATTGATTCTGATTATTGTTTTAGCTTCACGATTAATGTCACGCTATAATGATCGTGGATCGATGGCTTATTTACTAGCTACTCCTAATAGCCGAGGAAAAATTGTTCGTACGCAAGCTTTTGTCATGTTATTGTCTAATCTATGTATTTGTATATATGCAACTATAATGTGTATTATTGTTAGTCAGATGGCATTTCCAGGAAAATTAGAGATTGGAAAGTTCTTAATACTTAATGTTGGTTTAATATGCTTAACCGTTTTCTTAAGTGGTGTGTGCTTTTGTAGTACATGTATTTTTCAAGAATCTCGTATGGCGAATGGAGTTGGGATTGGAGCAAGTGTTGCGTTTATTATGATTAAGATGATCGCACAGACAGGAGATAAAGCAGAATTCTTTAAATATCTAACACCTATGACCTTATTTGATACAAGTGCGCTTGTTGCAAATCAGAGCCAAGGATATATTGGTGCCACTATTTTATTCGTTGCAGGAATTATCTTATATGTGATTGGTATTAGAGTCTTTTGTAGAAAGGATTTATCGTTATAGGGCAATACATTTACCAATATTTTTTAATTGAATATAGAAATGATTCATGATAAACTAAAACACTTTAATAAACAACAAGGATAAAAGTTATGAATCATGCAATACGATTAGAGAAATTAACAAAAAATCACGAAGGTACGTGTTATTTATCAGCGATGGATATTATTATTGAACGAGGGAAAGTCGTTGGAGTTATTGGAAAAAGCTGCAAAACAGTTACAATGTTTATGCAGCTTTTATCAGGTGAAATAATGCCTTGTTCTGGTGATATATATTATGGAGAGGAACGTTTGGGCTTATATGGCCAGACACCAGAGCATGTTGGCGTTTATGTTAGTAAAATCGGTTTTTTAAAAGAATTTAGTGGTTATAAAAATCTGAAGTATATTGCAGGTATGAATGAACGAGCGACGAGTGAGGACATCATAGAAGCAATGAATTTTGTTGGACTGAATCCAACAAGTCAACGTAAAGTGAGTCAATACTCAAAACGAATGGAACAAAAGCTGAGTATTGCTCAAGCAATTATGGAAGGGCAAGAATTGTTATTACTTCATGCAGATTTGTTTACAAAGGAGAATAAAGATAATCATATAGAACTACGTAAAATCTTACGAAAACTAAAAAAAAATTGGATTGACGATTGTCTTAACAAGTGAAAAAGAACACTATATTGATTCCCTTTGCGATGAGTTTATTTGGTTAGAATAATAGTCACGCCATTCGTCAAAATAGATTGAATAATTTGTCGTAATAGATTATAATTTAGAGAGAATAGTAATATTATTATATACAAAATAGAAAAGAACTTGGTAATCGGATCTTTAACGGAGGTGGATTGAATGAAGAATGATATTTTACTAGAAAGCGGAACCAACGAATTAGAGATACTTGAATTTACAGTGGGCAATAATTCATATGGAATCAATGTAGCGAAAGTTAGAGAAATTTTACCTTATCAAAAACCAACCTTAGTACCAAATGCACATCCTTATATCGAGGGGATTTTTATGCCTCGTGATACAATTATTACAATTATTGATTTAGCTAAGTCACTACATATTCAACAAAAAGAGATTTGTGAGAATGATATGTACATAGTGACAAATTTTAATAACTTACATGTAGGTTTTCATGTAAATACAGTTGTCGGAATTCATCGAGTATTTTGGTCAGAGATATCGAAACCTGAAGAGACATTGACACAGTCTGGCACTTCAGTAGCTACTGGTATTATTAAACTTGAAGAGAAATTAATTATTATACTTGATTTTGAGAAGATTGTTGCCGATATTAGTCCTGAAACCAGTTTGAAAGTTTCGGATATCGATCGGTTAGGAGAACGAAAACGTAACGAATTGCCAATTATTGTTGCAGAGGATTCTCCTATGCTTAGTCACTTGCTTCATGACTGTCTAGTGAAGGCAGGATATACCAATGTTACTATGAAAATGAATGGACAAGAGGCGTGGGATTTACTGATGAAATATAGGCAAGAGAAAACGATTTATGAAAAAGTGGCCTGTGTAATAACAGATATTGAGATGCCACAAATGGATGGACATCACCTTACAAAGTTAATTAAGGACGACAATGAATTAAAACACATCCCTGTCGTTATCTTTTCATCACTTGTGAATGATGAAATGAAAAGAAAAGGTGAAAGTGTTGGCGCGGATGCACAGTTATCAAAGCCTGAGATTGGCTCTTTAGTAAATACAATGGATTTCTTGTTATTAAATAGTAAAAACGGCGTAAAATAAAGATTTATTCGTATAATTTACTAGGTTAGGAAGGTGTAAGAATGGCTCAGTGTATCTTATGCAAGGCTAATATACGTGATGGTACACAATACTGCGAGACTTGTTATTCAAAAGTAAAGAGTAAGGCAGATGAATCCTATTTGGATCTTCTGCTTAGTTCAGTGACATCTTCTGATGATAACAGTAAGAATGTGAATAGAAAAGTGTTAAAAGCAAGACAAGAACATAAGGAAGAAAAAAGAAAAAATATGAGTGATGACATCATAGATGGGGTTCCAAGTGATTACAATATATTTAGCAAATCTGATGATGATTCTGATATGGATTTCCTTAATGGGTTATTCAATCAAGCAATTGCAGATACAACCTCAGATGGTGATCATAAGAAAACGACATTGGAAACAGATATTGATACTCTACCAGAAATTGCTGTTACAAAAGAACCCACCATAGAGGATATAACAATACCAGAACCATCCATAGAGGCGTCACCTGATGAAGATTCAATCATGGAGGATTCTATAATACCAGAGCCTTTCATGGAGGAGTTTCCTAAGGAAGAGCCTATCATGGAGGATTTTGTAATACCGGAGCCTTTCATGGAGGAGTTTCATAAGGAAGAGCCTATCATGGAGGATTTAGCAATACCGGAGCCTTCCATCGAAGAGCTGATATTTAATGAAGCTGAATTTGATCCAACGGTTGACATATCCTCAGTTGGAGAAACTTCAGTAAATCTAATGAAAGAATTAGACTTCGAATTGTCCAAGTCAAATCAATGGGAAGAGGAAGAAGAGAACAATAGTTTGGACGATTTATCCGATAATGATCGAGATATATTAGATCTGATTAACGAAATAAGTAATTCGGAAGAATTACCACCTATTGAAGATGTAACGAATTATGGCGATCAGTTAGGTAATGATTATCGTACGGAACAGGAACTTGAGAGGAAAAGTAATACTGATATTGGTGATGTGTTTTCTGATGCACTAAGTGCAGTAAGTTCATTACAAGATATAGAAGATATATCAGTTGTTAGTGATGACTTAATGGGTATGATACCAGATATTGGTAATAACGATACTCCTCCTGCCAAGGAGAATAAGGAGAAGCAATCTCCTCAGAAATCGAAAAAGAAAAAGGTTGCATTTTTTTCTCGTATTTTTGGTAATATCAAAGAAGAGCGAACCGAGGAAGAGCGTGAACAATTAGTACAAAAAGCAATCGAAGAGAAAGAAAAAAAAGAGGCAGAGAAGAAAGCCAAAGAGCAAGAAGAAAAGGAAAAGAAAGAATTAACAAAAGCTGCGAAAGCGGAGAATGCCCAAAAAGCAAAAGAAGAGAATAAGAAGAAGAAACAAGAGAAAGAAAAAAAGGCAAAAGAAAAAAAAGAAGCAAAAGATCGACGTTCTCGAGAGATTCAGGAATTAATTGACGAAATCGATGAGAATGATGGAAAAATTAATAAGGTCGGAGCTGGCATAATTTTTGCTTTTTTTGCAGCATTAGCAGTTCTTATTGTAGTTGGAACAAGTATGTATACTTATTCCTTAGCAATTAAGCATGCTAAGGATAACTTTGAAATTCAGCATTACAATGAGGCATATAAGAACGTATATGGTATTGAAATCAAAGATGAGGATATTGAGATCTATGATAAGATTATGACGGTAATGTTTGTAAACAAACAGTTGAATTCTTATGAAAATTATTATAATATGAAAAGGTATCCGGAAGCTTTAGATTCCCTATTAAAAGGGCTAGAACGATATGATAAGTATTATTCTCTTGCTGGATTGCTAGGAATTGAGTCTGATTTAGACTATGTTCGTAGTGAAATCTTAGAAAAATTAAATATGACCTTTGATGTTTCAGAAGAGGAAGCTAATGTATTACTATCTTATGATGATCAAATAAAATATAGCGAGGCAATTTATGAACTACTTTCCGATCGTACCATAGTTTCCGCTGATGATAATTAAGATAAAAGTAAGGATGATATATAGTGATGGAGCTGATGTATGCAATGTGCATCAGCTTTTGTGTATATGATTCAGGTGCATAGTCTTTAACAATGAAGTCGCGCCTAAAATACAGGCCCAAAGTACCGACGACTTCATAACAGTATGCTCCTAAATTATGTTTGTCATCACATTCATAGAAAGTTTTTCTATGTGTAAAATGACGAATGAAATTATGGAAAGTACTTTGACACCTGAATCTTAATAAGAAGTTTATAGTATAGGGAGGAATAATATGATTGCGATTATTGACTATGATGCGGGTAATTTAAGAAGCGTTCAAAAAGCATTAAATTTTATAGGTGAAGAAGCTATAATAACAAGAGATGAAAAAATAATTCAGAATGCAGACAAGGTTATATTACCTGGCGTAGGAGCTTTTGGTGAAGCAATGAAGAAACTTAATAGCTATAATTTAGTAAAAACAGTGAAAGATGTTGCAGCAAGTGGAAAACCTTTTTTGGGAATTTGCTTAGGTCAACAGTTATTGTTTGAGGGCAGTGATGAAAATCCAGAAGTGGAAGGATTAAGTATATTACCAGGAAAAATATTAAGAATACCAGATAAGGAAGGACTTAAGATTCCTCAGATTGGTTGGAACTCGTTAACGATTCAACCAGGAGCAAAGTTATATGCTAATATACCACAGCAATCATATGTGTATTTTGTTCATTCTTATTATTCTAGAGCAACAAATCGTGAAGATGTTGCAGCAACTTGTGAGTATAGTACTTTGATTGACGCATCCATTGAACATGAAAACGTATTTGCATGTCAGTTTCATCCAGAAAAAAGTGGT
The DNA here is from genome assembly GCA_023410575.1 of Bacillota bacterium. GTDB lineage: Bacteria > Bacillota > Clostridia > Lachnospirales > Lachnospiraceae > Lachnoclostridium. The sequence continues at coordinate 45,992 of JAEYPP010000018.1, read as the reverse complement.
GATGTAGGGCTTGCAATATTAAAGAATTTTGCTAATCTTTAAAAAGAGAGAAAGGATGTGTAATTTATGTTTACAAAGAGAATTATTCCTTGTCTAGATGTACATAATGGTAGAGTTGTAAAAGGTATCAATTTCGTAGATTTACGTGATGCGGGTGATCCAGTTGAGGTAGGAAAAGCATATGGTAAGGCTGGAGCAGATGAATTAGTATTTTTGGATATTACAGCTTCCTCGGATGCACGAACAATAAAACTAGATATGGTACGACGTGTTGCAGAAACAGTGTTTATACCATTTACAGTTGGTGGTGGAATTCGAACAATTGACGATTTTAAGCTTATATTACGCGAAGGTGCAGACAAGATTGCGGTTAATACTGCTGCGATTATGAATCCAAATTTAATTAGTGAGGCTGCTGATAAATTTGGAAGTCAATGTGTTGTAGTAGCAATTGATGCAAAGCGTCGAGCTGATGGAAGTGGATGGAATATTTATAAGAATGGTGGTCGTGTTGATATGGGCATCGATGCAGTTGAGTGGGCGATGAAAGCGAATCAGCTTGGTGCTGGTGAGATTTTATTAACTAGTATGGACTGTGATGGCACTAAGGATGGTTATGATCTTGAGTTAACTCGTATGGTGGCGGATCACGTTTCTATTCCAGTAATTGCTTCTGGTGGAGCAGGCACAAAACAACATTTTTATGAAGCGTTAGTCGATGGTCATGCGGATGCAGTTTTGGCAGCTTCTTTATTCCACTATAGAGAGCTAGAGATTGATGACTTGAAGAGTTATTTAGCAAATCAAGGTGTCTCAGTAAGACGTTAGTTATTATATGATAGGAGATGGTGTAGATTGAAGTTGCAAAATGATTGGAAAGAAGCTGTTGGAGATGAGTTTCATAAACAGTATTATAAAGATTTATGCATGTTTGTAAAAAAGGAATATTCAAACACAATAGTATTTCCACCAGCTGATGATATATTTAATGCTTTTCATTTTACACCTCTAGGTAAGGTGAAGGTATTATTGTTAGGTCAAGATCCTTATCATAATGAAAATCAAGCGCATGGTTTAGCATTTTCTGTATTACCAGAACAGAAAAAAATCCCACCTTCTCTAAAAAATATTTATAAAGAACTTCGAGATGATTGTGGTTGTTTTATTCCAAATAATGGGTATTTAAAAAAGTGGGCAGATCAAGGAGTATTACTTTTGAATACGGTTCTGACTGTCCGTGCACATGAAGCCACATCACATCAAGGACATGGCTGGGAAAAGTTCACGGATGCAGTGATTGAAGCTATTAATGCACAAGATCGACCAATTGTGTATATCTTATGGGGAAAACCAGCACAAAGTAAGATAAAGATGTTAAACAACCCAAAACACCTAATTCTAGAAGCACCACATCCTAGTCCGTTATCTGCATTTCGAGGATTCTTTGGTAGTAAGCCATTTAGTAAAACGAATAATTTTTTGGTAAATAATGGCGTAGAACCGATTGATTGGCAAATTGAAAATATTTAAAATAAGAATCTATATGTCCAGTTTTTTTGAGGAACTTAGAAAACCATTAATTGCAAAGCAGAGAGTTGCAAACTTACGAATAAAGTCATTATGATTTGTATCTAAGAGAGCACGATCTTTATTCTCTTTGCATGCCAATTCCAGGGAAAGTGCATGTTCAGCAAGCTCTTTTGCTCCAATGGTAGCAAGTGAAGATTTTACGGCATGTGCTTGGACGGAGTAAAGAGAGTAATCGGCATTATTGATTGAAGTAGTGAGCTCTTCCACCTGACGTAATCCATCGTGCCAGAAAATTTCCAAGAGATCAAAATATGCGTCCCAGCTACCATCGCAACTGGATAAACCATAAACCCAATCGATTTCATAAACCTCTGAAAAATCTTTAAATATTCCACTACGTGTTTTGGGCAATTCCCATAATTTATATTTATTTGTCGGAATATCGATTGATAACCATTTGTTTAGGATAATGCTGAGTCGATTCATTTCCATTGGCTTACTTAAAAATCCATTAAAACCTGACGATAAGAACATCTCCTGGGCACCTGGTATTGCATTAGCAGTAAGCGCAATCACAGGAACTGTTTTACAATAACTTGTTGATAATTCTCGAATTGCGTTCAAGGTTTCAATTCCATTCATTTCAGGCATCATATAGTCAAGAAAGATGATATGATATTTATTTTTCTCTATTAGTTGAAGTGCTTTTTTTCCGGAGGTAGCTAAGTCGATTTTTAAGCCATATATTCTTAATAATCCATAAGCAACTTGGAGATTAACAGTATTATCATCTACTACTAGAACAGAATATCGTTCCTTTAATATAGCTATATCTTTGGTTGATTTAGGCTCGTGGGGCTCATGTGAGATGTATTGTGGTAAGCATATTGTAAATGTACTTCCTAAGTTCAATTCACTTTCTACTGATATACTTCCGCCAAGTGAGGATAGTATTTTATCACAGATAGCAAGTCCAAGACCATTGCCTTCCGTAGGATTTTCATTTGGACTTGTAATTCGCTCAAAGGAATCAAAGATACGTTTTTGATTCTCTTTTGAAATTCCCCTTCCAGTATCTGAAACTCGAAAAACTAATGTAATCTCATCAGAACTTTTCGATATGTCATATAGTGAATTGCATGAAAAATGAATGCTTCCTTTATCTGTAAACTTCACAGCATTATTTAGAATATTGATCAAAATCTGGCGAAGACGCATCTCATCTCCTAAAAGATACTTCGGTAAATCTTGTTGAACTTCCACTTGTAGTATTACTGGTTTATGAATAAGCTTAACACTTATGATGTTAATTACATCTTGGATTACAGTCGTAAGTTTATACTCCGTCATGTTAAAGGACAGTTTACCAGAATCTATTTTCGAAAAATCCAGGATATCATTAATCATCTTAAGAAGAGCAGTTGCCGCTGTTTTAATAATTAGTAAATTACTTCGCTCTTGGTAACTAATATGCTGGCTTAGTAGAATGTCGGCAGATCCTAAGATAGCATTTAATGGAGTTCGTATCTCATGCGACATATTAGCAAGGAAGACGCCTTTTGATTTATTAGCATTTTCCGCTTGTTCCCTAAGCTGTATTAGATTTTCCATATCAATACGGCTTTGCGTAAAATCAGTAAAGCATGCAATATATCCAACAACAGTCAGCTGGTGATAAATTTTTGTAATTTGCACATGATAATAATGTTCTTGAAATTCAAATTCCGATGAGTTTTTTTGAGTAAAAAGATCATAAAGTTTTCTGGAAATATCATAGATATAGGAATTATGATTAGCATAAATTAATTCTGGAAATAAGCGATTTGCCGCGGGATTATGGTCCAATAGTTGGTAATCATTATCAACTACGATGAGAGCTTCGTCCATAGACTCAATTACATTATCACGAGCAGTGTGAATAATATCAAAGAAACGATGACGATAAATAGAAATTAAAATAAATACACCAGCAATTGAAAAACTCGCGTTCAAAGGGTTATATTCCTTAAAAATATCAGTGAGAGAAATAATGTTTGCAATACAAGGAATAAAGCATGCCAATAGGAAACTGAGTTCTAATTTTCGCTTTCGTATGTTGAGTGTGAAAAAATGTTGGATGATTGTCCATAAGACAAAACCATTCAAAATGAAGTTTTCCAAATACGAAAGATAGTAAAAGAAACCATACCTAATCTCAATATGTGGATATAGACCCTTCTGAACAAAATTGAAAGAGATATAGTATAATTTATGATAGTTTAAGGTTGATACTACAGTTAATAGAATTACATTATAAACGATTAGTGCTATGGTTAATTTACGATTAACTGTGCGTTTGTAGTATATCTGAAGAAAGATTATGAGAAATATGTTAATAAACGCGAAACCAAAATGTTGTATTTGCTTACCTACTATAATTGTATCAACTGATTTCCCTGTTATCTCAATTAAATAGCCATACGACTGAATCATTGTACCTGCCATAAAGAGTGTATACGATATTACTCCATGAAAATATTTGCGTGATAAAGTAACCGGAATAATAACAAATCCAGTTAAAATAACAGTGATTTGCGTACATATAATGAGTTGATACATTACTATCCTCCATAATTAAAATGGTTGTCGAACAATAGTTTTTTTATCAAAAATTGTCTAACAACCATTTTGTAATTCTTTGTTTAATTTGTCGTATTTGATGCTTTTAAGTTCTTGTTCGCAGTGGATAGCATCAGCTTGATACGATTTAACTGATTAACCTCACTAGCTCCTGGATCATAATCAACAGCTACAATGTTTGAGTTAGGATATTGGTTACGTAATTCTTTAATAACACCTTTGCCAACAATGTGATTTGGTAAACAAGCAAATGGTTGTGCACATACAATGTTAGGAACGCCAGAATGAATTAATTCAATCATCTCGGCTGTTAAGAACCATCCTTCTCCTGTTTGATTACCAATCGATACAATTGGAGAAGCCAATTCTGCTAGTTCTTCAATTCTTTTTGGAGAAGTAAAATGACGACTTTCGTCAAAACATTTTCTAGCTTCCTTTCTTGACCATTCGAGGAATTTAATAATTATATTGTTAATCGCAGCATCCTTCTTACTTTTTCCTAGATATTCTACCTTAAAGTTTGCGTCATAAGAACAATACATAAAGAAGTCGAGCATATCTGGCATAACAGCCTCTGCACCTTCTGATTCCAACAGATCGACAAGATAGTTATTCGCGGATGGTAAGAACTTAACTAGAATTTCACCTACGATACCAACTCTTGGTTTCTTTAAAGTTTCATCAATCGGTAATGCATCAAATTCTCGAATCATATTACGAAGATTCTTCTTAAATTCACTCCATTTACCTTTTTGAACTGATTTCTGACAGATATTCACCCATTTCTCATGAAGTTTATTAGCTGAGCCCTTTTCAAGTTCATATGGACGCATACGATAGAGTACTCTCATAAATACGTCACCATACACAAGCGCTTGAACTGCACGACTTATTAAGGAATAGTTAATCTTAAAACCAGGATTTTTCTCAAGTCCAGAAGTTGAAATTGAGACAACTGGAATATGTCCCATGCCGGCTTTAATAAGAGCTCGGCGGATAAATGATATATAATTGGTAGCTCGACATCCACCACCGGTTTGCGTTATGAAAACTCCAACTTTATTGAGGTCATATTTCCCAGATAATAATGCATCCATAATCTGTCCAACTACGATAAGGGAAGGATAACAAGCATCATTATTCACATACTTAAGTCCGACATCTACAGCTGCTTTATCATCTTGGCCTAAAATCTCTACGTTATATCCACATGATTTTAAGGCAGGTTCTAACAAGTCAAAGTGGATTGGTGACATCTGTGGAGAAAGAATCGTAAAATCTTTTTTCATCTCTTTTGTAAAGAGAATTCTGTGATGAGCTGCGGATGTTACGGTGGACTCAATATGTTTTCTTTGTCGATCTTTTACAGCAGATAAAAGAGAACGTATACGGATTCTGGCAGCACCTAGGTTATTTACCTCATCGATTTTAAGTACTGTGTATATCTTACCAGCAGTAGTTAAGATATCACTAACACCATCAGTTGTTACAGCATCAAGGCCACATCCAAAGGAATTCAGCTGTATCAATTGAAGATTTGGTTGTGTTCTTACATAAGATGCAGCGGCATAGAGACGGGAATGGTACATCCACTGGTCTACTACAATTAAAGGACGTTCCACCTCACCTAAGTGAGAGATACTATCTTCCGTCAATACAGCAACCCCATAGGAATTGATTAACTCTGGGATACCATGATGGATTTCTGGGTCAATATGATATGGACGACCAGCAAGCACGATGCCAATACGGCCAGTTTTCTTTAAGTACTCCATAGTTTCTTCGCCTTTTTTGTACATATCATGTCGGGCGTTTTCTAATTCCAACCAGGCATCATGTGCAGCGGCTTGAATTTCATCTTCAGGAATCTTATTATTCTCGGCAAAGAAAGCAACTAATCTCTTGGTCAAGATTTCTTCATTTTCAAAGGACATAAAAGGATTTTGATAAGTGATATCAGAAGCTCTTAATTCCTCGACGTTATTTTTAATATTCTCTCCATAGGATGTAACAATTGGGCAGTTATAGTGATTACCAGTATCTTTGATTTCCTTACGTTCATAAGGAATACAAGGATAGAAGATGTATTTTATATCATTTTGAAGCAACCACATAATATGTCCATGTGCAATTTTTGCTGGATAGCATTCGGACTCACTCGGAATCGATTCAATTCCCAGCTCATAAATCTTTCTCGTGGAGTTTGGTGATAATTCGACATGATATCCCAATTTAGTAAAGAAGGTATGCCAGAATGGATAATTCTCATATAGATTCAAAACTCTTGGTATACCAACAGAACCACGTTTTGCTATTTCTTTTGGAATTGACTCATAGTTCATATATCGTTTTAGTTTATAATCAAATAAGTTCGGGATATTATCTTTATTCTTTTCTTTTCCGAGCCCCTTTTCACAACGATTACCAGAGATAAAACGACGATTATCCGAAAATTTGTTAATCGTAAGGAGACAGCTATTCGTACATCCTTTGCATCTTGTCATACTGGATTCAAATTTCAGTTCGTTGATTTGGTCAATGGAAAGCATGGTTGATTCTTGCTTTTCATAATGCTCACGTGCAATTAATGCAGCACCAAAAGCACCCATGATACCTGCGATATCCGGACGTATTGCATTTACTCCAGCTATAATCTCAAAACTGCGAAGAACGGCATCATTATAGAAAGTACCGCCTTGAACAACGATATGATTACCTAGATCTTTTGGATCGGCAATCTTAATAACTTTATATAGAGCATTCTTAATAACAGAATAAGCTAAACCAGCACTAATGTCTGCAACCGTTGCACCTTCTTTTTGAGCCTGTTTTACTTTTGAATTCATAAATACCGTACAACGAGAGCCTAGATCAATCGGATTTTTCGTTAATAATGCAATTTTCGCAAAATCCGCAACCTCATAATTAAGAGATTTAGCAAAAGTTTCAATGAATGAACCACAACCAGAAGAACAAGCTTCATTTAACTGGACAGAGTCTACGGTACCATTTTTAATTTTGATACATTTCATATCCTGTCCACCAATATCAAGGATACAATCGACTGCTGGGTCAAAGAAGGCAGCAGCATAATAATGGGCAACTGTTTCAACCTCACCCTCATCTAATAATAGTGCAGATTTGATTAGTGCTTCTCCGTAACCAGTGGAACAGCTTCGTACAATACGTACACCTGCTGGCAATAGGGAATATATTTCTTTGATTGCTTTGATTGTGGTTTTTAATGGACTACCATTGTTATTACTATAAAAGGAATACAGTAATGAGCCATCCGTACCGACCAATGCAGCCTTTGTCGTTGTAGAACCAGCATCGATTCCTAAGAAACAGTCACCTTGATATTCCGAAAGTGGAGCTTTTTTTACAGTATGTATATTATGGCGCTCTAAGAAAGATTGATAATCTTCTTCACTTGCAAAAAGTGGATCCATACGATTTACTTCAAAGTCTAAAGTAATACCATGGTTAAGTAAGTCGGAAAGAGTTTTTAGTGAAGTTTCAACCTCTTCTTTTGCATTCAAAGCAGCTCCAACTGCTGCGAATAAGTGAGAATGATTTGGAGCAATAATATGTTCCTCAGTTAAGTTTAAAGTACGGATAAATGCATTCTTTAATTCAGATAAGAAATGTAATGGACCCCCAAGAAAGGCAACATTACCTCGGATTGGTTTACCACAAGCAAGTCCACTGATTGTTTGATTAACAACAGCTTGAAAGATGGAAGCAGCTAAATCTGGTTTAGTTGCACCTTCATTAATCAATGGTTGAATATCGCTTTTTGCAAATACGCCACAACGAGCAGCAATTGGATATATTGCCTGGTAGCTTTTCGCATATTCATTCAAACCAGTAGCATCAGTCTTTAATAAAGTTGCCATCTGATCGATAAAAGAACCGGTACCACCTGCACAGATGCCATTCATACGTTGCTCGATTCCGTTAGAAAAATAGATTATCTTAGCATCTTCTCCACCAAGTTCAATTGCAACATCAGTTTGTGGGGCATAATTATTAAGTGCAGTAGATACTGCAACTACTTCTTGTACAAATGGTACCTCTAAGTGCTTTGATATAGTTAAACCACCAGAACCTGTGATAACTGGAGAAATATCTAGGTTTCCTATTTGGTCTTGTGCTTTCACTAATAAACTTGCTAATGTTGCTTGAATATTTGCAAAATGGCGTTCATAATCAGAAAATAAAATATCATTCTTATCATTAAGGATTGCAATTTTTACAGTCGTCGAACCTATATCAATACCAAGCGTATAATTTAATTTGGACATATGTAACCTCGCGCTTTAAATAATTGTTTGAAATAAGATACATGTGGTTAGAATATAATTAATTAAGACCTAATTCTACCAATTATCTATTATACGACACATAATGATTAAGTTCAACCAAAGAATTTTTGAACATACGGTTAAATTCATACGAATAAGAACAAACGGTTTAAAAAAATCATATATTAATAATGATAAATTGTATCTAACGATTCAATCAGTTGGATGATACAGGATTGAAAATGCTGGATTGTTAGGATCAATAGGAAAGGGATATTATGATTAATCAAGCTTGTAATGGAATTATCTATATTATTAAGCCAGGGGATACGCTTTATAAAATTGGTCAACGTTATGGAATCCCTACAGCAAAGATTTTACGAGCAAATCCATATACCAACATCTACAATCTGAGAATAGGAGATAAAATCTGTATCCCAACAGGTGGAGATATGGCCACAGAGCAGGTACAAGACAAAACGAGTATTTACACAGTTGGAGCAGACGAATCAATTAAGACAGTTTTAGAACGAACTAACATGAAGTTTGCAGAGTTAGTATCAATGAATCCGCTTGATACGATGATTTTACAACCAGGTCTTCAATTGACTATAAAATCTGCACACTCTGAGTAAAATGTCATGCAACAATATAAGTAAAAAAGAATGAGCTTTATCGTATATTTTCTTTGGCGTGTGATATCGCAAGTCCACAAAATCAAGTGGAGCTTGTAAGGCACTCGGACCATATACGATAAGGCTCATTCTTACAAAAGTGAATTAGATTTTGGAAGTACCTTCACTTGTGTTCTTTAAGAAATCATAGTATGATATAATCTAAATTAACAAACAGATATTTGGTTAGATGTTGCAATGCTTAAAATGCAAAAGTCATAGTAGAATTGACGATGATTAACAGTGCTATAGGTAGGGAGTGCAACGTGGAGGATTTTTATGATTTATATTGTAGAAGATGATGCTAATATTAGAGAAATAGAAGGGTATGCATTAAAAAACAGTGGATTTGATGTTGAGTGTTTTGAACTTGGTACAGAATTATATCGAGCTTTAGAAAAAGAAATACCTCAAGCGATCTTACTCGATATTATGTTACCGAATGAAGACGGCTTAACGATCTTATCTACTCTTCGCAAAGATAAAAGAACTAAGAATATTCCAATTATGATGGTGACAGCGAAAACCTCAGAGATGGATAAGGTAAAAGGGCTTGATCTAGGGGCAGATGACTATATTACAAAACCTTTTGGTGTTATGGAATTAGTATCAAGAGTGAAAGCGTTATTAAGAAGAGCTGGTACCACAAAAGTCAATACAAACTTTGAATTCAATTCCGTCGTTATGAATATTGAAAAGCATATAGTAACTGTAAATGAAGAACCGTGTGAGTTGACCTATAAGGAGTTTGAACTACTGCGTTATCTTCTAGAGAATCAAAGCATTGTCTTATCCCGTGATCGTATCATGGAACGAGTATGGGGATTTGACTATGAGGGGGAAACTCGTACCGTTGATATGCATATCAAAACACTTCGCCAAAAGCTAGGTGAAAGTGGAGATATTATAAAAACTGTTAGAAATGTAGGATATAAAATTGGAGATTAAGAAAAAGAAGGCAATTAGTTTAAAAAATCGAATCACAATTTATTTTGTAATTATTGCTGGTTTGGCAATTGGTCTAACGACATTTATTACAATACTTGTGTATTATTCGATGTTTCAAAAACAAGTTTACAGTGATTTAAAGTCTAATGCTAAGGTGATTAAGGATATTATCTTAAATTCTGACTTGAAAGATACGGAATATATCTTTAACAATGATGACATTCGGGTAACAGTTGTTAATCGTGAGGGTATCGTCTTATATGATAGCTATGTTGCTGCGGATACGATGGAAAATCACCAAAATAGAAAGGAGATAGTTGAAGCCTTTGATAACGGTTATGGACAAGATATGCGTCATTCTGATACATTAAATCAGAATACATATTATTGTGCATTAAAACTGTATCCAGACGTAGTTCTACGTGTTGGAAAAGAGGAGAAAGGACTATTAACACTATTATATAAAACATTGCCAAGTTTAATCTTAGGTATTGGGATTTTATCTTTAATTAGCTTATTAATGGCTCGTTTATTAACAACGCGCATCATTAAGCCGATTCAAAAAATTGGGCTTAATATCAACCAATTTGAAGACTTTCATAGCAACGTTCCATATGAGGAACTTAAGCCATTTGCTAATACGATCTGGATTCAGCATGATAGCATCTCAAAACAGCTTAGAACTTTAGAAAAGAGTGAACGAATTCGTCAAGAATTCACAGCAAATGTAACTCATGAACTAAAGACACCATTAACTTCAATTATAGGATATGCAGAATTAATAGAGAGTGGTATTACAAAGCAAGAGGATATTCCTCATTTTAGTTCTGAGATACGCAATAATGCCTCTCGACTTCTTCATCTGATTAATGATATTATTGAGCTCTCAGAATTGGATGAAACAGAAGTTGAAGTTGTTAAAGAAGACATTGATATTTATGAGATAGCAAAAAGATGTGTCAGTGCTTTAATGATTTCAGCTAAAAAGCATCAGGTTACGTTAAAGATTGAGGGTAGTTCTTCAAAGGTTCATGCCAATAAGATGATGATGGAAGAACTAATTAATAATCTTTGTGATAATGCGATACGTTACAATCGTGTGAATGGTACAGTATTAGTTCGAATTCAACGAGAAGAAAAATATACTAGAGTTACTGTTTCTGATACTGGGATAGGTATCCCCGAGGAACATCTTCATCGAGTTTTTGAACGTTTTTATCGTGTAGATAAGAGCCGTTCCAAAGAAACAGGTGGAACAGGTCTCGGACTAGCAATTGTAAAGCATATTGTTGCAAAACATGGAGAGCGACTTTCGATTGAGAGTAAGGTAGGAGTTGGAACAACGATTTGTGTATTGATTGATAATAGTTAGAACAATTTATGAATGAACTGTAAAAGGGACTGACGCACAAGCTGAATATTGTATAAAAGAATGAAGGGCGATGGTATTTTTCGGAGTGCCTTACAAGTCCCCACACGCACTTTGTGGGGCTTGTGAGCATAGCGCGCCGAAGAAAAATACCATCGCCCTTCATTCTTTATTCATACTGCCCTTTGTGCGACAGTCCCTTTAGAATTTTAGTTTGGAAGTTCATATTTGGCTTTAACAGTTTCAAATTGCTGATTAAAAGAACTATCTTTTGCATACTTGACTTCGTGCATATAGCTATGAGTTTCAAAACTATTTTCATCAACCTGTAGAAGACATACAGCTATATTGCTGCAATGATCGGAGATACGTTCATAATTCGTAAGAATATCGGAATAGATAAATCCTAATTCTGTTGTACAATTACCGCTTTGTAGACGGCGTATGTGACGATCTTTTAACTCTTTACGAAGTGTATCTACTACTTCTTCTAGTGGTTCTATTTGTTTGCATAAATCTAAATTATTCGTCTCAAATGCGAGAATGGTTTGTGTTAAAACATCAGTAATTGCACTAGTCATTACTTTTAATTCTTCTTGTGCTTCTGGAGAAAATATGATTTTTTTCTGATGCATTTCTTTCGCTACATCTTTTAAATTCACGGCATGGTCACCAATACGCTCAAGATCACCAATCACATGGAGGGAAACAGAAACACTTTTGCTATCATTCTCCGAAAGACTTTTGCTACTTAGTTTGACAAGATAAGTACCGATGATATCTTCATATTTATCGATTTTATCTTCCCAAGTAATGATTTCTTTCGCTGCTTCTTCATCGTAGTGTTCCATTAATTGAATTGAGGCTAATAAAGTGTCTCTTGATAAAATTGCCATTTGTTTCGTTAAATCTTTACATTGATCAACTGCAAAACTTGGAGATGCTAAGAAACGCTCGTCAAGACCACGGATTGCATCCAGGTCATCTTCTTTTCCTTTTTCTTTTTCTTCCTTGTCTTTAATAGTCAGACAGGCAAGTTTTTCAAGACCCTTAGAGAATGGTAATAAGATTGCTGTTGAGAACAAGTTAAATAAAGTATGAACAATTGCAATCGATACCGCATCAACAGAGTCATTAATGAATGGGAAACCAATTGTGTACTGAACTGTGTAAAATACAGCCAAAAATACAATGGTTCCAATTAAATTAAAATATAGGTGAACCAGACTAGCTCTTCTAGCATTTTTACTTGCACCAATACCTGACAGTATAGCTGTAATACATGTACCAATATTTTGTCCCATAATAATTGGAATTGCAGCACTATAGGTAAGCCCACCAGTAATTGAGATTGCTTGTAAAATACCAACAGAGGCAGAAGAACTTTGAATAATGGCAGTTAGCAGAGCTCCTGTCAATACACCTAATAATGGATTGCTAAACATGGTTAAAATATTACGAAAACCTGGAACATCCGCAAGTGGTTTCACAGCACCACTCATGGATTCCATACCTGTCATTAAAATTGCAAAACCAATCAATATGATTCCTATATCTTTTTTTCTATCTTTCTTTGATACCATAAATAAGATAATTCCAATAAAGGCTAAGATAGGGGAAAAAGAACTTGGCTTAAAAATCTTAACAATAAAGCTGTCGCCTTCCAAACCAGATAAGCTTAAAATCCAAGCAGTAGCGGTAGTTCCTAGGTTAGCTCCCATAATTATACCAACTGCGTTGGATAGTTTCATAATACCTGAGTTTACGAAACCTACTACCATTACTGTGGTAGCAGAGGAAGATTGAATTACCGTTGTTACTAAAGCACCCAAGAAAACAGATTTAATTGGGTTTGAAGTAAGTTTCTCTAAGATACGTTCTAAACGTCCGCCAGCAACTTTATCGAGACCAGCACCCATAACGTTCATACCATACAGGAATAGGGCTAAACCACCCAAAAGTGTAAATACGGAAAAAATGTCCATGTGGATTCTCCTTCATATCGCATCAAATGTCGATAAAGTTTATATTCTGTGTGTAAATTTTATTGGACTACTGTAAAAGAAAAATATATCTTTTGTAAAGTCTAAGTAAAATTATTAAGCGAAGGCAATCTTTCTATTATTTTTTCCATCATGAGGTAAAAATATGCAAAAAAAAGGTGCTATCACACGAGATGACAGCATCCTTATTCGTGATTCGAATGTTTGTAATTTTGAGAAGTAATTTCATTAATGGAACAAGTTTTTACTTTCGTAGGTTGGTTCTGATGTTAAATGCATACCAAGTTTTTTGAATATTTTACGGTCAACCTCAGAGATGATAACACTTGTATGAACTTCACAACCTTTTAAGTGAGGAAGCTGATCCATTGTTTTTTTGGCTACCTCATCTTTCATTGCACTTATGGATAATGCAATTAATACTTCATCAGTATGAAGTCTAGGATTTTTGCTACCTAGATAATCGATTTTTAGCTCTTGAATTGGTTGAATCGCTAAAGGAGAAATGAGATGAGTTTCATGGTCAATTCCTGCTAGTTTTTTCAGTGCATTTAGTAATACAGCTGCAGAAGCTCCTAAAAGATCGGATGTTTTTCCAGTAATAATTTCACCATTTGGCAATTCAACAGCAGCTGTTGGTGATTTCTTAATGAAAGCTAAATCATTAGCAGCTTTTACAACCTTGCGGTCATCGACTGTAATCCCTGCTTGATTTAATAATAATTCAAGCTTATAAACCTGGTTAGCTTTTGTAGTATCATTTACGACTTCACATAGTGTTTGATAGTAACGGCGAATGATTTCTTGCCTTGATGCTTCACGGCATGCAACGTCATCGATGATACAGTTACCAGCCATGTTAACACCCATATCAGTTGGAGACTTATATGGACAGTTATTATCAATACGATCAAAGATTGCTTTTAATACAGGGAAAATTTCTACATCACGATTATAGTTTACAGTTGTAATGCCATATGCCTCAAGATGGAATGGATCAATCATATTAACATCATTTAAATCGGCAGTTGCCGCCTCATATGCAAGATTGACTGGATGTTTTAAAGGTATATTCCAGATTGGGAAGGTTTCAAACTTGGCGTAGCCTGCGCGGATACCCCGTTTGTGCTCGTGATATAATTGAGAAAGACAGGTTGCCATCTTACCGCTTCCAGGACCTGGAGCTGTAATAACTACTAATGGACGACTTGTTTTTATATAATCATTTTTTCCATATCCTTCTTCGCTTAAGATTAAGGAAATGTTATTAGGATAACCTGGAATGATATGATGTACGTAAACACATATACCGAGTGATTCGAGTTTGGATTTGAATACATCAGCGCTTGCTTGTCCAGCGTATTGTGTGATAGTTACGCTACCAACGAAAAGACCTTTATTTTGGAATGCGTCAATTAGTCTTAATACATCCAAATCATATGTGATTCCTAAATCACTACGCACTTTACTTTTTTCAATATCAGCCGCACTAATGACAATTACGATTTCTACTTGGTCTTTTAATTCAAGTAACATCTTAAGCTTGGAATCGGGAGCAAATCCTGGTAATACACGAGAAGCATGATAATCGTCAAATAATTTACCACCGAACTCTAGATATAATTTGTTATCAAATTTTCCGATTCTCTCTCTAATATGCTCCGATTGCATCTTTAAGTATTTTTGATTATCAAATCCAATTTTCATCAAAGTATCGTCCCTTCTTATCCTATAAATATAAATATGCCAAAAGCGACGAATAACTATTTCACCTCTTTTGACCTTGACTGGAGTATTATAACACATATAAAAGGAAGCAACAAGAGAGAACTTGACGTAATCTTTGAGAAAATATTGCATTGTGGTAGTTATTAGTGTAGAATTGATGAACGAGTGTTTGGATATAAGGAGTGGTTTTTGGATTCTATTGAAAATAAAGAGGAGATTTCATATGTATCAATTAGTAAGTAATGTACACGAGAATGAACAAATAAAAAAGAGCTTTAATGATCTTACACAGAAGGTTTTCTGTTTTAATTTTCAAGACTGGGATAATAAAGGACTTTGGACAAAGGATTATAAACCTTATGTTATCGTAGATGGAGAACGAGTAATAAGTAATGTTTCTGTTAATTTTATGACATTTTTATTAGATGGAGTGAAGAAACAATATATTCAATTAGGAACAGTAATGACAGATCCTGATTATAGAAATCAAGGACTTGGTCGACGCCTTATGGAGCATATTCTTAATGAATATAAAAAAGCAGATGGAATCTTCCTTTTTGGTAATGACAGCGTATTAGATTACTATCCGAGATTTGGTTTTACGGTAGGTACACAATATGAGTATTTTCAAGAAATTGATAGTTCTAAAGCTTTGATGCTAGCAGAAAAAATAGATATGAAAAAGTTAGAGAATGTGAATAAAGTTCTTGATGCTTTTCAAGCAAGAACTGCAAACGAACGACTAGGTATGATTGACAATCGAGGAATTGCGGGCTTTTATGCAACTCAATTAATGAGTGAGAATTATTATTATCTGAAAGAAGAGAATGCATATGTAATCGCAGAGATCGAGAAGAATACATTATATTTAAATCTTGTAATTGCTGATCATGTAGTTGATCTAAATCGCGTAATCTACTCTTTTGGCAACACAGTTCGCGAGGTAGTATTTCATTTTACTCCATTAGGTTGCAATCAATTTTCTAGAAGAGTACATAAAGAAGAAGATAGTACCTACTTTTATCTAGGGGAGGATTTAAAGCAAATTACAGAAAAACAACTCATGTTCCCAACAACATCACACACATGAAAATTTTTGTAGTTCGATTCTATGTAACCTTAATAAGTGAAATGGGATATATTGATTAGTATAAATAATTAGAAGAAAAATGTAACAATGTTATAATAAAGATAGAAGTAATGCCAAGAAATTCTATAATTTTCACATTGTATAGATCTACTATTTTTGATATAATGTCCATAGAAATACTAGGAATTAAAAATTCTGAGGTAATCACTTAATTTGTTAAGAAATTGGCAATTAAGGAATGAAGATTGGAGGAATAAGATGACTACAACAATCTATAAAGAGTGGGAAGGTTTTTCTGAAGGTAAATGGTGTAGTACAGTTAATGTACGCGATTTTATTCAAAAAAATTATACCATGTATGATGGTGATGATTCATTTTTAGTAGGTCCAACACAAGCAACATTAGAACTTTGGACCCAAGTAATGGAGTTATCAAAGCAAGAAAGAGAAGCAGGCGGAGTACTTGACATGGATACAAAATTAGTATCTACGATTACTTCTCATGGCCCTGGTTATTTAAATAAAGAGATTGAACAAATTGTTGGTTTTCAGACAGATAAACCATTTAAACGTTCTTTACAAGTAAATGGTGGTATCCGTATGGCACAGAATGCATGCCATGAAAACGGATATGAAGTGGATGAAGATGTGGTAAAGATTTTCACAGATTATCGTAAGACTCACAATCAAGGAGTCTTTGATGCTTATACAGATGAGATGAAACTTGCAAGAAAATCTGCGATTATCACAGGTCTTCCAGACGCTTATGGTAGAGGACGTATCATTGGTGATTATCGTCGTGTAGCATTATACGGAATCGATGAATTAGTGAAAGATAAAAAAGAACAGTTAAATACTTCTTTAAAGAGAATGACAGGAGATAACATTCGTCTACGCGAGGAGTTAGCAGAACAGATTCGTGCACTTTCGGATCTAAAAAAATTAGGTGAAATCTATGGTTATGATATTAGCAGGCCAGCATCGAATGCAAAGGAAGCAATCCAGTGGTTATATTTTGGATACTTAGCAGCTGTAAAGGAACAAAATGGTGCAGCTATGAGCCTTGGCCGTACGTCTACCTTCCTTGATATCTATATTCAAAGAGATTTAGACAGAGGCTTAATCACAGAAGAGCAGGCACAGGAATATATTGATCATTTCATTATGAAGTTACGTCTTGTGAAATTTGCTAGAACACCTGAATACAATGCTTTATTCTCTGGTGATCCTACTTGGGTTACAGAAAGTATCGCTGGTATTGGAGTTGACGGACGTCATATGGTTACAAAGACTTCCTTCCGTTATCTTCATACCCTTGATAACTTAGGTACTGCTCCAGAACCAAACTTAACAGTTCTATGGTCTACTCGTTTGCCAAGAAAGTTTAAAGAATACTGTGCAAAGATGTCAATCATGTCTTCTTCAATTCAATATGAGAATGATGATATGATGCGTCCTACTCATGGAGATGATTATGCGATTGCTTGTTGTGTATCCTCGATGCGAGTTGGTAAGGAGATGCAGTTCTTTGGAGCACGTGCTAACCTTGCAAAGTGTCTTCTTTACGCAATTAACGGTGGCGTAGATGAAGTGTTAAAAATTCAGGTGGGACCAAAATTTAGACCAGTAGAGGGAGATTACCTCGATTATGACGAAGTTATGTCAAAATACACTGATATGATGGAATGGTTGGCAGAACTTTACGTGAATACGCTTAATGTTATTCATTACATGCATGATAAGTACAGCTACGAGAAGATTCAGATGGCATTACATGACCGTGATGTAAAACGTTACTTTGCGACTGGTATTGCTGGTTTATCTGTAGTTGCTGACTCCCTTAGCGCGATTAAATATGCAAAAGTAAAAGCAGTACGTGACGAGAGTGGAATTGTTATAGATTACGAAGTAGAAGGTGACTATCCAAAGTATGGTAATAACGACGATCGTGTTGATGATATCGCAGTTCAATTGGTTCATAATTTTATGAACATGATTCGTAAACATCATACGTACCGTGATTCATTCCCAACCATGTCGATCTTAACTATAACTTCTAATGTTGTTTACGGTAAGAAGACAGGTAATACTCCAGACGGACGTAAAAAGGGAGAACCACTTGCACCTGGTGCAAATCCAATGCATCGTAGAGATACTCATGGAGCGGTAGCTTCTCTAGCATCCGTAGCAAAACTCCCATTTAAAGATGCACAAGATGGTATTTCTAATACCTTCTCAATCATTCCAGGTGCATTAGGAAAAGACGATCAATTATTCGTAGGCGATCTAGATTTAGAACGCATGAGGTAACTATGACAGAAAAAGAGAGAATCGATCAAATTGTAGCAATGTTGGATTCCTTTGTAAGTGAAGAAGGCGGACATATGAATGTTATAGTAGAGGATGTTGATGGTGAAGAGCAAGTTACCAATACGCTAAGTGTCGACAGTTGTAATGGACAAACGGCTTGCAGCGTACCAACACTTCATAAAGGAATTGATGAGGAGCTGTCACAGAATTTATCGAAGAAAAAGGAGATTAATTATGGGAAATCAACAGGTAGATAATTTAGTATCTTTATTAGATGGTTACGTTGAAAAAGGAGGACATCACTTAAATGTGAATGTCTTTACAAAGGAAACATTATTAGATGCTCAGGCGCATCCTGAGAACTATCCACAGTTAACCGTTCGTGTGTCTGGATATGCAGTTAACTTTACAAAGTTAACAAAGGAACAACAGGATGATGTAATATCAAGAACTTTTCATAAGTCAATGTAACTATAGATAAGATTAAAAATGAGCTGTGACACTAACTGATAAAAATGAATCACTTAGTGTCCAGCTCATTTTTTGGATTTATGTCAGTGTTGGCGTATGATTACATTTAATAACGTGCCAACACTGACATAGAAACTTTTTTAAACACTTTTATCACAATAACCAGTATTTGGAGTATGAGGTGTTTTACATAGGGAAAAATGTAGAATAAAACTAATCGAATTAACATAAATATTTGTGAAATAACATAAATGTATATCCTATATCTTCTAATAAGTACTGATAATGACAAAAAATTAAAATATAAGGAAAAAGCATTGACAAATCAACCAAAAATATTATATTTTATATATAGGGTTTGTTAATTTTTTATAAAATTTATTACAAATTTCTATTTTTTTCACTTTTTTTGGAAAAAAGATATTATTAAATTAATTATACAATATAAACAATTCATGTAGAAAATGGAAATGGTATATGGAGAATAATAAACTAATTGGTAGTGTACATTCAACCGAATCCTTTGGTACCGTGGATGGGCCTGGAATTCGCTTCGTAGTATTTTTGCAAGGCTGTCCTATGCGCTGTGCATACTGTCACAATCCAGATACATGGGAAGTTAAAGGTGGTACAAGTCGGACTGTAGAAGATATCTTAAGGGAGTATGATTCTTATAAGGAATTCCTAAAAGGTGGAGGAATTACGGTAACTGGTGGGGAGCCTCTTTTACAGATTGATTTTGTAACAGAATTATTTCGACAAGCAAAAGAAAAAGGAATTCATACTTGTCTCGATACTTCTGGTATTACTTTTACAAGTAATGAAGGAGAACGTTATAGTAAGCTATTGGAAGTTACAGATATCGTTATGCTAGATATCAAAGAAATCGATGATGAAAAGCATAGAGAGTTAACAGGATGTTCGAATCGAGCAGTATTAGAATTCGCTCGGTTTGTTAGTGATCATGAGAAGGAACTTTGGATTCGTTATGTTGCAGTCCCAGGTATCACAGATGATGTATCTGATTTAATGTTACTTGGGGAATTTTTATCTTCATTAAAGAGCCTAAAAGCATTAGATGTATTGCCTTATCACACAATGGGGAGAACGAAATATGAGCAACTAAATCTACCATATCGTCTAGAGGGTATCGAACCAATGGGTAAAGAAGAAGCATTAAAGGTGAGAACTATTATTTTAGAAGCGTTAAAAAGTTCTTTAAAAAAGGGAAAGTTATAGATTTGATAAGTAAATATGATGATAAATGTTATACGGTTTTTATTGATTTATGTAAAATACTGGGATATAATAGGGGTATACTAAAATCTCGTAGAAAAGAGTGACTAATTATGGCAATTGAGTTTATGAATAGAACAATCCGACAAAAAAGACGACTGGGTGATATTTTATTAGCAGCAGGAGCCATTACAGAAGAACAACTACAAGCTGGATTAGCCAATCAAAAAACAAAAAAATTAAAACTGGGAGAAGCCTTAGTAGATTTAGGTATCATACAGGAAAGCCAAATTGTAGATGCACTTGTGAAACAATTAGGGTTAAATTCAGTTAACTTATTAGAGCTTCAAATTCCTGACAATATAATTAGATTAGTTGATGAGCAAGTACTTAGAAAATATTCATTGATTCCTTTTGCAGTTAATCCGAAAAATCCGAATATATTAAGGGTTGCAATGTCAGATCCACTGGATCTGATTGCAATGGATGACCTTTCGATTATAACCAACTATCAGATTGAACAATTTGTAGCACCAAAATCTGAAATTTTGACAATGATTGATCGTCATTATGGCAATACCGAAGCAAGAAAAGCAGCAGAACGTTACTCCAAGGAACGTAAAGAGCAACAAGCAAGTGAAAAGAAAGAAGACGAAAAGGCAGCAGAATTGGATGTATCTAATTCTCCTATCGTTCAGCTGGTGAATAAAGTAATCGAACAAGCAGTTCGACAACGCGCCAGTGATATACATATCGAACCTATGGAAAAACAGGTTCGAGTTCGATATCGAGTGGATGGTGTGCTAGAGAATGTTATGACATATGGACTCGATGTGTTAACTGCTATTATAGCACGAATAAAGATTATTGGTGGCATGGATATCTCAGAGAAGCGAAAACCTCAAGATGGCCGTATTACCTCAATTGTTGATAATACAGAATATGATATCCGTGTATCTGTACTTCCAACCGTATTCGGAGAGAAAGTCGTAATGCGACTTACTTCGAAGATGGCTTTGACAAAGGATAAAAAAGACCTTGGTTTTTCTGACGATGAGATGGAAAAGTTTGATCGAATCTTAAAGAATCCACACGGAATTATCTTAGTTACTGGTCCTACTGGTAGTGGTAAATCCACTACGTTATACACAGCGCTTAGTGAACTAAACGTGGAGGGCGTTAACATTATAACAGTTGAAGATCCAGTGGAAGCCAATATCGATGGAATCAATCAGGTACAAGTTAATGTTAAAGCAGATATGACATTTGCAGCAGCGTTACGTTCCATCTTACGACAAGATCCTGATATCATTATGATTGGTGAGATTCGTGACCGTGAAACAGCTGAAATCGCCGTAAAAGCTTCGATCACAGGTCACCTTGTTGTAAGTACACTACATACGAATAGTGCTGCAAGTTCAATTACTCGTTTGCAAGATATGGGTGTCGAACCTTATCTGATTGCAGATGCGACGGTAGGAGTTATTGCACAACGTCTTGTAAGACGTCTTTGTCCAAGATGTAGAAAACAACGATATGCAGATAAGTTTGAACAAGAGTTATTAGGCGCTAGGAATGAAAGAGATACTATCATCTTTGAACCAGGTGGATGTATGCATTGTAATAATACAGGTTATCGAGGTCGAATTGGTGTGTATGAGATTATGCCAATCAGTAATAAGTTACGAGAAGTTATAAGTGCAGGTTCCAATGCAGAAAAGATAAAGGAAGTTGCTTTGAGTGAGGGAATGAAGACACTTCGTGTTGCAGCAGCAAAGTATGTATTAGATGGTACAACTTCAATATCAGAGCTTCGAAGAATTGCTTTTGAAGAATAACGACGAGGAGAAAACTATGTATACAATGGATCAGCTTTTAAAACAGGCAAAGGAGTACAATGCATCTGACCTACATCTAACAGTAGGTATACCACCTAAATTCCGAATCAATGGTACATTAGTAGATGTTTTTAACGAAAAACTTACTCCAGTGGATGTTGAATTCTTAGTTAGTAGTATCATGTCAGAGCGAATAGCCAAAATATTCGAAGAAAAGGGAGAAGTGGATTTTTCGTATTCGATCCCTAATGTAGGTCGTTTTCGTGTTAATGTATTTAAGCAGCGTAACTCCTATGCAGCAGTATTACGTATTATTACCATGCAGATACCAAAACCAGACGAATTAGGTTTACCTGCCACGGTTGTAGAATTAACAAAAAAACGTCGAGGCTTAGTATTAGTAACAGGCCCTACCGGAAGTGGTAAATCAACTTCCTTAGCTTCGTTAGTCGACCGAATTAATGAAAACTATGCTACTCACATTATAACGATAGAGGACCCAATCGAGTATTTACACTATCATAAAAAAGCAATCGTCAATCAAAGAGAGCTAGGACAGGATACCTATAGTTATTCCAATGCATTACGTGCGGCCTTGCGTGAAGATCCAGATGTTATTCTAGTCGGAGAGATGCGTGACTTAGAAACGATTAGTACAGCAATTAGTGCGGCTGAGACAGGACATCTTGTATTTTCAACCTTACATACCATCGGTTCGGCAGAAACGATTGACCGTATTATCGATGTATTTCCACCTCATCAGCAACAACAAGTGCGTACTCAGTTAAGTTCTGTTTTAGAAGCAGTTATATCTCAACAATTAATTCCAACGGCAGACGAAAAAGGACGAGTTGCTGCTTTTGAAGTTATGATAAATACGCCAGCCATTCGTAACCATATTCGTGAGTCAAAAACGCATCTAATTGGTTCGACTATCCAAACAAGTCGAAAACTTGGAATGATAACAATGGATGAAGCATTATTTGAATTGTCAAATGCAAGGAAGATAAAAAGAGAAATGGCTATTAGCTATGCTCAAGACCCAAGCGCATTGTCTAAGAGATTCTTATTATGAAAAATGACGGAGGAGGTAGCAAGTGGCTGTATATAATTACGAAGTAATACAAAAAACTGGAAAAAAGAAAAAAGGTAGTGTAGAGGCAGAGAATATTGATCGTGTGTATGATGCTTTACGTATGGAAGGTAATATTATTGTAAGTGTTAAAGAACAAAGCGTTTTAAACAAAGATATTACTTTGCCTGGATTTGACAAAATAAAGCCAAAAGATTTAGCTATTTTTTGTCGTCAGTTTCGAAGTATTTTAACAGCAGGAATTACAGTAGTGGAAGCACTCGATCTGCTGTATCAGGAGACAGAAAAAGCGAACTTAAAAAAGGCAATAAAAAATGTTCAGAGTGCAGTAGAAAAAGGGGAAACACTTGCTGGTGCCATGCAATTACAAGGGAATGTTTTTCCACCAATTCTAATTAATATGATGGAAGCAGGGGAAGCTTCTGGTAGCTTGGAGATTGCACTAGACCGTATGGCAACTCAGTTTGATAAGGACTCAAAATTAAGGTCTTTAATTGCAAAAGCAATGATCTACCCAATTGTTGTTTGTGTCGTAGCAATAGTTGTAGTCGCTATTATGATGGTTAAAGTTATCCCAAACTTTAAAACAATGTTTGAAAACATGGATCAAGAATTGCCTGTTATGACGCAGGCAGTTATGGGAATAAGTGACTTTGTCATGGAAAAGTGGTATATCATATTAATTGGTATTGGAGCTTTAGCCACTTTAACCGTTCTATTTAGGTCGTCGGATGCTGGTAAGCTTTTTTTTGCAAAACTAGGAGTTAAGTTGCCGTTATTTGGTAAGTTAACGATAAAATCGTCATGCGCAAGATTTGCGCGAACGATGAGTACATTAATGGCTGCTGGTATCAGTATGCTGAATGCGTTAGAAATTACATCGCGTACGATTAAGAACAAGGTAATTAAAGAAGTATTTGTTAATACAAAAGAAGAAGTTTCGAAGGGTGTTCCTCTTTCGGAACCGTTAATGAAATCAGAGTACATACCACCAAGACTATGCCATATGACAAAGATTGGTGAAGATACAGGTAACTTGGAAGCTATGTTAGATAATCTGGCGGAATACTATGAAGAAGAAGTGGAGAATACAACGAGTACGTTAACTTCCATTATGGAACCAATGATTATTATTGTCTTAGCAGCAATCGTTGGTATAATCTTAATAGCAATTATGTCGCCAATGCTAAGTATCTATAGTAACATAGAAAATGCATAACCTAGTTTGACAAATGGCTACGAATGAAGGCGCAGTCATTGTTAATAAATTATTAAAAAGGAGAATGAGATTATGAAAAAATTCATGAAGAAATCAGGGAACAAAGGTTTTTCACTTGTAGAATTAATTATCGTTATAGCGATTATGGCGATCTTAATGGGTGTTGTTGGAACACAAGTATTACCATACTTAGAGAAATCTAGAGAGGCTACCGATAATCAGGTGCTTAATACAGTAGCAACGGCAGCTGTATCCAGTTTTGCAACACAGGCAGGAAAGTTAACAACTAACACGGATTATACATTGGAATTAGTAACAGGTAATGATAATAATTGGAAAGCTGGTGGTAATGGTAAAGATGAGGTTCTTAAAGATATGAAGGAATTTATTGGTGTAGCTACAGGTAGTAGTATTGTTGCTACAATAGAAAAAAAGATGGTATCTAAAGAAGCAGATGGTTTGGATAAAATAGTAGTTAAGTATTTAGGTGCAACAAGTGGTGGAGCGGTAACTGTAGAAGCTTTTAAATCTAGTGAGCCAATATTAGAAAAGATTATATCTAAATAATACATAATTCATCCAGTAGTTTCCTCTTAGATGAAACTACTGGATGACGGTGAGGTGTCGAATGAAGCTATTCTTTTTATCTGTTATCTTTGTTTTTGGAATACTCATCGGAAGTTTCTTAAATGTTTGTATTTATCGAATTCCGAGAAAAGAGAGTATCGTGTGGACACGTTCTCATTGTATGGGCTGTGGCTATCAACTAGCTTGGTTCGATAATATACCACTGTTTAGTTATCTCATATTAAAAGGTAAGTGTAGAAAGTGCCACCAAAGGATATCCCTTCAGTATCCTTTGATTGAGGCACTTAATGCACTTTTGTATGTGTTAGTTTTTATAGTTAACGGTGATAGCGTAACTAGCGTTTTGTATTGTTTTGCAACTTCAGCTCTCATCGTATTGAGTGTCATCGATTGGAGAACATATGAGATTCCGATGGGAATTAATATTTTTTTATTTGTTTTAGGAATGATGAAAGTTATTCTTGATTATGCAAACTGGTCTGATTATGTGATTGGTTTTTTTGCAGTCAGTAGCTTTTTATTCGTTTTGTTTTTATTTACGAAAGGGCGAGGAATTGGTTTTGGTGATATTAAACTAATGGCAGCCTGTGGTTTGCTATTAGGATGGAAATTAATTATTTTAGCATTGTTTGTAGGGTGTATCTTAGGCTCAATTATTCATATCATTCGCATGAAAGTAAGCAAAGTAGATCATGTATTAGCATTCGGTCCTTATTTAGCATTGGGTATTTATCTATCCATGCTATTTGGAAATCAATTTTGGAATTGGTACTTAGCTTTTGGAATGTCGTAATTATGAGTGCTTACTGACTCATAATTACCAAGAGATAGGTTTTATATAGTTTTTAGTACTAAGAAAGGTTATGAAAAATCACATGAGGGAGGAAAACTAATTGGCAACAAAAGTATTAAGTATTGAAGTTGGCATAGAAAGCACCAAAGTGTGTGAAGTCGACTATGGCAAGAAAAGTCCTTATGTATATCATACATTAATGTTTTCAAATCCAGAAAACAGTGTAGAGGATGGAATCATCCGCGACAAGGATGCTTTTTCAGCAGTTTTGCAAGAAAACTTGGATAAAGCAGGTATTAAGAATAGTAATGTTGTTTTTACAGTCAAATCCAATAAGATTGCAACGAGAGAGGTTATCATTCCTCTCGTCGCAGATAAAAAGATTCAAGGGATTATTAATTCAAGTGCACGAGAATATTTTCCAATGGACTTATCCGATTATACAATATCGTATCGTGTGATCGAAAAGAGAAATCATAAAGATGAAAAAAATATTAGTGTACTTGTACTAGCTGCTCCCGCTGAGCTAATTCGAAGTTATTATGCGATTGCTCGTATGTTGCGCTTACATATTATCAATATGGACTATATCGGTAATTCTTACTATCAAGTTATGGTAAAGGAAGTCGGAAAAGGTGTTAATATTGCTGTTCATATTGATGAACTCGACTCCATTGTAACCATCATTGATAACGGTAATCTGGCCTTACAGCGTAATGTTAATTTTGGTATCAGAAATTTAACAGATGCGGTAATGAATGAACCTATCTTGAATAAGCAATCAAAGGAAGAGGCGTATTATTACCTTTGTAATGAAACTGTTTTAAACTATCAGTTCTCAAAAAGCCTAAGCCTAGAAAAGGAACCAGTAGCTTATCAGGTTGGTAATGATGGTTTTAATAAAGCAAAAGCAGAACAACGTGCGAAAGAAGATGTTACGTTAGTCGTTCAAGATTTGCTACGCAATATTGTCCGTATTTTAGATTACTATAATACAAAATCTGCAGGTCGAAATATCGCAGCAATTTATGTTACAGGTCTTGGAGCAAAGATTCACGGGATAAGTCGATTGATGAATAATGAGATGGGCTTAGAAGTTAAGAATGTTGAGAATTATTATTCCATCCATACAACGAAGGAAAGTGGTCATAAAAAAGAAAATATCACAGAGTATGCTGCTTGTATTGGCGGTATTCTTCATCCAGTAGGCTTTAGTTTACCAGAGATACTAGATAATAAAGTAAAGAAAAGCAATGCAAAGAGTATGTTGACAATCTTTAGTCTATCTATGCTATTAAGTTTAGTTTTGATTGTGTTGTCATTAATGATGAAACAAAGTGCAATGGATGAAAAGAAAAGCCTTGAGTTAAGTCTGGAACAAAAGCAATCCATTAACCAATTATATTCTGATGCTACTGCTGCTGAGGCCAGATATACGGAATATGAAGCCTTAAATAATGCAAGTACTACACCTAATGAATTCTTGAATGAGCTGATTACTGAACTTGAGGCACAGACACCTATCTCCATTGCGATATCTTCTATGAGTGTAAATGGTGATGTGATTCAATTAAGTTGCGTTAGCTTAGATAAGGGTGCCATTGGACAATACCTGATGAATCTACAAAGGATTAAATTCATTAAGTATCCAATTACTTATTCCATTAGTCAGCAAGAGACGGAAGAAGGCTTAGTTTCTTATGTGTTTGATTTACAATTTGCTTATACGGTGAATGGAACTGAAGATAAAGCACAATATGTGAGCCAATAAATTTAGGGAGGATAAGAGAAATGAGTCTAAAAATATCAGATAAAGATCGTAGAACTTTGTTTATTTTTCTTTCGATTGTTGCAATCTTTCTTTCCTATTTTTTCGTGTATTCACCGAATATGAGAGATATTGATGATATCAATGGTGAGATTAAGTCAATAAAAAGTCAGATTGATGTCTTAGAAAAGATGAATTTGGATCGTGAGAGTCAGCAAGCGAGAATTGAGGATTTTAACAATAAAGTGAGTGATATTGTGAGTAGATATCCTGATTTTGTTTCCGAAGAGAAGATGATTGCTAATATCTTAGAATTAGAAAAGGTATCTTCTATGGATATTCCTTCCATAGGTTTTGCACTCTATGAGTCATTCTATCCTGAAGGTGGCTTAGGACAAGTAATAAGTAGTAATTCAGAGACTGATAATCCAGACGATGGAAGTAGCTCTAGTGTGCTAATTGGTATGAGAAATGTAGTGAGTATTACTTTTGACGTAACATACGAGGGATTAAAAAGAGCCATCGATTTTATCAATCAGAATCCTGAGTGTATGTCAATTTCCCAAATTTCGCTTGAAGTATCACCAGATACTGGCAATCTCTCAGGATCTATGAATATTGAGTATTATTATATTCCAGATGAGGGAACTCCATATGTAGCGCCAGAGTTTAAAGTATATGATACAGGAGTAGAGAATATCTTTGGTGGGTATGGGTCATAAATAAAATAAAAGTAAAGGAGTGAAGGAGGATGCGAAAACGTTCTATAAAACAATTGACAGATAATCAGGGATTTTCATTAATGGAAGTTATCATAAGCATAGCTTTGATTGGTATTGTATTTGTATCCTTGATGCAGTATTTCTCCTCCTCTATACAAGCTAATAATTATGCAAAGGATGTACAGAAGGCTTCTCTTGCTGCTCAGACAGTAATGGAAGAGATTGATGGGATTACTTCGATTGAGGAGATTGCAAAAGCTTATAATGGTACAACCAACCCTGATTGGGAGGAAGTAGAACCAGACGGAAGTGGTGGTTTTAAGATTAAATCAACCAAGAGCCACAGTGGTTCAACATTTACACCATCTGAAACATACTATTTCACGAAGAAGGTTACAGTGGATGGTACTAAGTATAAGGCTATCATTACAGTCGATTCAAAAGAGTATAATATAATCACCGATAAATATAATGATCTTCCTCTTCCAAGTATTCATGGTATTAATAGCGATTCCAGTGCAATTATCGTAGATAAGAGTCAGGACAATGAAGCAATCGAGGAGTTTGTGAGTAAGGATATTGCTTATGTTGCGGATCAATTAAGTAAGGGTAATTCAGAATCTTTGTTATCCAAAGAATTTATTATCAATAATATGAAACGAGAATTACGTGTCAACATAACTGATAGTGGAGATGGACTGACTGGTATTCAAGTTCATTATCGATATAAATGTGGTGCCGCTTCTCATCTTACTCCAATTGATAAGACACCATTATTAGATAAATATTTTGCTAACAACAAATTTGGAGCTATCTATTATTTTTTTAATAAGTTTAAAAATAACGATTATATATATATCAATGATTTGCGTTCCACTACCACTAAGAAACAATATGATTTCTATGTCGTTTGTCAGAATCCAGATGCTTCAATAAAAGCAATACTTAGTGATGATATTGGGCCAATTGCTAAAACATTTTCGAACATTATTGTGCAAAAAGGTGTTTCTATCAATAGCTCAATGGATTTAGTAGAAAAAGGCACACGACAACGTTATGCAGATGTGACGGTCCAGATTATGGATGATTCTACGAATGAAGTCATAGCTGAGATTAAGACAATGAGAGGAGAGTAGCCATGAATAGGAATGATAGGAAGAATAGAAATAATGGTTCTACCTTGATAATGGTTATTGTTGCTATTGCGTTTATTGGTATCTTGGGCTCTCTTGTGATCTCTATGACAATGATTAATATTCAGATGAAAACGATTGATGCTCAATCAAGAGAAAATTTTTATTCCACGGAAGCTGTGATGCAAGATGTTAAAAGTGGTTTAGAAGAGATTGCTGCAAGCGAGATGAGTAAGGCTTATGAAAACGTATTGTTACACTATGTAGAATATACAAACAATGGCATATCAATCACGAATGAATTCGATAAGCAATACCTAGAAGGAGTACGTGCTGCTTTAGTTTCGAGTGGTTCTCCGATTCACTATGACCCAGAGAAAATCAGGGCCCATATTACAAATACTACAACAAAAGAGTGTTTTAAAAATGATTCTTCAACCCCCGAAATGAATGCAAAGAATACTATGACATTAAATTATAGTGAGAAGTATCTAAAATTGGATAATATCAAGGTTGAATTAAAGAATGAAAATAATGGACAGCTGACTACGATAGAGACCGATATTCTTATCTATCCTCCAGAAATGTCATTAGAAACAAGTGCAGGATATCCTGAGTTTAGTAATTATGTTCTAATTGCCAATGATTCTGTTGAAACTGAAACTGGTAATTATTCCTCTTCTATTAGAGGAGATGTTTATGCAGGAGCCAATGGTGTTCAATGTACGAATGGGAGTTTGGGCATTGTTGGAAATATGTTGGTTACTCGTGGTAATGTGTCTGTCTATAATAACGCACGTCTCTATATTGGCGGTGCTACAAGTGGTACTAACGTATGGGCGGAAAATATCACTACAGAAAAGAAGAGTAGTTCCACTACCGAATCGGCAAGTCTAGAAATCATTGGTACCTGTTATGTGTCCAATGATCTAATGTTGAATGCTCCTAAGAGTGTTGTTGCACTTGGTGGAAAATACTATGGATATAGCTTTAATGAGAAGAATATGCGTAAAGATGAACCTGATTATGTGAAAGAACTTGTCAAATCAAACTATAGCAGTGCAATTCTGATCAATGGAAAAGATTGCGCCTTAAACTTAGGTGGACTTACTACGTTATCACTTGTCGGCCGTTCGTTTGTTGCTGTTCCTTTTGGAACTGGAAAGGATGATATCGCAATGGGTCAAAGTATCGGTGCAAAAAGTGATCAAACAATGTATCTGGTACAACGAGAATACATGAAGGCAGGAGCCAATCCTGTTATGGCGACCTCTGGATTTGCTGAAGATGATCAAGTCAGTTATTCACTTATTCCATCTGAGATTTCTAACTTATTATCAAGTAAAAAGGTGAAGACGATTACACATATCTTTAATGGAAATAAGATGGTTTATTATTATTGGGACTTTAAAGATAACGATGCAGCGAATGCTTACTTTTCCTATATGTATAATAAAGACAAAGAAAAATTCGATGAATTATTAACTTTGAACGTTGATGATGCAGGCAATGGAATTGTGATGAGTGGAACACCAATCGCTGCTGGTTATATGTATTCATATCAACCAACTGTAGATGGTACCAAGATTGAGGGAAGTCCTTATGCTAATTCAGAGAATCCAGATGCCACCCTTGTTTCGGACTGTGTTCGATACGCAATGGAATATAAATCAAGGCAGTTAGCGCTAATTCCGAATTCATCGTCAGTAGATCCTTCGGACATTCGACTTACGGATAAAACGGATTCGCCATTGTTTGATACTATTATTTCTAAGGCTGAATCAAAAACAGTAATTGAGAGTGAAAATGAATCAAATGCTAGTGCAAATGGATTTTCAGCTGGGATAAAACAAGTTGCGATTGATTTTGAGAATGATGGTTTAGTAGATGCTTGGGTCGTTTGTGTTGATAATGATGGTGGTACTGCCTACCAGGTTAGTAATTTTAATAGTATTTCTGGTAGAAAAAAAGGAATCATTATTGCAACTGGTGATGTAAATGTGGGCAATGATTTTGAGGGAATGATTATAGCAAAAGGTAAAGTTACCATATCCTCTGCTACTCAACTGCAAACGGATGTAACATTAGTTCAGCGTATTTTGCAGTATGGTATTGATCATTATAGTACAACAAGTCCAAATAGCAATTTTATTCATTATTTTGAAAAATATAAAACTGGAACAGCTCCGACTGGTATGAATACTGGAATTGCAGATATTGCTTCTAAGATAAAATTTAGTAATTGGAAGAAAAATGATGATTAAAGAAAACAATGGAGGGTGTCATGAAGAAGAATCAAGGGTTTACATTAGTCGAAATGATTATTGTAATTGCAATTGCAGGAATATTGGCTGGTTCATCTGTGATGGCCTTAAATTCTCTAAAGTATGCGAATGCTAAAAAGTGCGCTAATGAGATTGATTCTATGATTGATAAGGCAAGAGTTTTATCGATGACGAAAGGTCCAACCAATTTATTTATCTATTGGTACAAGGATGGGTATTATATGAAGTACCAAAAGGAGGATGTTTTAGTTAAATCAACTGGTGGAACTTTCCTTTGTAATGATGAGATAACGATTACTGCATACTCCAATGAGACACCTGTTTCGTTCAAAAAGGTTAATACGTTAGCTTCAATTAAGATAGCATTTAAGAGAAGCAATGGGGCTTTATTGCCAGATGACTCAATGAATTTTGAGACTTTTGATAATACACCAAGGATTTATAATAAGATTGTTGTGAGTAGTGAGAATGGAGAATATACAATACGTATCGTGGAATTAACAGGAAAGCACTATATTGAATGAGTAACATAATGAGTATTGCAAAGGGCAGGTGATGAGGATGAAAAATAAAGGCTTTACCTTGATTGAATTTATGATTGCAATTGCTATGGCTGGTATCATAGCATTGGGACTTTCTTATATGATGGTGAGTAGCTCTCGGAACTTTACATTATCCAAAAATCAAGTTTCTTTACAATCCGATGCACAAATTGTTATGAATTCAATTTCAGATTACCTTTTGCAAGGGAATAATGCTTCTTTTGATGATACAACTCATATGTTAACCATATATCATAGTGATGGAAATCCTGCCACCTATGAGCAAAAGGAAATAATATGGCATAATCCAGTGACAAAGAGAATATACATATGTTCACCTATTACACAATTGGAAGAGAATGCATTTTTAAATTTAATCAGTACTCCAACAGAGGGACTCGAAAATTATCTCTTAGGGTTGAATGTTGAAGAATTTACGATGGGCCAAATTAATAAAGATGGTATTCTGGGAAATGGTGTCATTGAGATTTCCATAAAGTTTTCCTTAGATAACTCAACTTATACCATCTCGAATTCTATTAAGCTTAGAAATGAGATAAAGAGTTTCAAATGATATGGTAGTTCAATAACATAGTTAATTAAGAAAGATAATGAGAGGAGACTATTATGAGATTCGGTTGGAAAAGTAAATTTATTAGTGCTTTGCTTGTCCTTACATTGACAATCACACTTATACCATTTGCAAGCATTGGATCAGAAGATATAGTAAATGCGGCGACATCACATGGAGCAGTGGATAATTATGAAGTAATATCTAAGATAAATGCAAAGGGAACCGAAACAAATCCACTTGTTATCTTGGAATTAGTTCCAGATGAATCTTACGCAGAAATTGGCTATACCATTGCTGGATGTGAGCCTGTTAATATCGAGCTTTTAGAGTTGGATGCAGGTATTAAAGAATTAGAGAAATTTGGTACAGCTAAAGTTAGTGAAGACCCAGTCGAAGTTTATAAGTTCGAATTAGAGTCGGATGACATTAAAGATCAATGGACTAGCATGGGGGATGACGAGATAGAATTACGCGGTTATTATGAGAAAGTTTCAGTTGGTGAAGGTGAATTTATTCAACTGAATCAGATAGTTGATGATTCGAAAGATGAAATCGTAACAGTTTTCCAAAAAGATACTGATAATGGAGATTTTATCTGGGTAACAGATGATATTCCAGATGATGAGATTGATGAAAAAGATAAGGATAATGAAGCACCCTATATCGGAGATAGGATTTATACAACAAGAAAAGATAAGTATTACAAGAGTACACGATATACTTATGAGAATAAGAATCTATTTTTAAGCAACGTACTTGGACTTTCTGAGGATAAGATTAAGAATTATCACGTCATTGTAAAGACAATTACACCATCAGAGTTAAATGTAGATAATAATAAGAACTGGATCGATCAATCGGATTTAATCTATATTAATTCTAAAAGTCATTCAACAGAACTAGTAAAGCTGTGGGATAATTACAGAATCTTTGAATCTAAGCCAAAGGGCAGTAATAAGACATTTGGTAATAATGATTTAACTTGGGAACTTACCATGAAGATATTGAAACGTGTCATTGGTATTGATGGTAAGGATAAGCGAGCAGCTTTGATTATTGACAAGAGAATTGGTAGTGATACGAGCTCCTATACCAGCAAAAGTGTTCAACCATACCAGATAACTTATGATGGGACTCGTTCTGGGCATCAAAATGGCTCAAGTACAGGTTATAATAATAATGTATATAAGCTGTTTTTAATGACGCAATTGATGGATGCGAGAGTATTCTATAATTTATTTCTTAGTGATCATAATCCTGCAACAGAAGGGATTCAGTCCATTGTGTCGGAAGCGGTTGTTGATGGAAAAAAGACTGGTAGTTGTACAATACAGGGAGATTGGGACAAGCAAAATTATTGGAATCCATATACCTTTTCCTTTTGTCAGAAAGATGGCAGTAAGGCTTCTAGTACAACATGGAGTACGGATCAGATGAAGAAGGACTACCATTTGGATTATAATTTATCTGCACCTGAGAATCTGAATGGGTATATTTATGGCTGTAAAGGAGATAAAAGTTTAGCGGCTGAGTTTAATAGTTCTGCCACCGTTACATCAACATCAGAGGGTGATTTTACTAAGGTTTTAAAGACCTATGCAGGTACGCAAAAGGATGGTACTAGCATCAATCGTACCGCATTGGCAATTCGCTATATTCTCTCAGAGGAAGGAAATTATACTGGACTTGATCGCGAATTGAATGTACTTGAGTTACAACCATGTGCTGATTTTTCCCTAACAGATTTTCGTATTCGTATGCTAGTTCCTAAGTTCATCGGTACAGTTACAATATCAAAGCAAACGACAGCTGAGTTTGTTGGAAAAATAGAAGATTTAAATAGCAAGTATCATTTAATTTACATTGGTATGAATATTGGGAAGTTTAACACAAAGAACGTAGGTGGTAAGGAGATACCAGATTATAATGATGATGCTTTGGATGGAAAAGTTTATCTCCATGTTGGTGATAAGTATAATACTTCTTGGTTTAATGATAGTTTATATGGAACTTCAAATGCGAATCAAGTACGTATGCCAGGCAATGATATCACGAAATTAAAGAGGGAACATCTAGAAAACTATCTTAGTGGTGGTTTTCCAGTGGTTGTAACAAAACGAATGTATGATTGTGATACAACATCAATCGATAAGACATCCCAGATTTATCAATTTATTAATAATAATAAATCAACGAAAAGCAACATTATTGATGAATCAAGAGTAGACATTAATGAAGTGCTATCACCATATATTGCAGCATATAAGCCAAGTATTGTCATAAGTAATTCTCCTGTAGAGTACAGTGGAACAACAGATTCTCAAGGAAGAATTAATAGTAATACCTATATTAATGCAGGCTCAAATGCCAGTAATCGTACTTTAACATATACGTTTAAAATAGAAGATGGCAATCAGAATCAACCATATGATGTCAGACTTTATATTGACTCCAATGCAGACGGTAAATTTGAAGATTCTGGTGATCCAAATGAAATAGCTGCGACTCGTGTATTTAATAGTGATGGGAACTTTCACACACTTACTAGGACACTACCTGGTACTTTTGTAGGTGTTATTCCATGGAAGCTTGAAGTTATTAGTCAAGCGAATACCAATAAACGCGATAATGTTACTGGACTATGTGCAGTGAAACGTTCAAGTACGGCAACTAGACCTAAAATCACAGTTTTGCAGGTAAGAGATGATAGTGGAGCTACTTTGAATCTGCAAGAAAACTATAATAATAACCAGAATTTTAGAAAGTACACTCAGTATTTGGAAGATTTCGAGGTTAAATTTGAGACAATTAGAGTAACTGATTTTCAGAATTGGTATAATGGGTCAAAGTTTGACAATACCGATGAAACTAAAAGAGCAAGCACTGACAAATTATGTAGTAAATACGATATGATAATCTTTGGCTTTAATGATATGTATGATAATATAAGTAATAGTAATGGGGCCTTAGATAATGTCAAGTATTTTATTAATCAGGGTCATAGTGTTATGTTTACTCATGATGTAACATCGTACAATAATGGGCATCTTGATGAGGATGGTAAAACAGGTGTTGATGACTTTGGAATGGAATTTAATGAGAAGATGCGAGCTTATCTATGTATGGATCGATTTAATTTTAAAGGTGGTGTTACTGATCCAGATACATGTAAAAGTCCTGATGGTGTTGAGTATCCATTGAAACAAGGCTATACTTATTCCTCCATCTATCGAATGATTGATCCAAACTCAAATCAGAAAACTTTCTTTAAGAATTTTAACTTTGTCAGTAAAAGTACATTGACTTTCTATTCAAAAGAGGTAGCAAAACTCAATGATGGTCAGTTGACACAGTATCCTTATAAGATTAATGATGGTAAAAGCACCTTTAATGTCGCAGAGACTCATTATCAGTATTATCAATTGAATCTAAATGATGACGATTTGGTAGTATGGTATACATTAGCAGGAACCAATCCGCTTTATGCAAATTCGCCGAATGACGCAGCTAATAATTACTATATCTATAGTAAAGGGAATGTAATGTACACGGGTGTAGGACATTCACAAGTAGATGGGAATGGGATTAATAATGAAAACGAGATTAAGTTATTCGTTAATACCATGATTGCTGCCTATAAGAATGCGAAACAGCCACCAACAATCAGCGTAACCAACAAGGATTCCTATCTTGGCGCTGATAATATATATTATACATACCTCAATGTTGATAAGGATGATGAAGGTTCAACAGAATTTGATGATACAGATGTCATGAACATTGAATTTATTCCATGGGAGTTTAACTTTTATACAGGAGAATTAGGTGTTAAGGTGTATAAAAGTGGTTCTACCGTAAATTATCCTATCTTCCAGAAAAAAGAGGATGGAACGATTATTCCGATGACAACATCATACAATACAGAAAATCCAACCTACATTAAACTTAAGAGTGATGTTGAGTATTACATTGAGTATCCGAAGAAGGATTTTAACAATGTTGATGGTCAGGAGCTAATATTTGAAGTAGTGGATATTAAGAATACGAAGAATAAAGTAAATATGAAGCTATTACGAAGAACATTATTTAATCTAAAGTAAGTATAGGGCTGTTGCTTTGCAACAGCCTTTTACATTTAAACGATGAGTATAAAAGTATGCTTTATATACTCTTATAAACAACACTTTACTAGCACAACGAAAAAAGAGACCAATGAGAGAAAAAATCTCATCGGTCTCTTTGCAATTATAAGTACTATGAAAATATTAAAACCTTCTTTGATTCTGTTTTAACTCATTAAGAGTCTTCTCCAAAGTGATAATATGTAAACGTTCGTTTCGAAGATAATCGATATGTTTTGCAAAATTGCCACCATCGTTTAAGATATCAAGGTATTTTTCCTCTTCTTTATATGGAGAATCAACGGTAGGTATCTTATTGAAAGAATTGTTTTCAATGCAATCAGCGATGGAACGAATGACATTAACAAGATTTTGCTTGTAATTTTCGATTGCAATGTTAGTATTCTTAATTTCTTCTTCCGTCTTTTTCGCCTTGATGGAAGCTAAGTATGGTTCAATATCCAAGATGCAATCATCATCATTGAACGGATAAATAATTGTATTAGGCTTGGAAATCTTGATTAACTTCTGTCCACGTTCATATTCCTTGTTTGTGCTACGTAGAAAAGCCATCATATCGTTATCAACTTTTGGATATGTAAAGACTTCACCTTGTAAATAGTTAATACCACCTCGTTTTACAACATTTTTAGTTTCATTATCAATGTCGTAGAAACGGAAACCAATAATAAGGATGTCAGCATTTGGGTCATTTAAAAATAATGCTTCTTCGATACAATCATTTAAATTCCAACTGCTAACTACTTTAGTATTGTTAATAATACCAAATCCAACATTGAGATATTGTACATAACTAGTATTCATACCTTACACCCCTTCTTAGAAAATCTTTTTACTAACTCCATTCTATACAAAATATTGGGAAATATCAAGTACAATCATTAAAAAAAAGCAAAGAAATTAGGGCAAAACAGCTCTATTTAGACAAAAATTGTCAAATATTGAGAATTATAAAAAATGTCGTTAATTGCGGGTGAAATATAGTGACTATTTCTGGCAAAAATTTTACCTTTAACTTGAATAAACAACATAATTATGTAATAATAGAAGGGGTAAATAAAAGCATTATTAGAGAGGTGTTGCTAATGGAAAATTATAACGATATCAAAAGTAAATTTTCAATGGTAAAGCAGGTAGCAGAAAAATATGATTTGGATGTGACAGGTATTGATGAGGTTATAGAAAGCATAGATAACTTTAAAGTAACATCTCCAATCATAGGTAACTTTAGTACAGGAAAAAGTTCGCTTCTTAACGCTATCATAGGCAAGAATTTGTTAACGGTGGATGTAACACCTGAGACAGCAATACCAAAAGAGATTTATTATGGTGACAATCATGTGTATCAGATTTACAAAGATCGCGTGATCGAACATAGTATAGATGAACTTCCAATGGAAGAATTAACTAATGCAGATACTGATTGTGTTCGCATCGAATATAACAATGAATTTTTAGCGAAGATACCATCTGTTAAAATAGTGGATTTACCTGGATTTAATTCTAGCATCGCAGTACATAACAAGGCAATTGATCGTTATTTACCAAATAGTATGGCATATATTTTGGTGGTATCATCGGACGAGCCAGTGATTAAAAATAATATCTATGATTTTTTAAAAGAGTTGAAGTTATATGGATTACCAATCTATGTAATTATTACAAAGAGCAGTCGATTATCAGAGGATGAGATTGAGCAATGTCGCACATTGTTGACGAACTTAATGGCAACGATTTTTGATAAAGATGAAATTAAGATAGCAGTCGCTGAATCTTATGGAGATGTTCATGTTGAAGAAGCTAAAAAATTCTTCTATGAGATTCAAGAAAAGTCGGTTATTTTATTCCATAATAAATTTGTTCGTAGTTTGAAACGTTATGCGAGATACGTTGAAGTTTATTTGAATGAAAGAATTGAAAAGAAAGAGTTAACCTCTTCTGAGTTGGAGCTTGAAAAGGTAAGTGTGACTAAAAAAATAGATCAGTTAATTCATGGTATAAAGAAGGAAGAAGAAAAGTTTAATAAGCAGACAGAAGATTGTATTACAACATTACAAGGACAGATTAAGACGGCCCTAGAGGAGTCGAGTAAGGTAATTGAAGTATCTATTATGAATAACTATAGCTTGGATGATAAGTTGAGTATTTTGATTCGTAATGCAATTGTTGATAGTTTAAATGATGAATTTGAGCCAAAACTATCTAGTTATTTAAAGTCGGTAGAGGAGTTATTTGATATTGGTTATCTATCAGATATTGACATATCAATTGATAGTATTGCTGCGGAATGTGCACCTGCAAAATATGAGAATGTTGCAAAGGCAGCTCCAATTATTGGATTTGTAGTTTTGGGAGTTGTCCTAAATCCTATCGTTGGAATTATTGGAGTAACACTTGGAACGGCAGCAGATTTTATGGTTAATATCAATAGTAAGAAAAAACGTGAAATTAAAGCACAAAAACTTGCAGAGGAAATCATTGAAAAAGTAAGTAAGAAAGTTGCAGATACTACTGCAGATAAAATTCGTGCCTATGTCAAAACAATGAATCAAGAAATTAATCAGAAAGTCTTGCGGCAAAAGAAGTTATTAGAAAAATCTTTGGATGACATTCAAAGCGAGATGACAGTAGAAGCTTCCGTTAAGATAAAAGAAGTATCTGAGATGAAAAAAGAATTAGATATTATTAAAAACTATCTGGATATTGAGTTAATATAGGAGGTTGCACAATGCAGATTTTTCAAAAAACTTCAAAGCAAAAAAATGAGTTTGATGCTTTTGTCGATAAAGTAGAAGTAATATGTGAAGAACTTGAACCTTATTCAAAAAAGATTAGTGTAGAAAGTATTCGAAACATAAAGAGAAATTTTCTACTAAAAACAGATAATTTCTTTCGTGAGGATCGTAAGTTAAATATTGGTGTCATTGGTAGAATGAAGGCAGGAAAATCAACGTTTATTAATACATTACTTTTTGATGGAAAAGACATCTTACCGAATGCAGTAACACCTAAAACTGCAACTTTGACAAAGATTGAGTATGGTAGTCAAAATTCTTTGGAGATTGATTTCTATACAAAGGATGAATGGGAAGTATTAATGCAACATGTTAATTCAGATATTGATTCCAATCAAGCGCAGGTTGCGAAGGAGATTATATCTCTCGTTGAGAAAAATGATATTGATCCGAAAGACTTTGTAGATAAAGAAAAGCAAGTTATTAATTACAATAGCCATGAAGAATTGATGGAAGAATTACAACAGTACGTAAGCGAAAGTGGTAAATATACTCCGTTTGTAAAATCCACAGTTATCTATATTGACAACGAAGATTTAATTGATATGACAATTGTTGATACCCCTGGTTATGATGATCCGATACAATCCAGAACAATAAAGACAAAGGATTTTATGGAATTATGTGATGTTGTTTTCTTCTTGAGTAAGGCAAGTAGTTTTATGAATCATGAAGATATTGATTTGTTTATGAATCAATTACCTAATAAGGGTGTAAAAAAGATGGTATTTGTCTGTAGTCGTTTTGACGATGGGTTACGTGATCTTATATGGAACTGTGATTCAATTCAAGAAGCAATCAACCAGCTAAAGCAAAAATTACTAACCTTTGCAACGGGTACGTTAAATAATTATAAGCGTATGCATTATACTAACAGCGCTTTAGTTAATCAGAATTTTGAACCAGTATTTGTATCAGCCATGATTCACAATATGCTAAAGAAGGACAAGAAAGATTACACAGATCGTGAAAAGAAGATTTATGATGATTTGAATCTTCGTGGCGATTTAACTGATGAAATCTTAAAAGAAATCGCTAATTTTGATTGTTTACATGATGAACTAGAAGCGATTATGGATCAAAAGGATGAGATGTTAAAAAGTAAGGCAGATGAGTTCGTAATCGATGCTGAACAGGAAATTAAGGTTGAGCTTACTCGTATTAAGAGTGTCGTTGATGGAATGATTAATCGGTTAAAGACAGAGGATTTATCAGCCTTAGCCGAGAAGAAGCATACTTATAGTCAGAAAAGTCAAGATATTATGTCAAAAATCGATGCTTTGTTTGATTCATGGATTCATAAGCTTGATAATGACCGTTCGCTGACTTTAGCAAATATGCGAAGCTTTTTACGAGATGATATTCAGCTTCCAGAAAAAGAAGGAGCACGTCCGCACTTTCAGATGGTACGTAAAGTTTCTGGGAAATGGTATTTACCTTGGACTTGGGGTATTAAGTCAGAAGAAATTCTTGCATATAATGAGAAGTATAAGTATCTAGATACTGCGGATGCCTTGGATAACATTCAAGGGTTTGTAGATAAGTGTACGACTTGTATTGAACAGCTTTTCCTGCATTCTTATGACATTGCTTTTCTCCGTCATGAGTTGTATCAAATCATTTTGGATTCGAATGATGTAAGTGATGATAAGTTCTCCTTTGATTACTATAAACGTATTGTTGAGAAAACACTAAGTCAGATCAAACCTCCAGTGATTATGATTGATAGTGGTTTAGCGATGAGTAAAATCTCAAACCAATTCTATGGAGAAATGGTAGGTAATCAAAAGAGTGGAGAATTGAAAAATTGTCTTTCCAAGGCATTGAGTACTCTATTCGATGAATCTAATAATCTGCTTGAGATTCGTTTAGAAGCATTTAAAAAAGATATTTCTCGTTGGAGAAGTGATTTAGAAACAGGAATATTGGAAGATATCGACCGTGAATTACAAGATGTTACACAGAAATTAACAATTAAGCGAGATGAAATAGATTTTTATCAACAGATTATTGATCTGATGGTAGTAAAGAACCATTGGGTAGAAGAAAACGAATAATAAGCAGTACATAAAGAAAAAACATAAAGAAAAAACATAAAGAAAAAACATAAAGAATGAGCTTGAGTGTATATTATCTTTGACCCCATAAGATATCAGTGGGATTTGTAAGGAACTACGATAATATACAATCAAGCTCATTCTTATATAAAAAGCTTTCTAGATAACAATTACGCATTCTTGTTATGGAGCAGTAAATCCAAAGTAATTTAGAATGCCTAGATATATTCCGTATGCAAACGACCACTGTTCGTTCTGTAATAAAAGATTATCTTCGTAGTTGGTGATGTATGCTAGTTCGACAAGAATTGCAGGCATCTCTGTTCTGCGTAATACATAAAGAGATGGGTTCGCACGAACACCATTGTATCTTGTTCCTACAGTCTCAACAACTGCATTGAGTACTGATTCTGCGAGATTTGCAGCTTCTGTGTATAGTGCATAAACGTATACTTCAGATCCATTAAAGGAAGTGTTTGAGCTTGCATTGCAGTGGATACTAATAAAATAGTCAGCAGGCCAGCTATTTGCAGCATTCACACGTGCAGCTAGGCTACTTGCGTTGGAGGTACCAAGTACTTCCGTGACAGATTGGCGAGAGGTTCTTGCTTCAAAACGCCCATCATCATTTAAGAGGTTTCTTAGATAAAGACCTACATAAAAAGTAACGTCTTGTTCATTTATTCCAAAACCAGTTGCTCCACCGTTAATACCACCAGGATTATGTCCTTGGTCGATAAAAATTTTGATTGCCATATGTTCTCACAATATGTGTTTTGGTATATTGTATGCGAAAACTATGGTAGAAGTGAACTACTATATGAAAAAGATACATTACTTGTTCTGTTTTATAAACTCTATGATTGTTTTTGCTGAAGGTATTATCTTGTAAAACCTTTTGCCAAAAGCGTTCATTGTTTATAAGTATTATTAATGAATCTATAAGAAAATACTAATAAGAACATAATGATAATGTATTGTAATAATGTTGATTTATATGATAGAATATGCGAAAATAACCAAAAGGATACCTAGGAGGACACGATATGAACTTACGGAAAAAGAAAGGTAAAACGCTGACAGAAGTGATTACTAAATATGTATCACACTTTATAATGAACGTAATTGTAATGATATCTGTTGTATTATGTTTATTAACAGGTTTACTTCTAGTACAAAAGACTAAGGAAGCATATAAGATCGAAACAGAATTTTTTTCCGAAAAAATCCAAACATGGTATGAAAAGCAAATCTCTGAATTAAAAACTATTGCAAATACGATAGATTATTATCATATGACATCCAATCCTTCTATGGATTCATTTACATATCTAGCAGAATGTTTAAAAAAGAATGAAACCGTATATGATTATTATTATGCACTCTCCGATAAAACATGTGTCTTTGGTGGTGGTTGGGAACCAGCGGGAGATTACGATCCGACCATTCGTGATTGGTATAAGGATACAGTAGCAGCAGATAACATATCAATATCATCTGCTTACGTTGACGCAGATTCTGGAAGAATGATTATCACGATCGCTCATCCGTTAAAGGAGGATGGTAAAATAGTTGGCGTATTAGCTGCGGATATTTTTATTGATGATATTGCTATGATGGTAGATGAAATTTCGACTAGTGGATATCAATATGGTATTTTAATTGATAAGGCAGGTACTGTATTAGCTCATGATAAGACGGAATATACACCAAGTGTAGACTCACAAGGCAATGAGATTTTAACCAAAGCATCAGATATCAGCATCTCAAGTAAACTGATTGGAAATGAAGAAACGGTTACAACAACGGGCATAGAAACGGGAAATGGATTGCGAGTATTTACGGCAAAAACGAATATGCTATCAGGAATAACATTGATTATTTCTCATAATATATTTAGTTATTATAATGGTGTTATAGCCGCCATAGCTGCATGTATACTTACTCTTGTTATTCTTGGATTTTTCAGTAAGATTTTGGTAAAAAAACGATTGATTCCGATGTTTGCTCCATTAAGGTCACTTAATACTGTGGCAGATCATATGGCGAAGGGAAATCTAAGTTATGAGAACGATTATGAAAGTGATGATGAAGTAGGACAGCTTTGTAAGGCAGTAGCGAATTCGAATAGGGAGATTCAAACGTATATTTTCGATGTAAGAGATAATCTAGAAAAGATGGCTCAGGGTAACTTTAACGTACATATTGATATGGACTATATTGGCGACTTTGCACCGCTAAA
The DNA here is from genome assembly GCA_023410575.1 of Bacillota bacterium. Classification (GTDB taxonomy): domain Bacteria; phylum Bacillota; class Clostridia; order Lachnospirales; family Lachnospiraceae; genus Lachnoclostridium. The sequence goes on along the minus strand of JAEYPP010000018.1, from coordinate 1,916 downwards.
AACAGCAATTAACGAAATAGCTGCTTCACTTAAAGTTACAATGAAAGAAATAGAAGAAACTGCATCAAATGTGTATAAAAGCGCAGAAAATGTGGCAGGTGGTGCTAATAATCTAGCAGAAGATGTAATGACAGTTACCCATTTGGTAGATGAAGTAGAAACCGATATTGCAAATGTAAAAGTGGAATTTCGTAATAGCCAAAACAATGCAAAAGAATCGTTAACCATTTCTGAAAATACAAAACAAGCACTTTTAACAGGTAACGAAAAGATGGCTGATTTATTGAATGCAATGGATAAAATAACAGATGCATCGAATCAGATTTCTAATATCATTGATATCATTAATGATATTGCATCTCAGACAAATTTACTTGCCTTAAATGCTTCGATTGAAGCGGCCAGAGCGGGAGAAGCTGGAAAAGGTTTTGCAGTGGTGGCAGAATCTGTCCGAGAATTATCAGCAAGAACGGCAGAAGCTGCAAATAATACGACAACACTAATTAACCAGTCTGCCGAGGTGGTTGCAGAAGGACAACAGCTCGTTAAGGAAACAGCAGATACCTTACATACCGTTGTAAATAAAACGGAAGATGTGAATATGCAAATTAAAAAAATCGCTGCTACGGTGGAACAGGAAATTGAGATCATTAATAAAGTCAGCAAGAGCTTTGAGCAAGTATCAGACTTTACGCAAAATACATCAGCCACTTCGGAGGAATGTGTAGCATTAAGCAATGAGTTGTTTGAACAGGCCAATCACATGCATGATATTTTAGCTAGGTTTGAGATTGGTGAATAGACTACTTATGTTATTAGATAACTAAATAATGTAAAAAAGGTTTGGCGTAGCTAACGATTTGATCGAAATCAGAAAGTTAGTTACGCTCTTTTTGACTCTTCGTTAAGTATTTAATCTATTAATGTACATAGAATAATAAAATTGTTGATTTGTTTCTAAATACAGCGGAAAGAGAATATGAGGATATAAAACTAGAGTCTACTTTGGGTATACAAAAGCATGATAGGAATACAATTAACTAAGCCACTAGTTATTATGTTATCCTCATACATAGCACATATCATAAAGAAATGGAGAGTTGAGTTGTTCTAATAGGATAGGGGTAATATTTTATGAAATCAAAAAGATGGATTTTGAACGCTATTGTAGTAGTAATATTGGTAGTTTCAGGGGTAACAATATATTTTTTTAATACTCCTGATGCAAATGAAATTGTATTTGTTGGTTATCAATTTGTGCCACCAATCGTTAAAGATGAAAAAGGTACTTTTATCTATACTTTGGTCAACAGTAGAGGACAATATTATGCTCTCGCTAAAGAAGTGTTGGCAAAGGGCAAGAGTATTAAGGAAATAATCGATTATTATTCTAACAATAAATCCAAAGCGGATGGGATCATTATGACTACGTTTGATATGTATCTATGTTGTGAGTGGATGGAAAAAGTAGATGCAAGTGTTGTTTTAGATTTTGAATATATTGACTCCATACAGGAACGCGAAGGCGTGAACTTATACTATGTAACCGAGGCTGGTGTTATGCAAGTGAATCATCTAGATGATCCATATGCTAAAAGAATAACTAATAAGCTTTTAAAAAATTGGCCAATTGATTAAGGACGAAGTAGGCCAAATAGAAAGAAAACAAAAGGGGATGTCGGACTAAGAACAGTATGAATAAAGAATGAAGGGCGATGGTATAGAATACAATAGAATGGATCATTAAAATGAGGTTTGAAAGTGAAAGAATTAAATCCCACCAAAGTATTCGTACAATATCGGGATCGAATGAAACCATATGGGCCTGTGATGAATAGACTTTATACGATTACCCATTCAGATATCACTGCCGAATTGTTTGTATTTATCGCTGAGAATTTTGCCGAAGACCAAGT
>JAEYPP010000026.1 GCA_023410575.1 Bacillota bacterium | reverse complement strand
TCGTTGATAATTCAACTTGATTAGGGATTACTTCTGAATAAGCTGGTACAAGTAACACATCATCAAAAGTAATACCTTCACCGATAATTACTCCCATTTCAAATATCCTCACTTTCATCATAATTTTTACAAGTATACTTTCTTTTATATGTAAAGTCAAGCCTTTTCAGGAAAAAAAGATAGTTCTATCAATTCACATAAATAACTTGACAAAACTATCTCAAATTCGTATAACAACACCAAAATAGCCTAAATGACCTCATATTTTTTCTAAATCTCTGAAATCTTTCTTGGTGTTTTTTGCTTAATACATGCAATCATCTTTTCATTTGGCTCAAATAAAATTTTTAAAACATCCTTCTGATTATGACTTATAATTGCAAATACATTTGCATCTGGTCTCTTCGATGAAAAATCCTTCACAATTACCTTAACATTCTTGTAGTTATCTAGCGCATGTGAGTTCACTGGTGCAATCATTTCAATACTATCAGAATCGATGCGTAACATATTCTTTCTCTTAGCATTACCAGTTATACGGTCAAAATCTAATTGACCATCACAATAGATATATTCATACTCGATATTAAATCTTGGAAACATAGAAGCACATAAAAAAGCGGCCACACTTCCAATCATAATTGCAATTGAACCAAACATAGGTCCACCAATAAATATTACTACTAGAACGGCAAAAATAATAAAAAACTTAGCAACATAGCTACCAATGGTTTTATCTCGTTTCACTCCAGCTTCTGCGTATGACTCATTCATTCCTGAAATTTCCTCCTACTTGCTCTTTATCTATTAATAATAAAAAGCCATATGTTTCCTTTCATTATACTAAAATGACTACTAATTGTCAAAGTAGATATCCCATAGATTATAAATTTTACATTTTTTTTATTTTCTTTAGATTTTATTCCTCAATACTTACATTAAAAAAATATATGACATAATATAATAGTAATGGATAGGTCTAAATACATAGGAGGCTATTATATGACATTTCCTGAGAAGCTTCAATTCAACGATACCGTTGGTATTATTGCTCCGTGTTCCCCAGTATCACCAGAACGAGTACAACAATGCGAGAAGTATTTTGAATCAATGGGATACTCCGTTCTTATGGGTGAAAGTACAAAACATTCCCTTCATGGTTATCTTGCTGGAGATGCAACCTTACGAGCTAACGATCTGAACTCTATGTTTGCAAACAAAAAAGTAAAGGCAATTTTTTGCATCCGTGGGGGATATGGTGGCAATCAACTAATGGAATTACTCAATTATCGATTAATTCGCAATCATCCAAAAACCTTTGTTGGTTATAGTGATATTACTTCCTTTCATCTTGCTTTTCACACATTATGTAATATGGTTACCTTCCATGGACCTATGGTTTCTTCAAATATATTAGATGATTTTGATGATTATACAAGCAGTAGTTTATTTAACGCACTTAATATGTCTTGTCATCTAAGGTTTTGTAATCCGTCCTCTGAAGAAATTAAAGTTATCGCCCCCGGCTGCGCGTACGGATTAATAATCGGAGGCTGTTTATCCTTAGTTAGTTCCGCTATTGGCACATTTTATCAGCCAGACTTTCGCAATAAAATTTTATTTCTTGAAGATGTCGATGAATCTCTGCCAAGGTGTGATAAGATGATGCAACAACTCTTTCATAGTGGAATTATGGATCAAATCTCTGGAGTAATTTTAGGTGATTTTCTCAATTGCGTTAATCCTTATGACAATACGTATTCAATTTATGATTACTTTAAAGAACTCTTTAAAAACTTCCCAAAGCCAGTTATGTATAATATAAGGTCTGGCCACTGCAAACCAATGGCTACCATCCCATTCGGCACTGTATGTCGAATGAATACTTACCAAAGAAGCATCTCTTTTGAAAGAGAATGAATGAAATGAACTCAACCTTCGCATTTTAGAAGACTTTGCATGCTTTTGATTTTCAACAACTTGAATTAAAGAAGTCAGGGTATCCTATATTTTCGGAGTGCCTTACAAGTCCACCCGCATTTTGGGTGGCTTGTGAGCGCAGCGCGCCGAAGAAAATATAGGATACTCTGACTTTTTTCACTACATCTCTATATGAACTCTAACTTCGTATCACTAGAAAACTTTGCATGCTTTTGATTTTCAACTACTTACATTAAAGAAGTCAGGATATCCTATATTTTCGGAGTGCCTTACAAGTCCACCCGTATTTTGGGTGGCTTGTGAGCGCAGCGCGCCGAAGAAAATATAGGATACCCTGACTTCGTTTCTCTATACCTGAACAATCAAAAGCATTTCAAAGCAACTTTATCTGCCGAAGTTGCAGTTCACTACATCATACCCATTCCTGGGCCACCTGCTGGCATCGCAGGAGCAGCTTCTTTGATTGTTGCTACCGCTGTCTCTGTAGTTAAGAAAGTGGAAGCTACACTTGTTGCGTTCTGTAATGCACTTCTTGTAACCTTAGCAGGATCAAGAATACCATCCTTCACCATATCTACGTACTGTTCTGTTAATGCATTAAAACCAATACCAGGTTGTTCTTCTCTAACCTTATTAACGATAACAGCGCCTTCTAAACCAGCGTTGTAAGCTATGCAGTTAAGAGGTGACTCTAAAGCTTTAAGAATGATGTTTGCACCAGTCTTTTCGTCTCCCTCTAAGCTAGCTGCTAACTTAGCAACTTCCTTACTTGCATGGATATAAGCAGATCCACCACCAGCGATGATACCTTCTTCAACTGCTGCTTTTGTAGCTGCAAGAGCATCTTCCATACGAAGTTTATTTTCTTTCATTTCAGTTTCTGTTGCAGCACCTACGCGGATAACTGCTACGCCACCTGCAAGTTTTGCAAGTCTTTCCTGAAGTTTTTCTTTATCAAATTCAGAAGTTGTTTCTTCAATCTGAACACGAATTTGAGCAACTCTTGCTTTAATTTCTTCCTTATCACCTTCACCATCAACGATGATTGTATTTTCCTTCTGAACCTTAACGGATTTTGCACGACCAAGTTGATCAAGCTTAGTATCCTTTAAATCAAGACCAAGTTCATCTGATATCACAGTACCACCTGTTAAGATAGCGATATCCTGAAGCATAGCTTTTCTTCTGTCACCATAACCAGGAGCCTTAACGCCTACAACTGTAAATGTACCTCTTAATTTATTGATAACTAAAGTTGTTAATGCTTCGCCTTCAATGTCCTCAGCAATAATAAGTAATCTTTGACCACTCTGTACAATCTGCTCTAAGACTGGAAGTAATTCCTGAATATTACTAATCTTCTTGTCAGTGATTAAGATATATGGATTATCAAGAACTGCTTCCATCTTATCCATATCTGTTGCCATATAAGAAGATACATATCCACGATCAAACTGCATACCTTCAACTAAATCAAGTTCAGTCATCATAGTCTTAGATTCTTCAATCGTGATAACACCATCTTTGCTAACTTTATCCATTGCATCTGCAACTAATTGTCCAACTGTTTCATCACCAGCTGAAATTGCTGCAACTTTGGCAATTTGCTCTTTACCAGTAATTGCAGAACTCATCTTAGCAATTGCTTCTACTGCACATTCTGTTGCTTTTCTCATACCTTTTCTTAAGATAATTGGATTTGCACCAGCTGCTAAGTTCTTCATACCTTCATTAATCATAGCTTGAGCTAATACAGTAGCTGTTGTTGTACCATCACCTGCTACATCGTTAGTCTTAGTAGCAACTTCTTTAACTAATTGAGCACCCATGTTTTCAAATGCATCTTCTAACTCGATTTCTTTTGCAATTGTAACACCATCGTTCGTAATTAATGGTGCTCCAAAAGACTTATCAAGAACAACATTTCTTCCCTTTGGTCCAAGGGTCACCTTTACAGTATTTGCTAACTTATTTACACCTGCTTCCAGTGCTACACGAGCATCTATGCCGTATTTAATTTCTTTAGCCATAATCTATGTCCTCCTAGTGTTTATCTTTTATTCAACAATTGCAACAATATCATTTTGTCTTACAATAATATAGTCTACATCTTCTAATTTTACTTCAGTACCTGCGTATTTTGAATAAATTACAGTGTCTCCAACCTTTACCTGCATCGTAACTTCTTTTCCATCAACGATTCCGCCAGGACCAACTGCTATTACCTCTGCCTGCTGTGGTTTCTCTTTTGCCTGACCCGGCAAAACGATTCCGGATTTAGTTGTTTCTTCTGCAACTAATTGTTTTAATACTACCTTGTCTCCTAATGGTATTAGTTTCATTTTTTAAAATCCTCCTTAACAAAAACTTTGATGTTTATTAGCACTCGTTTATAATGAGTGCTAAACGTTGAGTATATATTAGTGAATTTTCTTCCAAAGTGCAAATTCACTTTTTAAACAAATCTTTCAAAAAAACGCGCTATTTATTGATATGCTAATTTTTACTCATTTATTCTCACTTATTCTCTCTTTATCTAGATTTTCACGTCAATATCATAACATTATCACTCCGATAATATTCAATCCCCCATATTTCACCATTATAATTGACTTTACTACTGCACTATGCCACAATAAGTATATTCCCAAAAAGGAGATGAATTATGATTGTTGCCTCCATATTGGCATGCATTTTATTATGTTCCTCAATCGAACAAAGTAAATACAAGCGCATGATTAAGATAACTACTCTTTCAGTTATTTTTACATACTATTGTTTCCTACTAATTTATCTATTATTCTTAAGTCGTTGCTTTATGTATATACTTAAAGAAAGTGATGGATTGCTTGAAAGAATACGTAGGAATACGAATCTTATACCATTTCGTACAATACATACTTATCTTGATGGTGCTTTAAAAGGTGAAAGAATCGCTATTACTAATTTATTAGGTAATTTATTAGCTTTCATGCCAATGGCATTCTTTCTTCCAACCTATTATAAAAAACTGAAAAAACTATTTTCCTTTATCTTATGTATGTTTGGCATAATATTAGTCGTTGAAATGATTCAAGCAGGTACAAATACTGGATTCCTTGATATTGATGATCTTATACTAAACCTGTTAGGTGCTATCATTGCATTCTTACTATGTAAACTTAAATTCATACAAACGATTTCCTCCACGATACATTCTTAAGTCAAGCATAGCAATGCACTAGGAATAAAGTGGTGTCCTAGAATATATTAAAGAGGCTGTTACACTAGTGAATATTGTATAAAAGAATGAAGGGCGATGGTATTTTTCGAAGTGCCTTACAAGTCCCCACACGTACTTTGTGGGGCTTGTGAGCATCGCGCTACAGCGAAAATATACCATCACCCTTCATTCTTTATTCATACTGCCCTTAGTGCGACAGCCCGTCTTAAACCTTTTACTCTACCTTAACCGAATTCGTTTTTACTATAGATCTGATAAGTGCGTCCTTAGAATTCTTCCAAGGTTCATTTACATTGCGATAATCAAATTTATCGGTAAACCACTCTAAATCATCACGAACACGCTTTAGATTATCTAGATATACGTGATTTAAATCTGCAATATATTCTTCGAGGATAGATCCTGATAAATATTTTTGTCCTTCTTGATAAAGTAATCCGTAATGCGTAGAACAAAAACCTTTTGATTGTCTAAATTTATTGCGGAAATCCTCATCCTTCTTATATAAATACAGTAAAGAAGAAATGTGAAGTGCAAACATACCATCAATCTTACGGCACACATAGCAAGAGTGATTCAAGTTATTAATATAATCTACGGTCAAGGATTCCGTTGCTTTCTTTTTGAATAATCCTGCACTACTTGATGGTTTTATACCCATCATAGGAGTTAAATCTTTTATCGTTCGATCCATATGAGTTAATAGCATTAGTGCTAAACCAAGACGATTTTGATTTTTATACATTAACTTGATATGATCGGTGCAAAAACCAATCTTATCTGTTTCCATACGCACATCGTCTTCCATATAACTTGGACCCATTACAAAATCGATTGCATTATTTTCCAATACCTCATACATGCTACATACTGGACATTCACAATCCTTTTCAAAAGCATCATTTACCGGGATGGTATAGAGTTGTTCTTTCAATTATCGCTATCCTCCGAAATCAATTGTTTGATTTGACGTGCTTTTTCTTTAATTCTTTCGTTGGCTTCTCGAGAAACTATAACTTTAGAAACAAAACGCATTGCTTCCTCATATTTGCCTACTCTTCTTGCAAGATCAGCTAGTAAATATGTAATTGTCAACTCATCCATTCCACACATAGGAAATAGTTCCTTACTATATGCTTCCGAAAATCCTTCATATGCATTTAATAAAAAATCATGTTCTGAATTCTCAAGTTCCTTAGTGATTGCCTTATAATCTTGTATATTCTCAGGAAGTGATTCTCTTTTTCCACGAAGTAACCATGCTGTCTTTAAGCAGGTATACGCCTTTTCGCTCAATTTTCCCTTTTTTACAATTGTATTCAATAAGGCTAGCTTATGTTTTGTAATTGCTTCATCATAAGATAAAATATCTCCTTCTGGAGAGCCTCCTTTATAGGAGGCTGAGATATTTGCTTTAATCAGTTTTGCCTGAGCTGTAGTCATATAATTAAAGAAACGATTGAGTGCTGCATATCCACAGTTTGGACATGCAATGACATCATATTTTAAGGAATCTACTAACTGGTATTTTGGACGTAAATCGGTATCTGCTGATACTAATTTCACTTTACCAGTTTTTACTGTTTTACTTCTAAATTCCTTATCACATACTGGACATTTATAGGTTTTATCAAAGATAAAGTCAGCTTCGGTCGCTTGTACCGATTGTTCCTTTTTTCCTTGTTTTTTATCAGTATCTTCCGAATCATATACATCTACATTAGACAATTTACCAAGTCCCATAGATTCTAATCCTTCAAATAAATTAGCCATCTTCTTTCCTCCTATACTGGTTTATAACTGCTCTTTAATGATGCAATACGATTAAATATAAGATGATCTTTTGTTGAATCCTTCGAATCAACACAGAAGAAGCCATTGCGTAAGAATTGGAATCGATCTAAGCCTTTTGCATCAGCAAGACTTGGCTCTACATAACAATGATTCATAACTGTTATAGAATTTGGATTAATATTCATTGTACCATCTTCATTGTACACACCTTTTTCTTCATCCACCAGATTCTCATATAATCTTGCTTCTACCTGTATTGCATGAGGAGCCGATACCCAGTGAATGGTACCTTTTACTTTACGGGCACTAAATCCTGAACCGCTCTTTGTTTCTGGATCATACGTACAATAAACTTCTGTTACATTACCTTGCTCATCTGTCTTATAATCAGTGCATGTTACAAAATATGCGTTCATCAAACGAACTTCATTATCAGGGAATAAACGGAAATATTTTTTAGGAGGCTCAATCATAAAATCTTCACGTTCAATGTAAAGTTCACGACTAAATGGAATCATTCGAGTTCCCATTTCCTCGTTCTCTTGATTGTTAGGAGCTTCCAGATATTCTTCCTGGCCTTCTGGATAATTCGTAATAATTAACTTAATTGGATCAAGAACTGCATTAACACGCATTGCTTTTGTTTTTAAATCCTCACGGATACAATACTCAAGCATTGCATAATCAACCGAAGAATTACTCTTACTAATTCCACAAAGTTCCATAAACATACGAATTGATTCTGGTGTAAATCCTCTTCTTCTTAAGGCACTAATTGAAACAAGTCTTGGGTCATCCCAACCATCTACTACTCCATCTTCCACAAGCTTCTTAATATATCGCTTTCCAGTCACCACATTGGTCAAATAAAGCTTTGCAAATTCAATCTGTTTTGGTGGGTTTTCGTACTCTAGCTCTGTTACAACCCAATCATATAATGGACGATGATCTTCAAACTCTAGTGTACAAATGGAATGAGTAATTCCTTCAATTGCATCCTCAATTGGATGAGCAAAATCATACATTGGATAGATGCACCACTTATCACCAGTATTATGGTGGGTCATACGTGCGATACGATAAATAATTGGATCTCTCATATTCATATTAGGTGATGACATATCAATCTTCGCACGAAGAACTTTCGTACCATCAGCAAACTCACCATTTTTCATACGATCAAACAAATCAAGATTTTCTTCTATGCTACGTTCCCTATAAGGGCTATTTTTACCAGGCTCCGTTAACGTACCACGATATTCTCTCATTTGCTCTGGAGTAAGATCACAAACAAATGCTTTTCCCTTTTTGATTAACTTAATAGCCGCTTCATACATCTCATCAAAATAGTCTGATGCAAAAAAAACACGATCTTCAAAATTACCACCAATCCAACGTACATCTTCTTCAATGGATTGAACAAATTCTGTTTTCTCTTTGGTTGGATTCGTATCATCAAAACGGAGATTAAACTGACCGCCATACTTTTTTGCCAAACCACTGTTTAATAAAATAGATTTTGCATGTCCAATATGAAGATAACCATTAGGTTCCGGTGGAAATCGCGTAATAACTTTTTTACAACGTCCCTCTGAAATATCTTTATCAATAATTTGCTCAATAAAATTTTTAGAAATTACTTCTTTTTCCTCTTTTTTAACTTCATTCTCAACATCGTTACTCATGATGTTCCTCCTGTATCGTTCAATCTACCAATCCACGAATAAACGCGCGAATCTACGCTTTTTATTTATGCTAACTATCATAACACAATTTGTAGAATTAGGAAAGACCTATGTTATCGCTTTGAAGCACGGTACTCTGCTAATAATAAATCTACCATTCTTCCATAACTTTGTACTCCATCTTCTTGGTCATTCATTATAAGGTACGTGTTATTAATCTGATCTGCAATATCGCTTATTGTCTTGTTTTCAAATTGTCTCCAATATTCCGTGTTCGCATTCAAATCAATTCTTACTTTCGTACTGTAAGTAGAAGAAACTTCATAATATAAGTCCGGATTCTTATCATATAGAGCATTCCCTGATATAATCAAAGCAAGTATTACTCCACTATATTGTATCTCTAGATTATCAGAAGAAGTACAAGCCAAGTAGGCGATATAGTTTGCTTCATCCTCTCTCATAAAACCGCGTAAATGAGCCATCTCATGCGCCATTGTAGCTGGAATTGAATGTTCTGGAATATCTACATTAACATTGGCTTCCATCGTAAATGGCCAAAAGATTCCCGTTATTTCCATACGCGACATAAATCTTGAAACTATCACTGACTTCGCTTTTGGATATGAGCCTGATAAAATAGGATATTTCTTTGATAGATTGTGGTATGCTTTGACAATCTCTCCATTCACATTGGATATTGATTCCGAAAATTTGAATACTCCAAAATTATCTTCTGAAGTAATCTGACTACGTATCATATTTGCTTGATTAGATAAAGAAAGACAAAGTTCTTTCAACTCTGACTCCGTAGAATCTTGAATTGTTAAATTACTATAATAAGAAAAAGGGTAGCGATAATAGTTCACCCCACACCCAATCGTATACATAAAAAGCAAGATACTAAGCGCACATCCAACATTAAGAAACCCCTTCCTAATGAGATAACCCCTGGTAGGTTGTTTTATCTTGTCTTGATCCTTTTTCGTCGTACACCGTACTACTTTAAGAATAAAACGTATCAAGATTACAGTCAATAAAATAGGAGTTATGAGTAATGTAATCTCGCCAATTGAAAAAGGAAATATTCCTGTAATATTTGAAATTACGATGGAATAAACATGATAGATTCGCTTTGCAAAGACTTCTTCTGCAAAAGTACGATTCGCTTTTGCTAGATATGTAATGAGAAAAGAAAGGGGAATGAGTAATAAGATAAATATCCGTTTTAATTTAATTAGTCTTTTCATTCTCATTCCCCTTTTCTTATTGTTCAGTAAATATAATCTTTATATTTCCACTAGATACATTTAAAGATATCTCTTTTTCACCGCCATGGTCAATTGATACATTGTTCTTATAGGAATTGTCTCCAATCTTGACTATACCATATTCAGAACTGATATCATACTTATAGTCGTCGACTTTTCCAAGAAGTTCCATAGCAATATTACCATAAGAATTCTTAATATCTATCTCATCTACTAATATATCCGTTATAATCACATTTCCGCTATCAAAATCACCTTTGAGTTTCTCAAGCGTTAAACTCGTTAATTCATTTTCTCCATAATTATTCTTTAACTCTAACTCCTTGCAGTATAGATTGGATAGATTAAGCTTTCCACTGCTCATATTAATACTCAAGGAATCCATCCAATGGTCCTCATGATTAACTTTATTAATTTCAACCTCTCCATACTCGTTATCAATCTGTGCTACACTTAAGTCACTATTCTCAAGTGTTAGCTTACCAGACGAGACTTCTATATCTGTTTGAGTTGCAATACAATTAGAAATAACAGTATTTCCATAGCTATTTGAAACATTTAGCTCATCCGTCAAAAAGCCTCCTATAGAACAATTACCAGATGATTTTTGAATAGTAATCGATTCAAAATCACAAGTCGAAGGGACATAAATCTTGAGATAATTATCCTCTCTTTGTTGTATGGAATAAGAACCTGTATTCATATTATTATCTGAGAATATGAATGTTCCATCCTCCATTGAAAGATTTGGCTCATTATTGATATAATAATAGGAATACTCTACATAGTAATTGTCTGAGGCAATAATTTCAAAATCCGCATAATTAGAATCAACTTCTATCTTGGTGATCTCATCAATTGCGACTTTATCAGAATAAAAGTGTATCATATCATCTTCTGTATATACTTTATCCATTCTCCAAGATATTCTGTTGCAACCGGATAAAGTAATTACTAACAAGCCAATGCACGATAACATTCTTAGTTTTCTCTTCATTTCACCATCTCCCAAGTTGTATACTTTTTTTGTTCCAATTATATCATAGCGATAGCGAAAGATAATTAAGAAACGATTAAAGATTCAGTTTCCTATCACACAAACGAATAAACTCCTCAATTTGTATTTTCACCTGTTCTAGTGCATCCATCCAAAACTCTGGGAGTGTCAAGTCAATACCTGCATAACGTGCAACCTCTTCTACATCACATACGGTTGTTGCATGTAACAAAACCTGATATTTTGGTAAAAATGATTTTCCCTCCTTAAGATACACTGCATATAAACCTCTAGCAAATAAACCACCAAAAGCATAAGGAAAGTTATAAAAGCTTACACTTCCAGAGTAGTAATGTCCCTTGCATACCCACATATAAGGATGTAACATCTCAGGATTTAATCCATCTCCATACGCCTCTTTCTGAGCTTGTAGCATGATTTCTTTTAGTTCATCTGCAAACATAAATTGCTCTTTGCATTGTTCAAACACTTTAGTCTCAAATAGATATCGCGAATAGATATCGCATATAATCTGTGTTAAATCTTGAAGCTGACCCTCAAGCAATGTAAATCGTTCTTCGTCAGATGACTCTAAAATTGCAGCATTCATAATAACATTTTCATTAAAAGTAGAAGCTGTCTCTGCTACTGGCATCGAATAATCTAAATTAAGTATACGGTGATTATGAATATTTTCGTTATGGAAGGCGTGACCTAATTCGTGTGCTAAGGTTACTACATCTGATAAAGTACCATTAAAATTCGTTAGGACACGACTCTGTTGTTTGGATTGAATGTTACAGCAGAAAGCTCCACCAACTTTTCCTGCATGTGGATAAAAATCAATCCATTCCTCATCAAAAGCCTTCTCAACCAAATCCGCCAATTCCTTAGAAAAGTTTGAAAAGTGGTTTACGAGATAAGCTTTCGCTTCCTCAACAGAAAACTTTGTGTCACTTTCACCAACTGGTGCAAATAAATTATACCAACTTAATCCATTAGTTTCGCCTAATAATTCTGCCTTTTTTCGAAGATAGCGATGAAATACTGGAAGATATGCTTCAATTGCTTTCCACATAGCGTCTAATGTCTCTTTTCTCATATGAGCCTGCTCTAATGTCATAACAAGAGGAGATTCATAGCCTCGCATCTTGCAAAGTACACTCACTTGTCCTTTAATACTGTTAAGGGAAAAACAAACAGAATCTTTGATCTTATCATAGCAAGCAAGTTCTGCCTCATAGGCCGCTTTTCGAACATTAACATCCTTGTCATATGCAAGATTACGCAATTGAGTTAGTGTCTTTTCTTCTCCACAGTATTCCGCCTTAACCGAGCTTGTTAAGTAACTATGAAGGTTTTCCCAAGCCATTGAGCCTGTGATATCTAGTTTAGCAATTACCTCTTCTGCTTCGTTACCAAGTAAATGTTTACTTTCCTTTTTTATCTTATTGAGTAAGTAAGTATAGCTTTCTAGTCTTTCATCACCTGTGACAAATTCCTCTACATTCTCAATCTTTGAGAGATACTTCTTAAATATAGACTCCGCTTTTGCACACTCACTCGTTTTTTGTGAAATCAACCCAAGATAAGAAGCGCTCTGAACATTCGAAGTGTCCGTTGATTGGCGTAGACTGCAATACACTACAAGACATTCTTCTAATTGCATTTTTTCTTCCCACAAATTAAAAATTTGATTTACTGTGTTTCGATTCACTCTTTCTTCTACTTTTTGAATCTCACTCGCTAGTTGATTCATATTCTCACAAACACACTCTAGCTTATGTAAATCGCTTAAAAATGTTGAATCTTCATATCCCTTGTATAAGATATCTAAATTCCATTCGTTATTCATCGTATACCTCTGTCAAAATATATTTTTCTGTCTTTTGACAAAACCCTTTCTCCTTATTTACCGTTTGCAATATAAGAAATAGTTATTTTCATATTCACTTTATGTAAATGAGTGACTAAAATTCATGACTTATTATAACAAATTTAGAGCGTCAAAACAACCACTCTCAATACTAAGAGTGGTTGTTGATATTGGCTATTGTAATTACTGTACCTAAAAAAAGTTATTCTGTTGTGGTCCAAAGCCCTCTTTCTTCGCATTGTGAGTTTGATTTTGATTCTCCACTTTCACTTTTTGTGTAGTACTATTAAATTCTTCATTTTTATGTTTTTGAGCTTGTTTTTCTACTTCAACCTTCGATTTATTCTTGTTCATATGCTCCTCATTTCTTTTAAGATAGGTTAATCGATTCTAATGATTTTGAACATAAGCCGCTGCACTCTGTCCAGCAATTCTACCGAATACAATGACCTCTGCAATCGCATTACCACCGATTCGATTAGCGCCATGTACACCGCCAGTAACTTCACCAGCTGCAAACAACCCTGGAATAACTGCTCCTGTTTTTGATAGAACCTGAGCTTGTGTATCAATTTGTACACCACCCATTGTGTGATGAATTGCTGGTGCAACCTTAATTGCATAATATGGAGCTACTGAGATTGGCTGATCCATACCAGTTGTACGGTCATATACATCTTTCGTTGAATTATTAATCGTACTATTCCAATCCGCTACTGTTTTAATTAACGTCTCAGAATCAACATCAATTTCACTAGCCAAGTCGGAAAGGTTATCTGCCTCTTCCACTAAGTCAGTATTTACATAAGTCTCTATTGCACTTAAGTTATTTCGAACCTGTTGGTCGAAAATTAGGTATGCACTACCACCTTCTTGCTCCATAATTGCCTTCGAAACTAAATCACGAGTACTTAATTCGTTAAAGAAACGCTCACCATTCTGATTTACTAAAATAGCTCCTTTTCCACGTACAGACTCTGTGATTAAAGTACTTGTCTCCTGTTCCACTGTTGGGTGAACCTGAATCTGTTCCATGTCTATAATATTAGCGCCAACTTCCTCTGCCATCTTAATACCATCACCAACAATGCCAGGAGAATTGGTTGTTTTAAATCCTGCAAAATCTGGATTGTATTGTGCAACCATCTCTACATTTGCTCCAAAACCACCAGTAGCTAATACGACAGCCTCACAATTAATCGTATATTTTTTATTTTGATCATGTGCTATAACACCAGTAATTTCACCATTCTTAGTTAGTAATTTAGTTGCTGTTGTATTATAAAGAATATCTACTTTCTTGTCAGCAAGTTGTTTTGATAGCGCTTCAACAATATATGGGCCAATCGCCGCTCCACCATCAGGTGCATGCATTCTTTTAAAGGAAGCTCCACCAGAAATTGTTAGTGAAGTTAACGGAGCACCAATACTCTCTAACCAATCAATACCCTCCGCAGATTTTACAGCTAACGTACGAACTAGTTCTTCATTATTAATGTAATTACCACCACTCATTGTATCATCAATAAATACTTCTACAGAATCTTTAATACCTTCACTCTGTTGAAGTTTTGTTCCTGCTGCATTCATTCCACCAGTCGCTTTGATTGTATTACCACCAACCATTGCTTGTTTTTCGACAATAATTACATTCAAGCCTTTATTGGTCGCTTCAAGTGCAGCTGTCATCCCAGCGCCACCAGCACCAATCACTACAAGGTCTGCTGATTTTGTTTCCTCTGCTGGATTTGCTGCCTGTCCCGTTGGAGATACTTTAGCTGGTGCTAACGTTTTTACATCAACACCGGCACTTGTAAGAGCTTGAGTAACCGCTTCTACAACTGCTTTACTGGAATAAGTTGCCCCTGACACGCTATCAACATAGACGGTCTGTTGTTCCACCATTGCTACAGGAAGATTGGCAATTGCAACTGAGCCGATACCATTCGTTTCATTTTCACCAATACAAGTGATTGACTCAATTCGATTTGCACTTAGTTCTACGGTTGCTTTTACTTCACCACCGTATCCCGTCGCTTTACCCTCATATGTTCCTGGCGTATAAATTCCTGCCGATGGAGTTGGTTGTTGATTATTATTCCCGTCATCTTTTTTTGCACAAGAGAACATAGCAACTGCAAATGCAAAAATCAAAAAAATAGAAAAGATACGCTTTTTCATTGCTCCTCCTATTGCCATAAGTATTGCAATATGGCATTATATTGATAGCAATAGTTTGCATATATTTTCTATTTTTTATTCGTTTATCATATTAAGGAATCAACGATATCTCGTCACCGATTACCTCTTTAATTCGTTTTTTTGCCTGTAATAACTTCTTATCATACTTCTTATCGATTGAGAATCGATTCGAGATTGGAACGATAACATAGGATTTCTTTTGATAGGAGGAGAGAACCTTTAATGGGTAATACCCAATAGGACCTGCATATACCCCACTCTCATCCCTATGTAGTACTAATTCTAATATAATAGTATCATTATTAATCTCTCGTGTCATACTTGATACAAAGTTTCCCATCGAATACACACAAAGTACACTACGACCATCCTTGGTTGATATATATTCTGCTTTTTGTAAACAGTGAGGATGGGAACCAAGAATTAAATCAACTCCTGCTTCTGCCATCTCTTTCGCATGATTCTTCTGCTTTTTTGTAACTTCATGAGTGTTTTCTGTTCCCCAATGATTATATGCAATAATATATTCCGCGCCAAGTTTTTTCGCTTTTTTTACATCTTTTTCTACTTTCTCTTTACTATAACAGCTTACTAGCTTATCCACTTTACTTGAAGATAACGTGTTTCTTGCATTGATTAATTCAGTATAGGATAGAATAGCTACCTTAATCCCATTGATCTCATATAACAAAAACTGTTGCTTTCCTTCCTTCTCAAAGATACCTGTATGAGCAATATTCTTATCATCCAAGTGTTTTATTGTTTCCTTAATACCTATTTCTCCACCATCCAAACAATGGTTATTGGCTGTAACTACTGCTCCTATTCCTGCAAATTTCAAAGCATCTAGATAGCTTTCCATTGCATTGCAGTTCGGATTATTATTAACCGTCTTCTGTTGATATGTATATGGGTTCGAAGGTGAGATAAGCGTTTCTAGATTACCCACTACCAAATCGGCAGAGGAAAATATTTTCTTCACGTAAGTAAAGCTATCTTGAAAATCAAATACATCTTTTTCTTTAGCTGACCATTGCTGTCCTCCAAGGCACATCAAATCTCCAGTAAACATTATGATTGCAGAGGAATTATCCTCTCTTGTAATCGTAATAGTCCCTGATTTTGGGGACTCATAAAAGCTTCTTAATTGAGTTAAAGATTGCTTTATAGAAGAAGATGCCTGTACTTCTTCACTGATAAACAATGATAAAATACAGGCAAACATAACTACACTTAGAAGCCTCTTGGTCCACGCTCTTAAAGTTCTATGTTTCATTATACCTGCTCCCTATTCTGAAACTTTATGTCACGTTAGAACCTAGAAGTATTGCACTTCAAGGCAATAATTTCTCTAATACAATGTATCTTTAGCTAGCACTTACTTATCAAAATTCCAATTATTTTCTTGTGATGCTGCTGTCTCTCTTTGCGCATTATATTTTATATTGAGGAACGAGTCAAAAGCTTGTTTATATGTATTCATTAAACCTTCATCATAACCAATTACCATATGAGCACATTGTGTACTCAGTAATTGAAGAACCTCATGTGCTGGATTCTCAGGTATATTAACACAAGTTTCTTTCTTATTAATATCATAAAAGCGAAGCTGACTTACTGCATTCTTTCCTGTTCTCTTATAATAATAAGCCCATATTTGTGTAGAAAGAGGTAACAAGTTTATTGTTCCACCTTTGGCATAAAAGAGATATTTGCGACCTATCCGATAATTTTTTGCAATCACGTTTGCACTAAGAAAATCAGCCTCAAGACCTTGCATCGTTTCTCTTGTATTGTTAGCAATATACTTATTCATATAACGCATATGACTACCACTACAGTATCTAATCGTACTTATAATCATAACAAGTAATGAAATAACAATAACTCCATAAAGTATAAATGCTAATATGTAATCAAGTCCACCAATTGTTTGATCATAGATGCAATATGGAATTGAAAACTGCCAAAGTTCTTCATATTCCTCCATAATTGATTCTTCATAATAATTAAGCATTTCACCTTTCATCTTTGTAAAGGTACCAGTAATTCTAAACGTATTTCCTTCCGTATAATCCGAAAATCTTTCTTCAAAATCTTCTGCGCGTCCTTTGTCAGCTTTCACACCGTAAATATAGCCGTTTGCTGTTTCTACATCATACAACTCACATGCATAGCAGAGGCTTGTTGTTGTTGTAATACCTGTTTTCGTATTCTTAGAATACTCTTCAGCAAAACACAATAGAGGAGTGTCAACATCGATTGTCACATACTTTCCTTCTAAATCCTCTATATCTTCCGTACTCCAGTTAGCCGTTTCTGTTAAGTCAAATGGTCCTTTAATTAAGTCGATAAAAGAACACTTTGTCACTACTAAGCATATCGCAATAATTACAGCAAATGTAATTAGTTTTGCAATGAGACTTCGTTTTGCCTTTTTTCTAAGTTCCTCGTTCATGATAGCTTCCACCCTTTTTCATATGATATTTAATTACATTAGTATGCTATCATATATGGTAATAAAAAACAATCCCAATTATTACTACATTTGCCTCCATTCCTATATTTATCCATAAGTTTTCCATCCATCTCCTGTAGACCTTTTACTTGTTTTTTTATATCCTATGAATAAAACATTTGTTCGATATACTGGAGATAAATATGAAAGCAAAAGCACATGTAGTCGGTGGAATAATTTTTACAGCCTCTACCTTATTCTTATTAAAGCACTATGAAGTAAATTATGATTTGTCTTATACTGAAATATTCTTTGGCGGCTTTTTTGGTAGCTTACTGCCAGATATAGATCATAAAAAAAGTTTACTCGGATCCATTATCCATTTACCTGTAAAGCACAGAACATTAACACATAGTCTTCTGTTTTTACTATTGCTTAGTGTAATTGTTGCCCAATATAACCTTAGTCTAGCAATTGGTCTTTTTGTCGGAATGGTTAGCCATCTAACTCTTGATATGGCTGGTCGTAAATCAGCTGGCATTTGCCTCTTCTATCCTTCCAAAAAGAAATACGGTTTTTTTCGTCTACCATAGTCTTTTACATAAAAGAGGACATACTATCATATAATACTCTAATATACTTGCTAGTGAGGTGACCGCATGAATTGTAATCAACATGTACATCCGAAAACATATAACATTCTTAAGTTCTTATTTATCATGGCATTTGGTACTCTGCTTCACTTTACGTTCAAGTGGTCCAATCAGAACCGTATTGTTGCTCTTTTTTCCGCAGTCAATGAAAGTACTTGGGAACACCTTAAATTATTGGTATTTCCACTATTGTTAGTTGATATCTTCGAATTCATTAAGTTTGGTCATAATTGCGATAATTACATGATAGCAAAAGCATTAGGCTTACTGAGTGGTATATTGTCTATTATTGTGCTTCATTACACCTATAAAGGTGTTATCGGAAAAGGAATATTATTTTTTGATATTGCAATCTTTCTAGCTAGTATTATAATCGCTATATCTGTATCTAACTTTATTCTAAATCGTCATTTATTGGAATCTAAAATATATCAGATAATTGGTGGTATCATCATTCTAGTTGTTATCATTTCATTCATGTGGTTTACCTATTATCCACCAAAGATTAATCTATTTATGGACCCTCCAACAAAACAGTATGGATATCCAGAATAAGAATACGAATGAACCAGGAGAAAACCATTCTATGATTATCCCCTGGTTCTAAATTGGAACTTATTCATTCATACTGATCTACAATCGCAACTTAGATTCTTAACATTATAGATTCTTAACATGATAGATTCCTTACATGATAGATTCTTAACATGATAGATTCTTAACATGATAATAAATTTAACGAAAAGATTTACTTTCCCATAAAATCATCAAAAGCTTTACGTCCTTCCTCCGATTTATACTTTATCTTATTTAACTCTACAAGCCTTGCATCGACCTTATCTGCCGCCGCTTTAATTACTGGAACGTTTACAACAGCACCTAAGGGAAACACTTTTCTTATCTCTCCAGATAACTTAGCAACTGCATCATACTGTAGTTTTTCTGCCTGATTTGCCATTGTTAATATACGCTTTTGTTTGATTTTTAAACTTTTACGTTGAGAGATTCTATGGGAAACTCCACGCTCTTCTATAGCTATTCTTGGCTGTCTTACCATTCCTTCTGATTTATCTACATTATCTTTTAGTTTAGCATTCGTACTCTTGACTTTTGATTGTCTAGGCATTATCCGACACCCCCTCACGAGAATCAGTAGTTACCACATATTCTCCGAACATATTAATGCAATCAATCATCTCATATTCTCCTGGTTTAAGATCTTCTATTATGTATTCTATGGAATGTTTGCTTGCCTTTTGTCTTATACTTACTTCTTTACATCGTGCTAATCCGACCTTTTTTACATCAATGATATAGATAACAGGAAAAAAAGCTTCAAACGTTGGATTCGCACATAATTTTCCTATTTTAGTATATGCATCATTGTCAATAATACCATCATCTAATTTTAATTTTGCTCCTCTTAATATACCTGCTATATTGGTTTCTATCTCTTTGGCATGTACATCCCCAGTGTGAATCTGCTGGATGTATCTTTGTATAATGGTTTGAGGATCGGATGTTGGTGGTTGTTTCGTATCATGAAATTTGGTGGAGCACCAACAGTAGTGGGTATCATTGTAATAATCGTGATTTATTTTCCAAGCAAAATGCGTACCGACTGAATAAAGTATATTGTTTTTTAAATTTCTCATATTCGTTACGCCTCCTTGTTAACTAATTAATTATAAAGTTGGGATCATTATCGTAAAAGATATATAAATAGGTATTTATGCATCGTTCATATTGATTGTCATTTGATCTTTTTATGCTGTTCTAAGTGACTTTCTTTTTCGTGTATTGCAAGAACTTTAGTAGAACTCCTCATGTCCATTTATTGTAATCAAATATTGCTCTAGCAACTATCCTTCGAATTGACATTGCGACGTTTCTACTACTACCTCCTCCCATCAATTTAAATGCTTTACCTATATCCAATTAACTACTATACTTTTCACTCTAAATCCCATAGGGTTCGTACACTTCTAGAGCTGCCAATATCCTTATTGCAAATATTCACATATAATTCTCTTACATCTAGTATAATTATATTTTCCATATTTTGTCAATAGACAAACTATTAATAAAAAAATATATGGTTAATTAGGAATATCCATAGCAATTAAATCTTTATTGACCTTTTAGGTAAATGATGATATATTGGCATTAACCTAATAGGTCAATGCCAAGTGAGATTATTAAAGGAGTTTTGAATATGCCTATAAAATTATTGGATTTAGAACCTCCAAGACGTGATGCTATCTTGAATGCCGCGTTAAAAGAGTTTACATTAAGAGGATTTGACAACGCTTCAACAAATATAATTGCGAAAGAATCAGGGATTTCGAAAGCCCTAATGTTTCATTATGTGAAAAATAAACAGGAGTTATTTCTGTTTGTGTATGACTACTTTACCGAACTTCTTGATAAAGAATATTTTGCAAAGATGGATTTTTCTAAGAAAGATATTTTTGATCGATTGCGCCAATCTTATTTACTTCAAATAGATTTGATAAAGCAATATCCTTGGATTTTTGAGTTTAGCAAACTTTCTATTATGACAAAATCTGATGAAGTCAACAAGGCACTTGAGAATAGAGCTAACAAAAGGCAATCATCCTGTGACCATCAAATATTTGATATGATAGATGTTTCAAAATTCAGAGCCGGTCTTAATGTTGAAAAGTGCAAACAATTTATCCTTTGGGCTAATGTTGGATTTACTGATGAGATATTAGATGATATTAGAAATTCGGACGCTTCAAATTTGAATTATGAGAGTATCATTACAACACTTGACGAATACTTTGACGAACTTAGGAAGGTTTTCTATACGTCAAGCAATGAATAAGGGCTTTGGAAAAATGCTTGTTACAATGCGATATAAAAGTATCGTATTGGCATTTGCCCTTGCAGCTCTAATCATTTTCAATCATGTAGAAAAAAATGGATGAATAGGGGTGATGAAATGCGTGAGCCAATAATTGTAGAGTTCCCTTTAAGGGGAGAATGGTACTCTCCTAACACACCGGGAACAAAAATACCAAGCCACGGAACAGACCAATTAGGAACAAGATATGCTTATGACTTTATACAAGTAGATTGGGAAAGAAAGGGCTGGCCCGCCTATCGCGTTAGCTTGCTGCAATATCTTTTTTTTGGGGTTCCGCTAAATAAATACTATTGTTGGGGTCAAGAGATATACGCGCCTTGCGATGGGATAGTTGTTCAAGCAAAGGATGGTTATCAAGAACGAGAACGAACGAATTTGCTTTCAGATATGGCTAACGCTAATAAAAATGCTCGTTATTTTAATCCGAAAACACATGACATACAATCAGTTGCGGGTAACTACATAATTATAGAATGTGGCGACAATGTATATGCTGCGCTGTGCCATCTTCAAACAGGGTCTGTACAAGTTACAGTTGGGCAGAGCGTAAAAAAAGGTGAAGTTATTGGTAGAGTGGGTCATTCAGGCAATTCTTTTGCACCTCATTTGCATTTTCAGCTTATGGATAGCAGTAATATAGCTACTGCAAAAGGATTGCTTTGTGCTTTTGAACAATATGAAGTATTCAAAGATGGTGAATGGCAAAAAGTAGTGAATGGTATTCCCACAAATAAAGATAGGATAAGGTTTGGTTCTAACTTAACTCAATCGGCGAATACACGGGGCAGGCGAAAATGAGACTTACACTGTGGATTATATTTATTGTCAGTTTTTGGATATCCAATGGAACTGATATCAAAATTTGACAACCCTTACAACATTATTTATATAATCATTAAAATATAAATTGCTAGCTGAATCTAATCTTACTCCATGAACACATAATTTAGCATCAAGCGCTTTTATTCCGAATCCAGTATAGCCTTCTTGTCCATTCCCCGCTATCGTATAAACGGAATCTTGTTTGAAATCCACCATTCGTATCCGATAATGTCCCGTATCTGCAATCAGTACATTACCATCCAAACAAACGTCCACTGCATGAGGAGCCTCCATTCCTATTGTACCCTCCTCATGTTTGACCTTACCAATATAGCAATCAGAAACCTTTTCAAACTCAAAAATCGGACCTGGTATTCCTTTCCCAACTATTGTTCTTATTACTTTTGTTTCTACATCTATTTTTCTGACAGCAAAATTCAAGCTGTCCATAATATATACATTATCTTCTTTATCGATAGCTAGTCCATACACATCGTTTATCTCTGCCTTATCAGCTGTCTCACCATCACCACTATACCCTTTCGTCCCTGTTCCAGCGTATGTTGTTATAATCCCTTTTAAATCAATTTTTCTTACTCTGTCATTTCTATAGTCGTTAAAATATACATTTCCCTTCTGATCAACTACTATTCCAGCAGGTACGTTGAGCTTTGCTTCACATGCCATAATATTATCGCCATTATATCCAGCCACCCCACATCCTGCAATGGTTTCTATAATTCCTGTTTCTGCATCAACCCTTCTTATACGTTGATTATAGGTATCTGCAATAAATATGTTATTATTTGCATCTACAAATACCCCTTCTGGCCCATTTAACTTAGCATGGATTGCTAATTCCCCATCTCCATCAAAACCATTTACCCCACAGCCTGCCACTGTTGTGATAAGGTTAGTTTTTACATCAATTTTACGAATTGTATGATTATGTATTTCTGCAATATAAACATTATCCTCTTTATCAATTGCTAATCCAGCTGGTCCGTTCAATTGAGCCCTGCAAGCATCTTCTCCATCTCCACTATAGCCAGCTTTACCAATTCCTGCGATTGTATCTATTTTCCCAAATAGGAACTTTTTATCACATATCAATAACCTATCCTCCTCTATAAATGGTATCATTAGTATACCAAACAGAATATGACTACAGTATGTCAGATTATAATAATTTATATGGTAAACGAGTCAGAATAACCTCCTATTGCAGAACAATAGTAAAAAAAGAAAGCCTTTATCAATTGGCTTTCTCTTTATTGTGTATTAAGCTGATGACGGGAATTGAACCCCCAACCCCTTCCTTACCAATTTTAAATTCTGTAAGTTTCAAGGTTTAATAGAATATCCAAATGCTTTATTTTACTGTATTTTGATTAATTATTAGTTAAATAATATGTATAATTTATAGTCAATTTTTGTGATTGTAGTCCCCTAATAGTTCCCTAAGAAAGGAGATATCATTTCAAGATTGTGTCCGTTAAGTGTCCATTATATTTTGACTACATAATGTTTTCATTCTATGGTTGTTTTTCTCATCATCAAATATGTACACAGAGTTAAAATCTTTTCTTTGTATATGATACGTTTTCTTAAAGATATGGGTACATTAAATTTTCCCTTCTAAAAATACACTCATCAATTCAATATGATGCATAATTGACAATTTCTTAATGATACCTAATCCGGGGTAATCACCCGTTCTATAACACTCATAAAGCCGCCTTAATCCCTCAGTCATATAAACATGATTCTCATTACACCACTTAACGAGTTTCCTAAGTGCTTCACCAAGTTTTTTGGCTGGGTCATTAATATCACTATTAGAGTCAGAAACAAAATGTTTAACCCGAAGTTCTTTCCGATCATCAAAATATACAATATGAATCACCACTGCATATGCGGCAAAGCCTGACTCTTTAAATCCTTGGCCAATCACAGAATAATCCGAAAAGCCTACAAAGCCTTCTTCGACATACTCCAAATGGTCTGATGAAAAAAACTCATCGTCATCATCAATATAGTCGATATTACGAGGCAATTTATTAAAATGATCTTTTAATAATACTTTTGAATCAGAAATTGAACTCTTAAATGCTTTAACATCTGGAATTAATGAAAACCTTGGAAGCCCATCTTCATATATACGAAAAAAAGCATCCTTGCAATCAATTTTTGTATTAACAATTAAATAACTGTATTTATCCTGTTTATTTATTATATCAGGTAAAGCATCTTTATTGATGATATAAGATTTAATTAAGTTCTCACTTTTCATTTCTTCAATCAAATTAGTTGCTATTATTGATTTTTCTTTAATTAGTTTATTAATATCCTTTGTAAAACCTCCCACACTTGGATTGCATATAATTGCTATATCGCGTTTGTTTTCATTGTACATATGCAATGTACTGACCAATGTAGATGTTGGTTTGATAGGCTCAATAATCGGGATTATCCTATTACTTATACGACCTATTTCCATTAACTCTCTTAGTGCAATTAATTCATTTTGCTTACCCCTTAAATAAGGAAAATACATAATCACCCTCCAAACTGTTTTTGTAAAACCTTTTCTAAATTTATAAAGTCTTGCTTTTTATAACTATCAAAATACACCAAAAACTTTAATTCTTCAGGAACAAGAGTAATATATTCTTCAATCTCTATATTGGTTCTAGTTTTTAACTGTAATAACATTTCCTTTTGTAATTGATTTAGGTCAATACTTTGTAATAATTCTAAACATCTTTCGTAATATTCAAATTGTGTAACTTCAGGTAATGTATTACCATATTTTATTAATATATTTTCAAACTCTTTTTTTCTAAGAATTTTAAACATTGTAACATAATCCAATTTCGAAAAATCCTCAATTGGCTCCCTCTTCATTAACAATGCACGTCTTTGTGTCAATACCATTAATCCCACATTTTCATTTACTATTTTTTCTACTTTTTCGATATTTTCTTCATAAGTAACAATGACAACTCTGGTAAATGCCTTAAAATAATCATTTATTTGAGTATCTAAACGTTCTAGATTATCCAACTCTGTCTTAATTTCATATACTACCCCTTTACCATTTATCATAACAAAATCTGCTTTAGAATTTGCTATAGGTACCTCTGTAAGTGCTGATGTTTTGCGATAGTCATGTCTTTTAAACAATAGTTTATTTAGCATTGTGTTTTTATATACATATTCATTTCTGTACTTCTTACCCATAAATGAATATATTTCACTAATTAAAGTACCATAGTCCTTGCCATCCGGATCTTTCACATAACGTCTTATAACAGAACTAAACATATCACTATTTTCATCAGAAAGAAGATTGTGTAACATATTCTTAGTGAAAAACCTCTTTAATATTAAGTTATTGTCCATAGTTTACCTCCTAAAATAACTCATATTAAATTATACTTCACTTTCTAATGAATCGCAACAAATCATCGCCCACAAAAGAAAACTATTAAATTTACTAAATCTAATGAAAAAACTGTTAATTATTACCATAATATAACAATAATCACTCTTAGTCAACATAAAAAGACTTCTCATTTTCGTAAAATGTCTTACATTCAGGTCAGTAGTAAAACGAGATGCATTTTTGTACGTCGAGAATCAATCTTTGTAAGTGAGAATAAATATTTGTAAACGAAACGCAACTTTTACCCTTGTTTGTAAACGAGAATCTATTTTTGTAACCGAGATGCAGTTTGATTTTTACTTCAATTCATCGTATTATACTTATATAACTGTATGCCAAAGAGAGGTCAACTCTCGCTCGGTTTTTTTGTAATCGGAGAATCCACCCCTGTTTTTGTCGATATGA
>JAEYPP010000025.1 GCA_023410575.1 Bacillota bacterium | reverse complement strand
TCATATCGACAAAAACAGGGGTGGATTCTCCGATTACAAAAAAACCGAGCGAGAGTTGACCTCTCTTTGGCATACAGTTATATAAGTATAATACGATGAATTGAAGTAAAAATCAAACTGCATCTCGTTTTACTACTGACCTACAAAAATGAGTCTCGTGTTACAACTCACCGCAATTAAATATATAACTGGAAGAAAATATAAAATTATGATAAAATATAGAAGTATATGGTGAAATATAGATATTATTGGAATGAATATTACGGAGGGAACTTAAACGTGGATAATAGTGTAAAAGGTGCTTGGCTGATTTACCAAGTGGCCAAACTTGATAAGGTAACTGAAACATCAGCTTTTGATAATACTGTCATTGCTGGAAAGTGTGGAGTATTGCTATCAGCAATAACTCAAGATAATCAAGCAGTAGTAGACAATAGTAGATTAGATGCTTTAGCAAAAGCAGCAGGAATAAAAAAAATTGAGATACAAGAGATATTAAGAAAACTGAAAGACCAAGGGCTTATTGATATAGGAAAATCGGGAGTTGATATACTAGGAGTTACATCAAAATCATGTTTACAGCATACAGCTAATATTTTTGACAGCTTAAATCCTACTAGTTTGGAAGATGCAGCAATAGAGTTATGTGAAGAAGCATCTATGCAACCTAAAACGGTAAAGGCTATGAGTGAAATGTTAAGTGATAAATATAGAATTGCACATGATGATACAAAAATGTTATTTGATTTATCATTAGAATGTGGGTTTGTGGAAAGAGAAATTATTGATGGTGAAAAAGATTTATTGTTTAATGGAAATCTTTTTAAAAGAGATAATATACGTAAGATAAATGCAGTACTTACGTCTCTTTCTCATGGTGAAGCAGGAAAACTAACGGAAATGAATCAGTATTTAGATAATAATGCATGTGTGCCTATTCAAGAGGCAAAAAAAATATTAGGCGAAGATCTCTTTAATAAATTATCAAGTGTTGGAATTTTTGATATTAGTATTGTAAGTAACTCAAAAGAGGAAGTAGCTTATATAACGAAGCCTGCAGCTTTTTCGAAATATAGTATGGTTGATGATGCCTTTGATTTGGCAAAAATGTTCGTTAGCTCATTAACCTATGGAATGACTAGAAGCACATACCAAAGAGGACAAATTAGAATGATTGAAGCATTAATGACAAATTTAATTAATGGGATGCCAGTAGGACCTGTAAATGCTATAGGAGAAGATTATAAAGTATTAGAGCTTAAAAATGTAATACAGGTTTATAATGGTAGTAAAAACGGTAGGAATGGATATATAATGAAGTTATTAAAACGTGAAGTTGGAGTTTTAGCACTTGAAGTCATTAAAAATGCAGATGTTAGTAGTCATTCATTAACTGAACTTCCAAGTGCAGCAATAAATAGATTTAAGGGACCTGAAGTTAATAGGTCAATATTAAGGAAAAAGGAAGTTGGCATGCATCCTAAAGCAACAAATGATATTATTATGTCACTGAGAACAGGAGGTATATATTAAGTGGACACTAAAGGAAAGAAAAATAGTGAAAAAGGTGCTTCAACAGAAGAAATGCTTGCTACTTATTTTAGAACTTTAGGTTATTTTGTTGTAAGAGGAGTAAAAGTATATTTTAAAAATCAACCAGTTACAGATATTGATTTATGGATGTATGCTAAACCTTCATTAATTTCAAAAGAAATTGTAATAGTAGATATAAAAAATAAAAAGAATCCCCAAGCCAGTGAAAGGATGCTTTGGGCAAAGGGACTTCAACTAGCAGTTAGTGCTAATAGAGCAATAGTGGCTACAACTGAGAGTAACAAAGATATATTGGAGTTTAGTAAAAAAGTTAATGTGGATGTTATTGGTGGAAGTGTTTTAAAAGAGATCAAAGAAAAAAAATCACAGGAAGATAGGATTACAGAAGAAGAATTTCAAGAATTATTAAAAACATCAACATTTGGAAAAATAGATGGAGATTGGAAGGGACGTATAGAAAAATGTAAAGTACTACTTAGTAATACTATTTCGTTTAGTACTATAAATTATTGGATGGAAGAGGCAAAATATTTTGCTAATCAAATAATTTCTAGACCTAAAGTAGAGACAATTGCAACAAGGTGTTTGTTTATTATCATTTCTTATATTTGTGTGGGGATTGATAATATTTCTAAAGAAGTAATTCATCAAGATAAGAAAAATAAGTATGAGTTTTTTAAGAATGGTTTTACCTATGGAAACCAAGGATTTGAGCGAACTAAAAGTAGTATTGAACAGTCAATTAATATGGTTAAACAATATGGCGGCAACAACGAGTTTAATGGAGATGTTGTCAGAATGAATATATATAATGAATACAATAACTTAGGAACTGAAATAATTTCTGAATATTTCTCCAATGATAATGTGTTAGAGAAATTAGTGGGGTTAGCGATTGAAATCGAAAAAGTAGCTATGAATAAAACTGAGCCGTACACATTTTCTGGCTCAACATTGCAAAGAAGTACTATAGGATGTTTATTAGATTTTTGGGCTATAGATAGAAATAAATTTGGTCTAATGCCACCCCAATGATAGACATAAACTGAAATAGCTCCTACAAATAAATAGCTTAAGGTTGTAATTGCAGTATCGGAAAATTTACTCAAAATGCTAATGAGAAAAAATTGGAAACAAGTTGTTTCGATGAATACTGCATTGCCAAGCCCTTACTGTATCTACTGTGCGAAGCAAGCTTAATAAAGTAAATGTATGTGAGAAAATTACACTCGCATAATAGACTATTTAATTGATTAGTTTCCTAAAACCGGATATGTGATGTAAAAGGCAACGGAATATTTAATAAAATAATCGGGTAGTTTATGAAAAATACAAAATATTCTAATTACATAATAAGAGAAATATGAAAAGAAAGAAGACTGAAAGAAGTGATATAACACAATAATAAGACTGATTATCGTAGGAGAAGTGGATCCTATGTTATTCACGTTTGAGGCAATCAATTTCCTTTTACTCTTCAGATTCGAAGTTTCCAGAGGATCTAACAGGGATATCATCATGATCTCTGAACTGAGCTTCATAATTAGCTAAAGTACCTAGACTGATTCCAAGGTTCTTGCAATAGTTGTCTTGAGTTAAATCAGGATGCTTCCAACGATAATTGATGGCATCCAACTTGAATTGTTTAGTGAGATGACTTTCTTATTGGTATTATGAATTCCTCATCTTGGTATTATATAATAATTATTCCAAGGGAATAACTTATTGTGCGTTGTTCTAATTAGATGCTAACTCTAAAGAAAGAAATAGAATATATAAGGGGGATATCATGGAAGTAACATATATAGGATTAAGTGAATATTATAAAAGATTTATTCCAAAAGCTAAAGAAAAAAAATATATATGGGTCATTTCATTAATTGCAAGATATTCGGATGCTGAAGAAATATTTAATAGAATAGAAAGTGAGTGGTCATCAATAAATGATCTTACAAGTAGTAAAATCCTACTTATTTTTTCGTCTCCTCATGTAAGTAAGAAGGCCTCTTTTTTGCATAAGATTAGGAGTGAATCATATGTAGGATATATGTGTCCATTTATAGAATTATTAAATGGAAAAGATGTTGAAGACAATAGAGGACCATTTAAAAATTACTATCATAATTATGATAATATTGATTGGAAAGAAAAACATTCTCAAGCAATTACTGAGTTTGCACATGATTATCATATTTCGGAAGAAAAGATACCATGCTTTTTTTTCTGGAATTTAAAGAATGATAGAAAGAAAATTATTGCATTATCTTCAAATACGAATGTATATCTTATGTTAAAGGACATTATTAACAAAGTAACTGTAGAGTATGAGAGATTGGATAAAATTGAAAAAGAGTTAGAAATGTTCGGTAATATTCAGCGATATGATTTATTGTTCGCAAATTTGTTGGATAAAGCAAAAAACTTAGACAATAATCAGTGTATTGCAATTACTGACTTTCTAAATGAAAAGCAGAATTATTTAGATATAAAGCATTTGATAAAAGATAAGCATATTAAAAATGATTTGAAAAGAATAAATCAATGGAAAAGGCAATATCATGGTGAGTTGGAAGATGCGGATAAGAAAAAAGCATATAAAAACTTAATGGATTCTCATCAAAGTGCTGTGGAGAATATCGATTCGTTGTTGGATCAGGTTGAAATTAACGACTACGATATAATGAAAAATAAAGAGCAAAAAATCGATAAGAATACTTTTATAAAGAAATTAGTTAGTGTATGTATAAAGCTTCAAGCGAATGCTACATATTATAAATCTACAGAGAATCGAAGAAATGATTATGTAAGAGATTTATTAGAAACTTCAGGGTATGACGTCAAGGATCAAACAAGAAGAGGATTATCGTCGAAAAAGAAAGCTGCCGGAGAGGTAGATATTTTATTGAAAGAAAAAGAGATGCCAATTGCAGTAATTGAAGCTCTAAATCTTGACAGTTTAAATTTAAATTATATAGATAAGCATCTTAGTAAAATATTTGATTATGATACAGCTGGAAATGATTATAATATTATTCTTAATTATGTTTCAGTAAGTGATTTTAACAAATTTTGTAGTGGCTACTATAACTATATAAAATTTTACAAATATCCGTTTAAAATCATTGGGAGTGAGGATAATGTTGTGATTGGAGATAAGTCATATAATGAAATAAAGATTATGAAAACTTTACATATACGTAATGGCAGTAATACAGAGTTATATCATATATGTATACATATTAGATAGTTTGCTAAATATATATTCGAAGATGAAAAATATAAGAAGTCTTACGTTAAGGAAAAGATATGCACATTACATAGCAGTCATTGTTATTATGCTATTAATTTGATATTAGTAAATAATGCAAGAGCGTTGAGATATTTTGAGAGGGTAGAAAGAATAAGCAAGAAAATATCAAGAGAACTAATGACATAGACTCTCCTTTCAACACGATACTGTGAAATATACCATAAATAGGGGAGAGATTCCAATCTCCTGATATGATATTCGTTGATATAGAGTAAATTTCATATCAATAAAAAGGGAATATAAGATTGAACTTCAAGTTTTTAAAGACGAATTTGAATTGGTCGAGATAGTATAAGTTTTAGGTTAAGTGAAAACTTTTTGAGGAATTAGATGGAAAGCAATTTTGTTACAATAGGTTATTATATCTGTGAGTACACAGATTGTCCTGGATTTCTTGACAGTATTGCTGAAAAGATTATATCGATAAGTGAGTGTCTTTGTAATCATGAGCCACGTATTTTTTTATGTCATGGGTGGAAACCGAATGGTGATAACAAAGAATATATAAGTAGTTGTTTTTCAAGCAAGTTTTGGAAAAGATTATTATGTAATACATGACGAAGTAGAAATTACAATGCTAGATTTTGAGCTAAACAAAAAATGGTCATTTTCTTGTGCAGACATTTTCGTTTCTATATCAAATAGAGTTCCATTTAAAATACAAGATAACTCAATTTTTCTTTATGATTTACAAGATAACTATTATGAAATAGATTTAGAAGGAAATCAAATTAAATTTATAAACTCCGATTTGTCACAGAGATAAAGGGCTAGACTGTAAATGAAGAGCATGTTACATGAAAGAGAAATAGTCTTAATGTAGAAAAATGCGATAAAGAGTTTTTGGAATTGTAGTATGTACCATATATAATAAAAGAGTCAAGCATGAGATTGAGTATGAAAAACCTCAGGGGGAAATAAAACCTTCAGGAGGTGATTCTAATGACCGTCATGGAAATATTAACGTTATTGCTGTTAATATTTAATGTTCTGCCTTATATAGAAGATAGAAACTCTCGCAAAAAGTAATATCTTTATATAAAAGGGGAGGACGTTTCTCATGCTAGATTTACTCTTATAATGAGTTTATCCAGAGAAATAGGAATTATTCGATATAAGAAGTAAATATATGTAAAACTCACCTTTACATATAGTGCGGTGAACCGTATCATAAGCAGGGGAGAGGTTTGGAGTGTTTGGAAATAAGGATATTTGAGACCAGCGATAAAGGGACTTCAGTTTTGGGTGGTCATCCGTTCGGTTCTTGAAACCTGTGATAGCGTGGAGGAAGCAAGATACCAACCTTATCTAGAAGGCATTCAATGATGTAACTTGCGATTAATATTTGGAAAAGACATACAATAAAGATATAATAAAATAGTCAAGCATGAGATTAAGTATGAAAAACCTCAGGGGGAAATATTTTCTTCGGGAGGTGATTCGCGTGACCACTATTGAGGTGCTAACACTACGACTGTTAGTATTCAATATTTTATCATATTTATATGATATTAATTCTCATAACAAAAAATAATAACTGATTTTATAAAAGGGAGGTCATTCTCATGCTTGAGATATTCTTATAGTTTGATTTTATCCCAAATGTGTTCATTTATTCATAAGTAGAATAAGAAAGTAATAATAGTAAAACTCTCCGCTGGACATGATACGGGGAACCATACTACAAATAGGGGTTAGATTTACTGATTTTGGGATAAGAGTATAATGTAACTGAAGTGTTTACCAATAAGCTAATATATCTAATATTGTTAGATATATTAGCTTATTTTATATGATCAATTGAAAATGTGTATTTACTTGAGGTATCGGATTAATTGTGGGTATTATGCAGGATTATCATAAATAACTTAAAATAATACCACCAAAATAATAACTACATTTCTTGGTTAAGTTCAGATTGGTATTAGGTATTAAGCCTATACAAATTTATTGAAAAATATTCCATTATTTGTTATAGTTATCCTGTTATATGTTCTGTTTAAATAAGTTCAGCTTTTATAAGAGTTTAAGTTTTAGATTTGGTGTGACATTGATGGATAAGTATAAAATCTTTTGATAAAAAGAAAATTTGATGATGGTTTGATGCCAAAAAGCCGTTGTGGCAACCAGGTGTTTTTCCTACATAAGTATAATTTAAGAGAAGGTTTATTTATGGCATTAACTGATGCATGTAGTTGAAGATAGAATGCCTACATCAGAATTAGAATAGGAGGAGAATATGAAAAGAGGAAAGTTTAGTAAAATCAATTTATTGCAATGTAAGGTAAAAAGTAGATGGAATAAGAAAGTAAATCGGATGATGGTATTACCATATACATTACTACTGTTATCTCTGCTTGCAGGGTGTAAGAATAATACTAATTCACAAGATTATTCAGGGAATCAAACAACAATCGAAGATACTCAAAAGAAAGAAGAAAAAGATTCATTGGCAGATTTACAACAACCAGAGAGTATACAACCAGAGAATATGCAATTAGATGATCAAGATTAGTCTAGGGAATCAACAGAAGGTTCTACAAAAGATAATCTAGTGATAGAGAATGGGGTATTAGTAAAATACACTGGTGAGAGATACATAGATACGATTATATTGCCAGCAGAAGTGAAGGAGATTGGAAAAAATGCCTTCACAATTGGAGATGATGAGCTCAATGATTCTAGCATGGGGAATATAAATCGTATATCAATATGTATACCAAAGGATGTTACAATACAAGCATTTGCATTTGAAAATGCTATTCCATTGGATATTACATTTGAAGAGGGAAGAAAAAAAATTGAAGATTACGCATTCTATTATGCGTCTTCAAATGTATCAATTACCCTACCTAAGAGTATCATTGAATTGGGAGATTATGCATTTGCGTCTATCGATTCTCCTGAACTGCATCTAAATGATGAAATTGAAGTAATTGGCGATTATGCATTAGAAGGAACAACATGTTCCATTCCACCAAACGTAAAAAGTATAGGAAAAGGTGCCTTTGGATCATTCTGGGAAGATAATGCTTGGGATAGTTATGCTGATCGTACATTATGTCTTCCAGAACAACTAGAGGTTATCGAAGACGTTGCTTTTGAGATAGAAGAACCAAGAGGGTATATCCACATTCCAGCTTCAGTAAAATCAATAGGGGAAGGAGCCTTTGCATTTGGGGATAATGCATATAAATCAGGTTTTTCTGTAGATTCAGAGAATGAGTACTTTAAGTCAGAAGATGGTTGGCTTTACTCCAAAGATGGTAAACGATTGATTTATGCTTATATAGCTAAAGGTGATATCATAATTCCAGATGGTGTGGAATATGTAGGCAAATACTCTTTAAATACGGATTTAAATGGGGAAGGTGGAATACAAGAGATATACTTACCATCTACATTAAAAGAAATGAATACACTAGCAGTAAATTCGAAAAATATCCATTTCAAAGGGAATCAACCACCAGAAATAGTAGGGGATAGTGATTTTTGGGATAGTAGGTCAGTAACGAGTAAATTTCGGTCAATGAAAATATATGTTCCAAAAGGAACAAAACAGGAATATATCGATGCGTTTGAAATCAGCGAAGAACATAAGAGTATGGTGGTTGAAGAGTAGTAGTTTAATTAACCATCATTAGCTTTGTAGATTCCTCTGCACAAGAATATGCTAAAGTGAAGTTATTTGAGAATGTATTTGATGGTACAGTTAGTGGGATGGAAGTTGAAAACATCAAATATATTGCTGAAATTTGCGGTGAGAATGATTGGAAAAGACTAAGATAGATTTTTATAATTAAAGAGTCAAGCATGAGATGTATTAAAAACCTCAGGGGGAAATAGTTCTTCAGGAGGTGATTCATTGACCATCATGGAAATACTAACACTCTTACTGTTAGTATTTAACATTTTGTCTTATATTGATGATAGAAACTCACGTAGCAAAAAATAGTAATCAATTATAGTGGGAGGATAATCTCATGCTTGATAAATATTCTTAATCCAATTTTGTCCATAAGAAGACTATTTATTCAAGATTCCATTATCTTGAAGGGGAGGATGATTCCCATGCTTGATGAATCCTTTTGATTGAGGTCTGTCCAAAAAACATTGATTTATTCTTAAAGTAATAGAAAAAAGAGTATTTGATGAAATTCCCAAATTAATGTATTATTATTGCATTACGTTTAGCTTTCTTAGCTTAGACATAGAAAGTCCAGCGGTATGATGTCAAGTGAGACATACTATAAAAATCGTATTTTTTAATAGTATTTCTAAAAAAACAAAAAACGACCACCTAAGCCCTGTCGACCAAGTTTTTGAAAAATGAGCAGGGCAGCTTATCAGCAGATAGATGTTTCTATTCTGCTGGACGATATAAGCGATTGTCTTTAAGCAGCGTAAAGACTAACCGCACAAATTTACGAGCAGTTAATGCGAGTGCACGTTTGTGTTGATATCTGTTCACCTCTTTGTACTTTTGGTGATAGAAAGCTTTGTACTCCTTGTCGCATCTTACAAGAGAGAATGTAGCTTCACACAGGTAATACCTTAAAAATCGGTTGCCAGATTTAATAAGCCTTGTATTTTCGGCTTCAAAGTTACCGGATTGATACTGAGTCCAGGCAAGTCCTGCATACTTTGCAAGCTGAGCCTGATTATCAAAGCGATTGATATCTCCAATCTCTGCCATGATACCGGCAGAATAAACAGGACCTATTCCTGGTATAGATATCAATACGTTTGGTAAAAGCTCCATCTGAGCAACGATTGCCTTATCGAACTCTTTGATTTGAGCTTCCAATGCCCTTATTGAGGTTACGGATATAGAGAGCACCTGGTTTACAGAGTCATTCACCGTCTTAGGTAAACGGTAGGAACTCCGAGCTGCTTTCTGAATGGCTTTGGCTACCGCATCGGGATCTGGAAAGCGGTTCTTTCCTTTTTTCATAATAAAAGCGGTCAGTTCTTGTAAGTCCATATATGCCAATGCTTCTGCGGATTCAAATTCATCGTAGACAGCAAGGGCGGTAGTGCTGAAGGTATCTGAAAATACCTTCTCCTGTGTCATGGTTGAATACTTCTTGAACAGTACATTTAAAAACCGTTGCTTTTCCTTGGTGAGGTTGCAGACGGCGAAATAACGTGCTCGTGTGAGGTTTTGGAGCGCTTTGTAGTGATAATCTCCTATGTATACCTCTTTGTTGATTCTTCCAAAACGCAGACAGTCAGCAATAACAAAAGAATCCACATAATCATTCTTGGGCAAGTCATTATAAGCATCTTTAAACTTTTTAACCTGCTTAGGATTGAGGACATGAATCTTTCTGTTAAAGGATGCAAGAGATGCATCTTCCCTTAGAAAATACACGAGATTGTCACCATAAACGGATGTTGATTCGAGACCTATGAGGATAGTATCAAGGGATTGAGAATTCAAAGCAGAACAGATTCTTTTTACCAACTGAGTAGAACCATCATGTGAGTTATCAACTGAGAAGTTACTATGTTTGTTACCATTAGGTAACATTAAATAAACGACATTGGATTTGCTACTTACATCAATTCCGACGTAAAGTGGGTTCATAAAATCACCTTCTTTCGTAGTAAGATTTAAGTGTTCAATCGGCTTGGTAAAACCCATGATCATGGAGCATCGACACCCTCGCATATAAGAATCCAGCTTAAGAAGGACAGATGCGAAACCATACTGCTAGATGGTCGTCCATGAACTTAAGCAAACAGCCAGCCGGTTTGAAGCTAACTTCCATGTCAGGGGAACAGACTTATTATGAAGTAACCAATACTGGTTCAACAGGAGATTTGAGAACTATTACCTGATTGACACTAGGACAATTATATCATGGGTTTAACTAAGCCTATTGAACTAAATTAATTAAGTTATCAAGGTACATTTATGTATCTAAGAATATTATACGAGGAGGATTTGATATGATAAAGAAACGTCTACTTACCTTATCAATGGCTTTTGTAATGGTAGCTTCCATTGGTTTTGGTACGATTGGTAGTGATATTGCATATGCTAAAACTACCAAAGAATTAAGCAGTTCAACAAACGAAGATACGAAAGCTAAGTTAGAGAAAGTGATTAAGGTTGTTAAGCAGAGAATCTCAATACCTTCTAAGTGTACTGAATTTAATTACTACATTAATGATTATAGTGGTATCTCATATCAGTTGACTTGGAATAGTGTCGATTATAGTTCCTATGTTAATGTTACTGCGGATGAAAAAGGGAATATCATCAGTTATCGGCTTACTATTAATTCTGATTCATCCAAAGTCAGTTATTTAAAATCAGAATTAGAAAAAGATGCTCAAAACGCAGTGGAAAAAATCAATCCTGTGATGAAAGGTCACATTAAGTTAGTATCAAGTAGCTATTCGACATACAATAATTCTTATGAATACAGATTTAATCGTGTTGAAAATAATGTCTTAATGGATAATTATGTTACAGTATCAATTAATACAGATACGAAGGAAGTAACTGGTTTTGAGGCTAATTGGTTATTTGATGCTAAAATCCCTTCCGCTGATACAAAGATTAGCAAAGAAGAAGCAAAGAAATTAGTTAAGAAGCAGTTAAAGATGGAATTAAAGTATTTGTCAAAGTACGAATATAAAGGGGATGAGTATAAGAAAAGTGCATTCCTTGCTTATGTTCCTGATACGAATTACATATCGGTAGATGCAAAAACTGGAGAGGTTTATACAACCCAGAGTGAATGGAATATTACTAACACTGATGAAATGGCTGCTACGGCAAAACAATCATATGATAAAGGAGACGGAGAGGTTAAATTAACCGACCAAGAAATTAAAGCCCTTGATAATCTTGACCAATTAATTACGATAGAGGATGCGGTAAAACTTATTACAGAAAACAAATATATATACTTAGATAGTACGGCGATCTCCATTTCATCACAACTTTATAAGTATGATAATGCTTATTATTGGGAAATTTCCTTTAGTGATCCAAGAGAGATTGATTATAATAGTGATGATACTTATAGAGCATACGCTTATGCAACGATTGATGCAAAAAGTGGAATCATTAAATCATATTATGCAAGTTTGAACGATAAAAAACAACCGACTTCTCTTATATCAGTTGATAACTGTCAAAAAAAGTTCGAGGCGTTTGTTAAAACACAGGATAAAGATATGATGGCAAATGCTAAATTCTATAAATCAGAAGCGGATGTTATTCCAGTGATTTTAGGAAAAGACGAAACACGGAGTACAACATTAACTTATCACCGTATCAATGAAGGTGTGGTATATGAAGATAACGCTATCTATGGTGGAGTTGATCGTGGAACTGGAAAAGTATACTTATATAATTATAGTTGGGATAAAGATATCAAATTTGAATCTCCAAAAGGCGTAATTAGTGCTGAGAAGGCATTAGATTATTACTTAGCACTTCCAGAATTTGATGTCAAATATGAAATTAATCTAATCCATAACTATGACAAAGCTTATGAGGCTTTAGAAGAGTATTATTATAACAACGAAGCCTATAATGTTGAAAAAGAAGTTCGTTTAGTTTATAACAATACGAGTCTTAATACAGGGTTGATATCACCATTTACTGGTAAAGAGATGGATTATGAAGGGAAAGCAATTGATGTAAAAGACAAGGTATCTTATAGTTATACAGATATTGCAAATCATCCATATGAAAGAAGTATTTTGTTATTAAGTGACGTTGGCCTTGGATATGAAGAGGATAAATTTAGACCAGATGAATTAATCTCAAAGGAAGATTTTATCAAGTTTTATGAAGTTCTTGCTAGATATTCATCTAAAGAATCTGAAGATTTCTTAACTGATAATCGTGTAACGAGACAACAAGCAGCTCGGTTTATTGTTGATAAATGCGGACTAACTGAGATAGCAAAGTTAGATGGAATTTATAAAACTGGTTATACCGATGAAGAAATGATAGCGAAAGATGCGATTGGAGCGGTCGCTTTATGCAAAGGTTTGAAAATACTACAATTTGGTATAGATAATTCCTTTGGACCGAATGAAAAGTTAACAAGGGGTGAAGCTGCAAAATTAATGATTTCTATGCTGTCTTTATCTGCTAATTATAGATAGAGTTTTGAAAGGGGCTGTCCTTAGTGATAAGCCCCTTAAGTTGTTGTATTAGTAAGGTTTTATTAGTTTTTTTTAGGCTAGCTATTTTAAATTTCGAAGAAATGTGGTATTATGTACGATGTGTAATGCAATATTGGAGGATATTGAGATGAAAATGACCATTCGCTTGTTTAGTAGCAAACCTTGGAATGAATAATATTCATGATTCCATAAAGATAGGTTTAGAGGATCGAGGATTACTACATAGATTTGGAAAGCAATGTTTATACTTTTCGTGGTAAACATGATATAATGACAAGCAAAATTAAAAAAGAAATCACATAGGAGGTCAAACATGAAATTTAAAGATGAATTGAGTAAAAGAGAGAGGATTACAACATATTTATGCGTTGCGATTGGAATTACTTATTTACTTGGATGGGTAAAAATGATAACTCCATTTATTCGTAATACAATTATTTATTGTCTCGCATTACCAATGATTATCTTACTTACGATTAATAGTAGAAAAAAATCGAAGTTAATATTTATTTTCTGTATCATTGCTTCTGTTTTAATTACGCTGGCAGCGGTAATATCTGTTTATTTACTTATTGTAAATCACTAAATCATATCAAATTAGATGTAAAGCGTATAAGAGTAATAGGAGATAAGAATGGATTTACTAGAATTACAGGTTTGTATTGTTATGGCATTATGTGGAGTTGTATTAGTATTTTACTCCATTTTTTGGCGCAGGCATCAATGTGAGAAGAAATTGATGCTGGCGATCAAGAAAAAAGGAGGAGAGTACATAAAAATAGAAAAAATCGATGAAAAAGAGGAGATATATCGAGTATCCTTTTATTCCTATGGCAGATATCAGGAATACACAATTCGATTTAATTTAAAATATGAGATGACTTGGAGTTAATTAAGTAACTTTTGCTTTTATTCTTTGCTCATATTATTTGTGAAGGAGCAAATCGTAAAGTGCTAAAAATTTTTACACTAACAATTTACACTTTTAATGCAATGTTTGTTGTAATCGCATTTCGAAAGATGATTCTTTACATAACAACATATGGATTGACTCAAAAACGTATGTTAACATGCTGGTTTATGGTTTTTATTGCAGTAGTAATTATGATTGGTGTGCTACGAGAGTTCTTTCACTTTGCTATGCTTCGTTATGTTGCATTTACTGTGGCAATTCTATTTACTATATGCTGCTTAAGCAATATGGATGAAATTATTGCTCGTAATAATGCCTGGCTTTATGAAAATGGTAAAATGACTTCACCAGATTATGTAACATTAGTAGATTGTGGAGCTGCAGCGCTTCCAACAATTTATGAATTGATTGAGCAAGAAGAGAATCCAGAGGTTTTAGAAAAATTACAATTAGTTTTACAAATGATCGATGATAATTATTATGAGGACACAAGCTGGTATGAGCTTGTTGTTCAGAATGAATTAGTTAAAGAGTAAAATCGCAATATAGAAATGAATGATATAGAAGTGATAAGAGAGTTGGATTGTGTGGATTTTACATGCATAATACAACTCTCTTTGCTTATACATCAAAAGTATGATATTATTTGGTTAATAGCGGTGTATATTAATGATTATATATCATTTGCAGCTTTAGGAGGAATTATGGTTGAAATATATGCAATGAATATCAATCAACCAATCGATCATAAGGATTATGACCGATTATTTGATTTAATATCGGAACATAGAAGAGAACAACTTAAAAAAATTCATAGTAAACATAATCAAATTCGTTCCTTATATGGAGAAGTACTTGCCAGGATGGCAATCACTTCTCGATTGAAAATTGTAAATAATGATATCTTGATTTCTTATAATGAGCATGGGAAACCTTACTTGATCAATCATAAAGGCACGTTTTATAATATATCACATTCGGGAGACTGGGTAGTTTGTGCGATTGGCAGTCAAGAGGTGGGGGTTGATATTGAGAGAATCAAATCAAGTAATCTAAAACTTGCAAAACGTTTTTTCGCTTCAGAGGAATACGAAGATCTGATTAGACAGAATGAATCCGATCAAGCAAATTATTTTTGTCAGTTATGGACACTAAAAGAATGCTATGTGAAGTGGCACGGTGGAGGATTGACAATACCCTTAAATTCTTTTCGTTTCCAAATCCAAAAGGATGAGATTAAGTTTATATGCCATGAGAAGTCAGAGCTTAACTTTAAACGGTATGATATTGCTCCAGATTATATGTTAACTGTATGCTCAAAAGAGGATTTCTTCTGTGAAAAGATAATTTTTGTCGATGTAAAGGATCTAAGAATAGAATAAGATGATATAATTCAATGATGATATCAAATACTTTCTTTATAGATTAAATAATTAATTGAAAATGGAGAAGAC
This sequence comes from Bacillota bacterium, assembly GCA_023410575.1. Classification (GTDB taxonomy): domain Bacteria; phylum Bacillota; class Clostridia; order Lachnospirales; family Lachnospiraceae; genus Lachnoclostridium. The sequence goes on along the minus strand of JAEYPP010000025.1, from coordinate 48,757 downwards.
AATGTATCATTCGATCGATTATAAAATAATAGCACAAGAAACAATGCATATCATAGATCTAGGTGGATATGTCTTGAACGAGCAAAGAGTACACTTAAAGTTATCAGAAGAGGAAATGAAAGAGGTAATTGTATATTCTCCGAAAAGAATTACAGAAACCAAGGAGATGATTGGTGAGACTTGGAAGATGGCATCGAGCGAGCATTATTGTAAAGTTAAAGTAGTGAATTGTGATAGCTTTGATGCTGCTCGTAGTGACCAAAAAACATTGGAACGTAAAACCCTTGTTATGAATTTTGCAAACGCAATCTACTGTGGTGGTAGTTTCTTAAGTGGTGCGAACGCTCAAGAGGAAGCATTATGCAGGTCAAGTTCCCTTTATGCATCCATATCAAGCGAGAGTGCTAAGAAGATGTATGAGTACAACTATATGTATCAGAACCCATTTGATTCTGATTACATGCTGATTTCACCTAATGTTGAAGTGTTTCGTAATCCGTCTGGTGAACTTTGCGAAAGCTTTCTAACTTCAGTCGTTACTATTCCTGCATTAAACCTGAAAGGAAGAGCTAGTAAATTAGAGCCTTATAAAATAAGTGAGGTTATGAAGAACAGAATATGTAATATGTTTGTTGTTGCGTATTCTTTAGGATATAAACGCCTCATATTAGGAGCTTGGGGGTGTGGCGTTTTTGGTCATGATGCAAAAGACGTTGCCAGGTATTTTAAAGAGGTTTTAGAGCAGAATCAACAGTGGAAAATGTTTTCTGAGATTACCTTTGCTGTTATGGACAATACAAGAGAGCAGTACAATTATAAAAGCTTTCTAGAAGTATTTGGTTCAACTTTTGTATATGGCAACCGAGAAGAAGCAGAAAAGACGAAAACTGAAGATTTAATGATAAAAGAAGAGGATTACTCTAAGGGCTTCATTCGAATGAATTGTCTTCCACCTACGGTAGACACACATAGTAAAGGCTTAAAAAAAGGATCTGATTTAAGTATCGTTGCAGGCTGTATGAAAGATGGTAGGCCATTTCTGACAGAACTTTATTATTGTGAGGAGATGGATACAATAGAACTCATTGTAATTCTTCCAACAAAGGGTTTACGCGTGAACGAGATTACAGGTGAAATGGATGATTCTATGGTTGTAGAACGCAATCAACAACCAGTAATGAAAGCTGCAGCATTAACTGATTTAAAGGTTTCCAAACTGGATGCAATCTGCGATTCTATGGCAGCAGAAGAACTATGTAATCTATTAGAAGAACATCATCTAATCACAATCATCGATGAAACCTTTGCATTTGATTATTACCTTTCCTTTGATTTAGCAGATGAGAAGGTAGTTGTTTGTATCGTGACATTACAAGAAGGTAACCGTAAATTTTGTGAGTGTAATATTTTTCCATAGTAAAACTAGATAATAAGCACTTTTGTGAAGTTAATTAGTCATTTTGCCCATAAATAGACTTGCCAAAATGGGAGGAGAAACATAATTTAAAAGCATACTATTATGAAGTCGTCGGTACTTAGGGCATGTCGTTTAGGCCCTTATGTACCGAAAAAATGGACTGTACAGAAGGAAACCTTTTATGAGAATAGGTTACCTTCTACAACAGTCCATTTTTTTTATTTAGCCTAGCTAGTTCTATTTAACCTAGCTAATTCTGTTTAACATGCCATGAAGCATACTAGCATGACGAGCTTCGTCACGAGCAGCATGGTCAATGAAAGTATAGAGTTCTTCTAGGTTTGCATCTTTTGCTTTTTTGGCAAGTTCAGCCTTGAATTTATTCGCACCGATTTCACCATTCATCATCTGAGTTAAGTTAGTTTTTGTACAATCTGATATTTTACCAGTTAACTCAGCATATTTTGCAGCATGTTCAGCTTCTTCCCATGCAATTACTTTTAATACTTCAGCAACTTCTGGATATCCAGCGCGTTGAGCAACACGTGCCATAGCAAGATAGAGACCAACTTCTGCAGTTTCACCTGAAAATTGTTGATTTAAGCTTGATTTTAATTCTTCATTATCTTTCGCAAGTCCTAATTGATTGGTTACAACAAATTCTAATTCATTCATGATACTGACTTACTCCTTTATACTTATTCATTCGAGTTGTAGTATCTCCATAAATCCAGAAATTATTTTAAATGAAATGAATTATTACGAAATGCTGCGATAAATTGTATCAATTACTTGATCATCAATTTTTTTATCTAAAAAGTATTCGACTGCGTATTTCGCTTGAGCTACAAGCATTTCAAGACCATTTACAGCTAATACGTTTTGTGAGATTGCTTGTTCCATAAACTTTGTAACGGTTGGATTATAGATGAGATCAATAACAGCACCAAGTTCATGGTATTTGGATAAATCCATTGGAGAAGTATCGACATTTGGGTACATACCAATCGGTGATGTATTAACAATTAGATGAGCATCATGATGTATACGAGCAGCTTCTTCGTATGTAACAGTTCCTGGCTCAACTTTATATTTCACGGTAATGATTTCACTTGCCTTTAAATCTTTAAGAACTGTAAAAACTGCTTGTGCAGCACCGCCATTTCCGATTACTAAGACTTTTTTCCCTTTCACACAGATGTGATTCTTTTTTATAGTGTAGGCAAAACCATCATAGTCAGTATTATACCCAATCAGTTTTCCGCCATGATTGACAATAGTGTTAACTGCACCGATTTGTTTTGCTTTTTCATCTATTTCAGATAAATACGGCAACACCATTTTTTTATATGGAATTGTAACGTTAATTGCGCGAAAATTCTTATCAGTCATAAAGGTATAAAATTCTTCTTTGGTTAGCGGACATAAATCGTAAGTATAGTCTGCTAGTCTTTCATGTATTAACTTAGAATAGCTGTGTCCAAGTTTTTCTCCAATTAATCCATATTCCATTGTCACTTTCATCCTTTCTAATTCAATCTCGATTGCTATGTGATTTATCATGCTAATGTCATATTTTCTCTCCATCTTATCTTATTTATCTTTCAAAATCAAGTTGGATTTGAATATCATAATTTGTACTACCCCTCATATACTGTAAAAACAGGACAACGCTTTTCCTGTATGTAGAAAGGTAGTGGTGATTTGAGTGAGTAAAAAAGAGGAACTGCTTAAAATTTTCTCTATTCGATTAAGAACTTTACTTTCCAAGGTTGCTATGAATTATGAATTATTGCAAGAAATTCGGCTACGTTCGGATGCACCCTTGATTGTAAGGTACGATAACAAAGAATATTTTATCAGTATAGATTCATATTTAACTGATTTAGAGCAGGAAGCCTATATGATAACAAAAGCAGAAGTGAAAGAAACGATGGAATTTATCAGTAATTATTCTCTATATGCATTTGAAGAGGAGTTAAAGCAGGGTTTTATTACGATTATAGGTGGACATAGAATTGGTATTGCAGGTAAGGTGGTTTTAGAGGAGGGAAAGATTAAGAGTATGAAATACATATCTTTTATTAATATACGGCTTTCTCATCAAGTAAAGGGATGTGCAGATAGTGTTTTGCCTTATGTAGTGCGTGGGGATAGTATTTATCATACCTTGATTATTTCTCCACCGGGATGTGGAAAAACAACATTGTTACGTGATTTAATTCGTCAACTGTCGAACGGAGAAAAAGTGAACGAGATAAATCGAGGGAGATTAGGACTACAAATTGGAGTTGTCGATGAACGTTCTGAAATTGCAGCCTGCTATATGGGAGTACCACAGAATGAACTTGGAATTCGTACCGATGTACTAGATTGTTGTCCTAAGGCGAAAGGGATGATGCTACTGATACGTTCAATGTCACCAGCGGTAATTGCAGTCGATGAAATTGGTTTATCTGAGGATATTGAAGCAATTCATTATGCAATGGGCTGTGGTTGTAAAATGATTGCAACGGTGCATGGTGGAACCATTGATGAAGTCAAAGAGAAACCAATGTTAGGAGACCTTATTAAAAAACATGTATTTGAACGATATATCCTCCTAAGTAATAAAGAAAGAGTAGGTAAGGTAACGGAAATCTATGATGAACGAGGGAGTCGGCTTTACTATGACTAACTAAAATTATACCGATGAAAAAGGCAGAGTTAAGAAATGAAAAGCTTAGTAGAATAAAACAAAAAAAGAAAGCAGAGGTTTGAACATGAGTAAAGTTGAAAGTAAAGGCAAAGGGAAAAATAATAGTAAGAGTAAGGGCAAGAATGATAGTAAGGGTAAGAGCGCTAGCAATAATAAGGGAAAGAATGATAGCAAGAAAAAAGGAAAATAAGTTGGTGTGATATAGATATCATCATAAAAAAAACTAAAAAAGCTGGATATAATCTATAGAAATCGGAAGTGAGGATATGATTGAAACATTTATCAAAATCACAGGCTGTGTACTAATTATCAGTTCTAGTAGTGGGATGGGATTTTTGTTTGCAAATGATATTAGAAGGCGGATTGAGGATTTAAAATCAGCTAAGACAATTGCACTTTTACTCCGTGGTGATATTCGATATGCACATACTGCACTTCCGGAAGCGCTTGATAATGTTTCAAGACGTCATGAAGGAAGATTATCTCCATTTTTAAAGCGCGTTGCCAAGGAACTCCATCAATATAATGGAGTTAGTTTTACGCAAGTTTGGAAACTGGCGATGGAGGAGGAACTTAAGAATACTTCCTTGAGTAAAAGGGACAAGGTTAGCTTATTACAGTTTGGAGAACAACTCGGGTATCTCGATAAAGATATGCAAATTAATCATATTGACTGGTACATAACACAGCTTGAGGAAGATATGAAAGAAATCTCATCAGAAGCAAAAGATAAGATGCGACTTTATAAAAGTCTTGGCGTTCTATTTGGTATATTAGTTACAATCTTAATACTGTAATATATGCATGCAATAACATGCAGACGGGAGCAATTTCATGACTATTTATCTTATTTTTAAAATAGCCGCGGTTGGAATTTTAGTATCAGTGATTAACTCTATACTAAAACATGCAGGAAAGGATGATTATTCCTCATTTGTAAGTTTAGGCGGTATGATAATTATTCTCTATTGGATCATACCTTATATCGCAGATTTATTTGAATATATCCAAAAGATTTTTAATATGTAGGAAGAAGCGTAAATCAGGAGGTATCTTATGGAGAAAGTTGCATTGGTAGGGGTAATCGCAGTGATTGCTGCAACCATGTTTAAGAATCAGAAAACAGAATATGCTTTGATGATCAGCTTTGCTGGATGTATACTAATCTTTTATTTCAGTATTGGAAAGTTACAAAGTATATTAACAGCTATTGAAAAAATTCGTACCTACCTGTCTGTGAATTCAGAATACATATCCATTCTGTTAAAGATTATTGGTATTACTTATATTGCAGAATTTGCCTCTAACTTGTGTAAAGATGCTGGACATGTAGCAATTGGTAATCAGATTGAATTGGCAGGAAAGCTTTGCATTATGGCAATTAGTATGCCGATTTTGATTGCTCTGCTCGATACCATTGACCGCTTTTTAGTTACTTAATGCAACATATTAACAAGAGAGGGAGGAGCAATATGAGTCGAAGAGCATACTACCTTCGTAGTAACTACAATGAGGCGGTCAAACATAGGTTGAGGGTTGGGGTTAGAATATTTCTTATTATGCTGTTATTTTTTTTCGTTGTTTGGGACAAACCAGAAGTTGCTTATGCTTCTGAAATACCGAGTGATGATATTGATTATACAGATATTCAGAATGCGATTGATCATGCGTTATCCGATGAAGACTCCTTTTATTTTGACGAGTATGTTGCTGATCTTTCAAATGGTGGGGAAAGCTTTTCTTTTCAAGGTATCGTAAAGAAAATAGGTTCTTTGCTGATTGGAGAACTTCAAGCAAATTTAGGAAGCTTGGTAAAGCTATTAACAATTGCAGTAATCGCAGCGGTATTTACGAATTTTTCTCATACCTTTCAAAACGGACAAGTCGCAGAAACAGGTTTTTATGTTACTTATTTATTGATGTTTGTTATCTTAGCATCAACCTTTATTAGTGCAACAAGTATAGCATCGCAAACCGTATCAAGATTGCTAGATTTTATGAAGGCACTTGTTCCTACCTATTGCATGACGGTAGCTTTTTGTACTGGAGCTGCAACTTCAGCACTTTATTATGAAGCAATTTTAATTCTAATTACAGTTGCCAATATCGTATTAATAAAAGTAATTATACCTTTATCTAATATCTATATGATGGCAACCTTAGCAGATAATATTACTTCTGAGGACATGCTATCAAAGCTTGCGGAACTTCTTTCTACCGTCATTAAATGGATTTTAAGGACATTGCTTGCAGTTGTGATTGGAATTGGAACAGTACAAAGCCTAGTAGCACCTGCAATTGATCAAGTAAAACGTTCCTCTATCATGAAAGCTACCAATATGATACCTGGTATGGGCAGTATTTTAAGTGGTGTAACCGAAACTGTACTGGGAGCAGGAGTATTATTAAAAAATTGTGTTGGTGTCGCTGGTATAGTAACAGTCGCAATCATATGTGCAGTTCCATTGATTAAGCTTGTGATTTATGTATTCATCTACAAGATATTGGCGGCTGCGATACAACCAATCTCAGATAAACGAATCGTTAATTGTGTAAGTGCGTGCGCTCAGGCAACAGGTTTATTATTGCAGACAGTTTTCGTTGGAGCGGTAATGTTCGAGATTGTTATAACAATCGTTGCAGTGTCAACCATGAAGACGTTGTAAGGAGGAATAAGATGATTAGTATATTATATGACTGGATGAAAAACATCATCGTATTCATGATCCTTACAACTGTAATCTTAAATTTACTCGGAAAAAGTAACTACAAAAAATATGTAGGTTTAATCACTGGGTTAATTTTGGTTTTATTAGTGATTCGTCCAATCCTTACTTTAGTTGGAAAAGCAGAATATATGGATTTCTCTTTAGAATCGTATGAAACATTGACAAATGCGCAAGATTTTCAACAGGAGATTTTTTCGATGGAGGATCAGAGTACAGTAGACATATTAAAAGAATATCGAGAGGTAATTAAAAAACAAACGGATAAATTAATTGCGGAAAAGGGATTGGAGGTAGTGTCAATGTCAATTGAAGTCGAGGAAGATAAAACAAGCGTTGATTTTGGAAGTATCCATTCCATGTCGCTCGTTGCACGCTACAAGACAAATTATGATATGCCAGGTAATACAGGAGAAATAAGTGAAGTTGAGAAAGTTGAGATTGGACAAATCGTAATAGAAAAAGATGGTAAGAATTCTGAAAAAAGTCAGCAAAATGGCTTGTCCCCAATGGAGATTTTAATAAAAAATTTGTTATCGGACTTCTATAATATCGAAATTAATAATATAAATATTACTATACAGGAGGACCGCAATGAGTAACGATGAGGAAAGGGCTAATCCTGAAAAAAAGAAATTTACGCTAAAGAGTTTAAGTAAAAAGGATCTATTTCTAGCTTTTCTTGCAGGGATACTTTTAATATTAATTACGGTTCCAGATTTATTTATGAAAAAAGATAAACAAGAAGTAGAAGATAAAGTTGACAATACAGCTAAAATATATGCCGCTACGACAAAAGATTCCGAAGAAAAGGAATATATTACATACTATGAGAATAAACTTAAGAAGTTACTGGAAAGGATGGAGGGAGTTGGTAAGGTTGAGGTAGCGATTACCTTAAAATCTTCAGCTGAGCAGGTGATTTTAAAAGATACCCCATATTCACAAGAAAGCTTAAACGAAACTGATAATGAAGGCGGCAGCAGAATCAGCTCGAATACACAAAAGCAAGATGAAACAGTGCTTATAACAACAGATTCAGGAGAAACAATTCCTTATGTGCTAAAGGAATTAGAACCTAGTGTTGAAGGTGTAGTAGTACTTGCACAAGGAGGTGGAGACGGGAATATAGCAACGAAAATCGTAAATGCAGTTGGTGTGTTGTTCAATGTTCCAGCTCATAAAGTGCAGGTCCTTAAGATGGGAGAGTAAGATGCCATGAAGCTTAAAGGTGAATGGAATCGCACAAGTAATGCATCCAAAAAGAAAAAAATATTGAAAGAAAGTGAGGTTACATAGAATGAAGGTTAAAAATATTTTTAAGAAAAACCAGATTATCATCTTTGCTTTAGCACTTATGATTGCTATTGCAGGGTATTTGAACTTTTCAAGAGATAAAGTAGGTGAAAAAGATGCAGAAGAAGCAGCAAGTTCAGCAGTGGGAGATGATCTATTTACGGAAGTTGACGGAGAATCCTATACCGATATCTCGGACGAAGATGATGCTTTGTTATCTTCTGATTTATCAGGGGATGATGTAGTTGTTGTAACTGATCCTGTTAGTACGGACAGTGACTTGACAGCGAATACAGGGGATTCTACGGATGATGTTGCAACTAATCCAGAAGATTCTTCTGATGATGTAGCAGCAACAACAGAAGAGGCAGCTCCTGGCGAAGCTATTTTGGCGAGTACAACAATTGACAGTAGTTATTTTTCAACTGCTAAATTGACAAGAGAACAAACAAGAGCAAGAAATAAAGAAGATTTAATGGGTATCATAGAAGATGCAACAGTTGCTGAAGAACAGAAAGAAGATGCGATTGATGCGCTAGTTGAGTTGACAACCATCGCAGAGATGGAAAGTTCCATTGAAATCTTATTAGAAGCAAAAGGATTTAGCGGAGTAGTTGTGTCCATTGTTAATGATAGTATTGATGTTATTGTTAACTCACCATCCTTGACTGAGCAAGATATGGCAATTATTGAAGATGTTGTGATGAGAAAGACTGGTGCAGATGCTGAAAAGATTGTAACCACTAACGTTGTAACAGAAGAGTAAATACTCAAATTCCTACTTTTTTAGCTGTATAACTAAGCGTTATCTGTGAATAATGTGAATGGTAATAGAAAATTCTTTGCAAAATTATCATTCCTTTGCTATAATAGATACAGTATATTAAGGTTAGCTATTTAGAGATGCTTAATGACTAAATGGTTACGAAAAAAAGCGCGCGGATACACGCATGAGATACAGGAGGTAATACCTATGAATAAAGAACTCCAAAACAGCAGTGCATATACGATGGAATCATCAGGAAAGATTGGAGAAGTAAAGATAGCTGATGATGTTGTCGCAACAATTGCAGGTCTTGCAGCCACGGAAGTAGAAGGTGTGGCAGCACTTACTGGTAATTTAACTAAAGAGATTGTTGGCAAGCTTGGAATGAAAAACCTATCCAAGGGTGTTAAGATTACTTTATTAGAAAAAGCAGTTTCTGTTGAATTATCAATTACAATGAAGTATGGTTATAGTATTCCAAAAACTTGTGCTAAAGTTCAGGATAAAGTAAAAACTGCAATTGAAAATATGACTGGATTAACTGTATTTGAAGTAAACATACGAATTGTCGGTGTCGATATCGAGAATAATAGACAATAAGTTGATTAAGAGCGTTGAGTTAATAAAATAAACGGGGGTGTCAAGTACACATTCTGATGTGAATTGACGCCTCGTTTTCATGACAAGAAAAGATTACGAAGCGATGACTTACTGTTTTAATTGTATAAACAATGTGGTCCTATAATTGTGACCTAGGAGGAAATGATGACAAGAAGAGAAATTAGAGAACATTTATTTTGTATGTTATTCTGTAAGGAGTTTCATGAACCAAGTGAGTTAGATGAGCAAATTGGGTTTTATTTAGAATCGCGCGAGAAGGCAGCAGCAGAGGATGAAAAATATCTAATGGATCGTTTTAATCAAATTACGGACAAGCTTGGAGAAATTGATGCTATTTTAGCAGAAGCTACAAGTGGATGGAAACTGAGTCGAATGGGTAAGGTGGATTTAAATATTATGCGCCTTGCTACCTTTGAGATTAAGTTTGATGAGGATGTTCCTATGAAGGTTGCAATTAATGAAGCAGTAGAACTTGCGAAAAAATTCGGTGGAGATTCTTCTGCAAGTTTTGTTAATGGTGTCTTAGCAAAGGTAATATAGTTTATGGAAAATGTTTATTCTGTAACACAGGTGAACAATTATATAAAGAATATGTTCGTGAAGGATTATGTACTGAATCGTATTTATCTAAAAGGAGAAGTTTCTAATTGTAAATACCATAGTTCAGGACATATCTATTTCACGCTAAAAGATGAGACGGGTCAGATGGCTTGCGTTATGTTCGCAGGGAATCGTACTGGTCTTACTTTTGAGTTAAAGGAAGGTCAAAGTATCATCGTATTTGGTAGTATAAGCGTATACGAGCGTGATGGGAAATATCAAATGTATGCAAAGGAAATACGATTGGATGGTTTGGGCCTTTTATATGAAAGATTTGAGCAATTAAAAAAGACTCTTTACGAAAAGGGAATGTTTCGTTCAGAGTATAAAAAGCCAATACCACAATTTCCAAAAACGGTTGGAATCGTTACTGCAAAAACAGGTGCTGCAATTCAAGATATTATTAATATTGCAACTCGACGTAATCCATATGTTCAGTTGATTTTGTATCCTGCCAAAGTACAAGGAGAAGGTGCTGCCGCAACTGTGGTTGCTGGTATCAAGGAACTTGAAAGATTGAAGGTAGATACAATTATCGTTGGTCGTGGTGGTGGTTCCATTGAAGATTTATGGGCATTTAATGAGGAGATCGTAGCACAAGCTATTTATGATTGTAATATTCCAATCATCTCTGCAGTTGGACATGAGACGGATACTACAATTGCTGATTATGTCTCAGATTTACGTGCTCCAACTCCTTCCGCAGCAGCAGAGTTAGCAATAAATGATATCACTTTATTAGAAGGAAAATTAGTTGATTTTCATTCTGCTTTTGTAATGCAGCTTATGAGAAAAATTGAGACGAAGCGTACAAAAGTACAACAGCTTCAGATGAAAATAAACTATTTGAGTCCTATGTATCTTCTTCGACAAAAAAGACTTCACGCGATTGAGATCGAGGATAAGATGAAGCAGAGGATGAAGACAATATTACTTCAAAAAAAGCATCGTTTTGCAATTGATGTGCAGCGTTTAGAAGGATTATCACCGATTAATAAGTTAAAGAGTGGTTTCTCTTATGTTGCGAATGAGAACGGACAAGTTGTTAATTCGATTAAGAAGGTTCAACCTGGCGAATTACTTTCCATCTCAGTTACCGATGGATTAATTAAAGCAACCGTTAGCGAAGTCGAAAATAGGTAGAAATCATGAAAGGATAATTTATGGCAAAGCAAGTAAAAACATTAGAACAAACATTGGAACAATTAGAAGCAGTAATGGGAGAATTGGAAAAAGAAGATGTCTCACTTGAAGATTCCTTTCGTTTATATGAGGAGGGAATGAAATTGTTAAAGGAATGTAATGATTCCATTGATAAGGTTGAGAAAAAGTTAATGATATTAGAAGAGGGCCAGTAAAGTATAATAGCACGGGAGATAATAAAGATGAGCATGGCAGAGTCAATGAAAAAGCGTAGTGAAGACATAGAGAAAATAATACAAAGTTATCTTCCTAAAGAAGAAGGACAACAAAAAATAATCTTTGAGGCATTTAATTACAGCTTAATGGCGGGAGGAAAGCGTATTCGTCCAATGATTATGCAAGAGATGTACCATATGATTAATTGCAATCAGGAAAAAAATCCCTTCTTAATAGAGCCATTTATGGTTGCTATCGAGATGATTCACACGTATTCGTTGGTACATGATGATTTGCCAGCAATGGATAATGACCTATATCGACGTGGCCAATTGACGACTCATGCAAAATTTGGTGAGGCAATGGGCATTCTAACAGGGGATGCTCTGTTAAATGCAGCATTTGAAACTGCATTTCAATCATTTCAAACATTAGAACAGATCAAAGACCTTACAACATATAAAGAGTTGTCGACTAGAATTTCAAAAGCACTTCAAATTCTTTCGACCAATGCTGGTATCTATGGAATGATTGGTGGTCAAGTAGTCGATGTGCTTAATGACGGAAAAGAGATTAGCAAAGAGCAACTTGATTTTATTTATGATTTGAAGACGGGTGCATTACTGTGTGCTTCCTTTTTAATCGGAGCTATACTTGCAGGTGCTACAACGAGTCAATTAGAAACAATAAAGATTATGGCTGATAAGGTTGGTTTAGCCTTTCAAATTCAAGATGATATATTAGATGTGACTAGTTCGCTTGAAGTACTCGGAAAACCAGTTCATAGTGACGAAAAGAATCATAAAACCACATATGTTACTTTATATGGCATTGATAAGAGTAAAGATATGGTAAGTTCTCTATCGCAGACAGCTTTAGAGTTACTATCTTCCTTACAACTAAAAGACGAGTTTATGCATAAACTAATTGAGTGTTTAATTACTCGAGAAAAATAGGAAGAAGGTGAATTTGTGCCCAAAATACTTGATGCAATTAATGAACCTAATGACATTAAGTCAATTTCTACAAAAGATTATGCCCGTTTGGCTGCTGAAATTCGTAGGTTTTTGATCATGAATATTAGTAAGACTGGTGGTCATCTAGCGTCCAATCTTGGTGTTGTGGAGCTTACCATGGCGTTACACCTTTTTATGAATTTTCCTGAAGATCAAATTGTTTGGGATGTCGGACATCAAGCTTATGTCCATAAAATATTAACTGGCCGTAAAAACGATTTTACTACTCTTCGACAATATGAAGGAATGAGCGGGTTCCCAAAGCGAAAAGAAAGCGATTGTGATGCTTTTGATACGGGGCACAGTTCTACGTCTTTATCCGTAGCGACTGGACTTGTGAAAGCGAGAGATCTTTCACGCAAGAACAATAAAGTAGTTGCTGTGATTGGTGATGGAGCTTTAAGCGGTGGGATGGCTTTTGAAGCCTTAAATAATCTAGGTCGAATTAAGAGTAATCTCATCATCATTCTGAATGATAATAACATGTCGATTGCTGAGAATGTTGGTGGAGTGTCGAATTATCTTGGAAGGGTGCGAACTAATAGTAAATATACGAATTTTAAAGGTGGTTTGGAAACTACTTTGAGAAAAATTCCAAAACTTGGTGATGCTATCGTTACAACTTTAAAGCAATCGAAGGACTCGATTAAACATCTGATAATTCCTGGTATGCTTTTTGAAGATATGGGTATCACCTACATTGGACCAATCGATGGTCATAACATCAACCTTATGTTAACTGCACTCCAGTCGGCTAGTCGTGTTAACGGTGCAGTTATTATACACGCAATAACAAAAAAGGGGAAAGGCTATGATAAAGCTGAGAAGGAGCCAACTCGTTTTCATGGTGTAGAACCTTTTGACATAAAGACTGGAAAGAAAATTAAGACAAATAATTCCCTTTCTTATACGGATGTTTTTTCAAGAACAATGTTGGATTATGGAAGAGAATATGAAGATATTGTCGCTATCTCTGCGGCAATGCCAGATGGTACTGGATTGTCAGCGTTCGCAAAAGCTTATCCTGATCGGTTTTTTGATGTCGGAATCGCAGAGGAGCATGCAGTTACTTTTGCTGCTGGGCTTGCAACCTCAGGATTTCGTCCAGTTGTAGCAATTTATTCGACTTTTTTGCAGCGTGCATATGATCAGATTCTACACGATGTTTGCGTTGGTAATCTGCCAGTAATTTTTGCAATTGATCGAGCTGGTATTGTTGGTCAAGATGGAGAAACACATCAGGGACTATTTGATATTTCCTTTTTATCAACGATGCCTGGGATGACAATTGTTGCTCCGATGAATGGAATTGAATTAGATAAAATGATGCAATTTGCATTGAATTATAAAGGGCCAATTGCAATCCGATATCCTAGAAGTGCAGTTTATCATGGATACACAGAGGAAAGTGAAGAGGTTATTTATGGTAAAAGCCAAATCTTAGAACAAGACTCAGAAATCGCTTTAGTTGCCGTAGGAAGTATGGTGAAAACTGCAGTTGAAGTACGAGAACAATTAATTGAGTTAGGTCATCGTGTAACCTTAGTGAATGCTCGATTTGTAACCCCAATAGATGAAGAGATGTTGATTGAGTTAACGAAGAATCATAAGGTAATTGTTACACTAGAAGAAGGTATCAAACGTGGTGGATTTGGAGAAGCAGTTTCTGTATTCTTAAACGAGCATGGTTATTACGACATTCGACATATCAATATTTCGTTACCAAATCAATTTATTGAGCACGGTGGTCGAGATATGCTACTTGACAAGTTTGGGCTCTCTGCAGAACAGATTACAAAGAAGATTTTAGATCAGCTTGATAGCTTGGATGGTCAAAATAAATAATTAGCTCAAAAGCTTAATTATCAATATAAATTAAGAACCTGTTGTATAACTCGGATTTTCATATATAATAATGAATCAACTTAACAGATAAAATTGCATGTAACGAAATGAGGTTGTGATGAAAGAAAGATTAGACGTTTTAATTGTACAAAGAAATCTTGTAGAATCACGAGAAAAAGCAAAAGCATTAATCATGGCAGGATCTGTCTATGTCAACGGACAAAAGGAAGACAAGGCAGGTAGCATGTTTAAAGATGATGTGTCCATTGAGGTACGTGGCAATCAGATGAAATATGTAAGCCGTGGTGGATATAAATTAGAAAAAGCGATTGATGTTCATGGAGTTAACTTACAAGGAAAAATTTGCATGGATGTTGGTTCCTCAACTGGTGGTTTTACCGATTGTATGTTACAAAATGGCGCCGTTAAAGTCTATGCGATTGATGTAGGAACAAATCAACTTGCTTGGAAGTTACGCAATGATGAGAGAGTTATCTCGATGGAAAAGACGAATATTCGTTATGTAACAAGCGAAGATATCCAAGAACAAGTGGATTTTGTATCGATTGATGTAGCATTTATTTCCTTGACGAAAGTATTAACACCTGTTTATGCCTTGATGAAAGAAGATGCCGAAATCGTCTGCCTGATTAAGCCACAATTCGAAGCAGGTCGTGAGAAGGTAGGAAAAAAAGGTGTCGTTCGTGATACAAAAGTTCACGAAGAAGTAATTGAGATGGTGATGTCTTATGCTTCCTCTTTAGGATTTACGCTACTTCACTTAGATTTTTCACCAATTAAAGGACCTGAAGGAAATATCGAATATTTGCTTCATATGAAAAAGTCAGGAACACAAGAAATCGGTGATTTTTTATCTATGGTTCCTGAAGTTGTTACAAAAGCCCACGCAAGACTGGATGAATAATTGTTTATGATTTTGTTCAGTTGTGAGAAAGAAAGATGTGGATGGTATATTTTCTCCGGCGCGCTACGCTCACAAGCCCACAAAGAGCATGTGGGACTTGTAAGGCACTCCGAAAATATACCATCCACATCTTTCTTTCATGCAAAGTTTTAAATCACAGGAGAGTTTTTCATCCAGTGTGAAATCGTGAAAAAGGATGAACTCTATGATATATTTTCGCTGTAGCGCTACGCTCACAAGCCCACAAAGAGCATGTGGGACTTGTAAGTCTAACTTCTTGATTGACAAAAATTAGATAACATGTTACTATTAATAGGTAATATGTTACATATATAGAGGTCTATATGAAAATAATGATGTAATAAAACTAATCATTATTGATCTTAATGGCTTAGAATTATCTTGCATTTTTTAGGATTATTAAGTGCCTTTGATAATCAAGCTTTAGCAGAAAAGGAGTTTTTTATGAGAATAAAGAATAAAGATTATTTAACACTTATAACAATTATATTAATGGTTGTAACCAGTATTGCTGGTATTTTGTCTATAAATTTTTCGCGTTCCTATGATATTATGAATCAATATGGACATACAGTAAAATTATATGGTTATGGAATCTATGCCTATGATACATACCTACAGGCATCGACTTCTATAGGAACGGATATCTGTGCTTTATTCGTGGTTGTACCTTTGTTTATATACTCGTATATCAATTATACAAAAAAGGATGATTTGATATCAGAATTAAAGCTTATAGCTATCTATGCGGTAGTATTTTACTATTCGGCAAGTATTGCTTTCGGACTGACTTATAACAGATTATTTTTAGTATATGTAGCATTGTTTGGATGTAGTTTGTTTGGCATGTTCAAACATATATGCAGAATTAACCTTAACAAATCAGCTATATCTACAAAAGGCCTAAGGATGTTTTTAATAATATCAGGTATTGCGCTTATGGTAGCATGGCTTCCGGATGTAATACCGACTGTACTAAATGGAAAAACATTGAATTTGATTGGCGTATATACGACCAATATTACATATGTTTTAGATATGGGTATCATTAGTCCGATATGTTTTCTTACTCTATATTTATTAAGAAAGCAGAATCCTATAGGGACATTGCTATTAGCAATATTAATTAAGCTATGCATAATTGTAGGTATTATGATGTTACCTCAAACAATTTGCCAAATAGTAGCAGGATGTGATTTGCCACTTCCAGTTTTGATTACTAAAAGTTTTTCGTTCATTGCATTGGGAGGGTTTGCATTTTACTTTGATAAAAAATTGTACATAGAGCTTAAAACGATTACAGAATGAAAGGATGAAAGAATGAAAGAATGAAGCGATTAATTATTTATGGAAGTACTTACGGAACTACAAAAAGTTATGCAGAAAAATTATCTGAAATGACAAATATTAAAGCTATTACATTTGAAGATATCAAAGATTTATCCGAATATGAAGAAATTATCCATTTCGGCGGATTATATGCGGGTGGTGTAAAAGGATTAAAAGATACAATTAAAGTAATACCGGAAAATGCTAATCTTATCATTGTAACAGTTGGAGTTGCAGATGTAACTAATGAGGAAAATACGGAGCAAATAAAAAAATCGATCTATCAGCAAGTGCCACAATCTATCTTAGAAAGAACTAAAATTTTCCATTTACGAGGCGGAATAGACTATAAAAAGTTAAGTTTCTTACACAAAGCAATGATGTATCGTGTCTATACGAAAGCTAAAAACATGCCGAAAGAGAAGCAAACTCCAGAAGTTCAAAATATGTTAGAAACTTATAATAAAAAAGCCGATTTTGTTGACTTTATTGGATTAAATAAGATTATAGATGAGTGCTTACATTAATAAGATATAGAGGAATTTTGTGGTCGTTATAATTATGATGGGTTAGTGGATAATTATATGAGTCAAAGTGGTAAATTAATACATATATAAATAATTAAGAATATGGCATCTTTTAATCTTATAAATATAAGAATGAAAGATGCCATTATTAATTGAAGTAGATGTTCAAGTGCATAATTTTTTCACGTTCTTTTCGTATAACACTTGAATCTTAAGCATTCATGGAAAAAAAGTACACAAAGCGCAAGTGGGACAACTACGAATATATTCTTGATTATATAATGTCATCCTGTTATAATTATACATACGTAAGTAAAAAAATGCATTCGTGGAGGCGGCATGAAAAAATTTTGCATTATTGCAAATCGTGAAAAAGATGTAGATTTGTCTGTTACGAATCAAATCATGGATGTCATAAAAGAGAATAATTGTTCGGTTGTAATTGCTAAGCAAGCTGCTACAAATGATCATTTTACAGATGTAGCTACAATTCCAAGTGATACAGATTGTGTAATTGTAATTGGTGGAGATGGAACAATCATTAATGCAGCACATGATTTATTATATACAGATATACCGATTTTCGGAATTAATTTGGGAACGTTAGGTTTTTTGGCTGAGATAGAGCTTCATAGTATTAAGGATGCGATGCTTGATTTAATTCGTGGAGAATATATTGTAGAAGAGCGACTGATGTTTGAAGCTATTTATGAGTCATTAACTAATCATAAGAAAGATACTTCAAGTTATTTTGCCTTAAATGATGTAGTAGTTGCGCGAAGTGGTTTTTCTAGAATTATCTGTGTTGGTATTTACGTGAATAATTCCTGGGTACAGGATTATCGGGGGGATGGTGTTATTATCTCAACACCGACTGGATCGACTGGTTATAATTTATCGGCAGGAGGGCCAATTGTAACACCAAGAAGTAAAGCAATTATTATAACACCTATATGTCCACATTCCTTTAATGGTCGAAGTATTGTAGTTTCAAGCGAGGATACAGTAGAGATTCGTATCAGAGAAAGTAAGAAGACTCAAGAGGAAGAAGTAAATGTTACAATTGATGGTGATATGGCTGTGAATCTTTCAGCAAACGATAAAATATTAATCAAGAAATCAAATCTAACAACAAAGCTTATTCGCTTTCAACATCAAAGCTTTTTTGATTTATTACGAACAAAATTAAGAGAAGTTAACTAAAAGTGTAGTAGATAAAGATGATTGTATTAAGAGGGAGGATATAATTAATGAAAATTGGTAGACAAAGTAAAATTATAGAGTTAATTACAAAATTCGATATTGAGACGCAAGAAGAATTAGCAGATTTACTTGTAAAAGCAGGGTATAATGTAACACAGGCAACGATTTCAAGGGATATTAGGGAATTGAAGCTTACAAAGGTAGCTACGGAGCAAGGAAGACAAAAATATATTGTGTTAGCAAATCAAGAGTCTGGTATGGCTGAGAAGTATATTCGTATTTTACGCGATGGATTTATTTCAATGGATATGGCACAAAATATTGTTGTGGTTAAAACAGTATCTGGTATGGCGATGGCGGTAGCGGCAGCTTTGGATGCTTTACACTTTGATGGAATTGTTGGTTGTATAGCAGGTGATGATACAATTATGTGCGCTGTCCGTACAATTCCGGATACAATTAAAGTGATGGAGAAACTATCAAGAATTATTAAGAGTGGAAATAAATAATAGTTTAATCACTAGATGAATATAAAGAACATTATTGTATCATAGATTTAAAATATTGGTGCTTTATTATTCGACACGTGATACGCAATATGAAAATATTGATTGAATCGTTAAGAAAACCGTGGTAAAATATTCGATGGCTATTAGAATCGGAAAGGAAGTATTATAATGTCAGGACATTCAAAATTTGCTAACATCAAACATAAAAAAGAAAAGAATGATGCGGCTAAAGGGAAAATATTTACAAGAATTGGTCGTGAAATTGCAGTTGCTGTAAAAGAGGGTGGTGCTGATCCTAACAACAACAGTAGGTTAAAGGATATCATTGCAAAGGCAAAATCCAATAATATGCCAAACGATACCATTGATAGAAGTATTAAGAAAGCTGCCGGTGAGGGAGCAAATGTTAATTATGAATTCGTAACATATGAAGGTTATGGCCCAAGCGGTACTGCAATCATCGTGGAAGCATTAACTGATAATAAAAATAGAACAGCTGCTAACGTTAGAAATGCATTCACAAAAGGTGGTGGAAGCGTTGGTACGCAAGGCTGTGTATCTTACATGTTCGATGAAAAAGGTCAGATTATCATTGATAAAGAAGAATGTGATATGGACGCAGATGACCTTATGATGATGGCTCTTGATGCTGGGGCTGAAGATTTTAAAGAGGAAGAAGATAGCTTTGAAATACTTACAACACCTGATAACTTTTCAACTGTGCGTGAAACTCTTGAAAAAGAGGGAATAAAGATGGTGGAAGCTGATGTTACAATGATTCCACAAACTTATGTTGATTTATCGGATGAACTAGATATTAAGAATATCAATCGTACGTTTGATCTTCTCGATGAAGACGATGATGTTCAAGAAGTTTACACGAACTGGTCGGATTATGAAGGTTAGGTATTATTTACTTTTCTATTGATAAATATTGGACAAGGGGCTATTGTACTAGCTGATTAGTAACCAGTTAGTAGAAAGCCCCTTTTTCATTATTTAATAAAGTTTTCTCTAGAGGAACGTCTGATGGAATTTTTTGAAGTGTATTAGAATCTCTACATGAATATTGGTAATTTTATGAAAGATAAAATCACATAAAACACTTAAGAAATCTGATAATTTACCGATATGTATTATGAAATATTTTTTTATGACATATTAATGTCATAAATGTCGAATATGCTTTTATTAGAAGTTGAACGAGGAACTTAATCAACATTTTTCGCATATAACTAAGGAGGGTTAGGAATGATAATTCAAGGAAGAAGAAAAATTGCGATTTTAATGCTGTTTGCTGTATTATTTATGAATTTGTTTCCAGTCACGGGTGGTGATAGTGAGGTTATAATTACCCCAATGGTATCAACTGCGCAAGCTGCTGATGCTACAGTAGCACCAGGCACTTTTTATATGCAATCTGATGCTGATAGTTATTCCAATGGTGAATTAATAACAATGACAAAAAGTACATTAAGTATTGGTATTTCACATTCCTCTGGAAGTATACCGTCAAGTGCAACTATAAAATGGTTGCCATATGAAAAGAGTGTAATCTCGGTTACTTATGATGATAAATACAAAGCCGATATCACAGCGGTTGGTCCAGGATTTTCTCAGTTGGCTGCTATCGTTACATATAATGGTTTAGATTATCAAGTATATTGTCAAATCTATGTACCATTGAAACTTGATACTAGTACATCTGCAAATACGACTTCTGATAGTTTCGGTTTGGTTAGGAACTTAAGTTGGGGCGATGGTGAAAATAACGTTGGATATCAGTTGAGTACGAAACCTGAGAGCGGCGCATTCGAACGTACTCATTATCTTGTAAAGTTACAAAATGTTACGTATAAAACTGGAGTAAATAACAACACAGTTGGCACTCCATCAGCAATTATGGTAACACCGCCATCGCTTGTGTGGACAAGTAGTGATGAAACCGTAGTAAAAGTTGATGAAAGCGGTGTATTAACAGCACAAGGTTCAGGTTATGCTACGATTAAAGTCGAGACAACAACATCATATAATGGAAAAACTCAGTTCATCGAGTTTCCAGTGTTTGTGTCTCCAATAGGACAAGTATCGACCTTGAGTTCGCCAATGGAAGATAAGATTGTTTTTACTGCATCAAGTTCTTCATTTACAATTAATACAAATGCAAAGAAAGCATCGAATCTTGTCTGGACAGTACATAAGGGAAATAGTATAGATGGCGAAATCATCAATCCAGAAAAGAGTCCTTTAATGGATATGACGCCTAGTGAGTATAGTGGAAATATATCATTTACGAACGTAAAAGCTGGTACATATTATATTACGGCTCGCCCAACCGACACTTTTAGTGAGAAAAATACTCAGATCAATAAATTAACTATCATTGTTCATGTCCCGGTAATTATCCCGACTGGAACAGTTACGATGACGGTGGGAGATTATTTTGATATCATTCAGAATTCTAACCTTCCAGATAAGACATGGTATACGTTTCAATCGATAAATGAGACGATTGCTTCTGTTAATGGTTTAGGAGTTATCACTGGACTAGGAAGTGGTTCCACGATAATAAAACTAAAGGCAACCACAACTGGTAGCGCTGGTGGTGCTAAAGATGAAACAATTAATGTTAATGTTGTAGATGGAATTAACTTAAATACATCTGCGGCAACGATTTACGTAGGTTCTACCATTCAGCTTGTCTTATATGCCTCAAATAGCGCTGCTCCGATTACATGGACATCAAGTAATCCAGAAATTGCAATGGTAGATGAGGATGGTTTAGTAACTGGTATGAAAAATGGTGATGCAGTCATTACCGTAAAGCAAGTTATTAATGGAGTAACTAAGACATTACAATGTAATATCAAGGTTATTTCGTCGGTAACAAAGATTACCTTAAATCCAATAGAGGAAGATATTGCGATTGGCGACAATCTCACAATCAACGCAACAGTTACTCCAAAGTTAAATAATCTGAAACTTATATGGGTTTCATCAGATGAATCAGTAGTTAAAATTTCAAATGCTGGTGATTTATCAGCAACAGTAACTGGTGTTAGTGGTGGTGTTGCAGTAGTCAGTGCGATTAATAAAGATAATGTTGTTGTTGGTTCCTCTTTGATTCGAGTTTATCAACCAATTGAATCGATTACATTATCAGAAACGGATGTAACAGTTCCATTAGCAGATAAAAAGTTTCAGTTGTATGCAACAATATTACCAGCAAGTGCACAAGACCAGGAAGTTATATGGAAATCAACCGATCCTTCGATTGTTACCGTAGATTCTTATGGTTTGGTTACTGTAAAAAAACCTGGTAAAGCTTCCATTATTGTTACTTCTAAAGTAAATGCAGAAATTTATGCAATTTGTAAAGTTACAGTTACGAAGTCAGTTACAGGAATTACATTAGACCATACATCAAGAGCTATGTATGTAGGTGAAACTTTCCGTTTGACTTATTCGATTAAACCGATTGATTCAAGTAATGCATCCGTAGTTTGGAATTCCTCTAATCCTTCTGTAGTTAGTGTTGACAAAGAAGGTTTACTTACAGCAAGAAGTGTTGGTACAGCAGTTATCATCCTTAAGACTACGGATGGTGGCTATATTGCAACATGTACGGTAACAGTTAGTCGAACAGCAACTGCGGTAAAATTGGATGTTACTAAATTGACGATGAGTGTCGGAGATTATTACTATTTAGAAACAAAGTTGACTCCAGCAGATTCGACAGAAACTACTTTAACATGGGAATCGAGTGATGCTAAAGTAGCAACAGTATCAAAGAGTGGTAAAGTAATTGCAAAGAGTGCAGGAACTACGGTAATCTTAGTAAAAACGAAAAGTGGTTCCACTGGTTATTGTACAGTAACTGTATTACAGCCAGTAACGGGTATCACTATAAGCAGTTCGGAAGAAACAATCAGTGTTGGGGAAATTATTGAATTAGAGGCAAGCGTAGTACCTGACTCAGCGAATGATACTGGTGTAAGCTGGGAAAGTTCTAATGAAGAGGTTGCAACAGTTAATTCAAAGGGTGAGGTTACCGGTATTGCTGGTGGAATGGCGATGATTACAGTTACTTCAGATGAAGGAGATTATAAAGATTATTGTATAGTGACTGTGGAAGAGTTGATTACTTCGATCAAGCTAAATCGTACTTGGTATCCCCTTGGACTAGGTAAATCATTTACATTAACAGCCCAAATTAATGGTGAAAAAGCTACCAATAAGCAATTGGATTGGTCTTCGAGTGATGAAAGTATTGTTACTGTTAATGAAAAAGGTAAAATAAAGGGGTTAAAACTTGGTACTGCTATCATAACGGCTGCTGCAACGGATGGTAGTGAAGTAGAAGCAACTTGTACGGTACGAGTTGTTCGGTTAGTAACAAGTATTGATCTTGATGTCGATTATATTACGTTAGTTCAAGGAAAATCCTATAAGTTAAAAACGAAGGTTTCACCTTCTAATGCAACCTATAAAACGCCAAATTATACAACGAGTGCAAAGGATATCGCAATTGTCGATAAGAATGGAAAAATAACTGCTTTAAATCCTGGTAATGCAATGATAACTGCAAAAGCTAAGGATTCAAGTGGTGTGAAATCAGTATGTTATGTTAGAGTTATCGCACCGATTGCAAGTACTGGTATTTCGATTTCTGAATCTGAGGTGGTAATGTCACCTGGTGAAACAAAGACAGTTTCATTTTCAATTGTTCCGAATGATTCCACTGATTCTGTATCCTGGAGTTCAGATAACCAGCTCGTAGCAACGGTTGGACAAAAGAGTGGTAAGATTACTGCAAAGGGCATTGGTACAGCAAATATTACCATTATGACCGAATCAGGACGAAAAGGTACGATTAAGGTTTATGTAGTTGGATTAAGTAAAACACAATTAACTTTAGCTCAATATAATAGGACTGAGATCGAATTAAGAGTAGATGGATTGGGATCTAATAATCTTAAGGTACGCTGGGATGTAGAAAATCAAGAAATTGCGTCGGTATCTAATGGTGTAGTAACAGCAAGGGCAATTGGTACAACTTATGTTTATGCAGTCGTTAACGGAAGAAGGCTTACGTGTAAAGTAACAGTTACAAAGTTACCATAATAAAAATGTTAAAACGGGGTTGTTGCATAATGCAACAACCCTGTTTGTTTGCTAGGCGTTTGTGATTTTTGCTATGAAGAAGAAAGAGTACACATGTATATTTTCTGCGGCGCGCGATGGAAACAAGCCCACAAAGAGCGTGTGGGACTTGTAAGGCCTTCGAAAATATACATGTGTACTCTTTCTTCGGGATAGGAGGTGATAACTCATTTGGTTGTGATTTCGTAAGATTATAAAAAGGAATGAGCATTATCGTTCGCAAAATGTGACTATTAAGTGGCGCAAACATAAGTTTAACAAAAAAATTACGAAAGGAACTATAAAAAGAACAGTTGAAAATTTAGTAAGGTTGTGGTAAGATGAAAGCGAACATATGTTTGATTTGGCGTTACATACTACGAATAAAAGAGTAGTTAATTTTGATGGGAGGGGTTAGGATGCTTTGCAGTCTGCATGTTAAAAATTTTGCGATAATTGATGAGGTTGAAGTATTTTTTCAAAACCATTTGAACATAATGACTGGTGAAACAGGTGCTGGTAAGTCGATTTTAATTGATTCGATAAATTTTGCACTAGGTGGAAAAACGACAAAGGATATTATTCGAAAGAATGCAGATTTTGCTTTGGTTGAATTAGTTTTTCAGACAGATCGTAAAGAAGTATTTCAATTGATGGAAGAAAACGATATCGAGATACAGGAAGATCAAATCTTAATTTCTCGAAAGATAATGCAAAGTGGTAGAAATATCTGTAAGATTAATGGAGAGAATGTGACAACTCAGTGCCTAAAAAGTATTGCAGGGTATCTTCTAGATATTCATGGTCAGCATGAACATCAGTCACTTTTATATAAGCATGTACATCTTAATATGGTAGATCGTTTTGCAAAAGAAGAAGCATTTCGATATAAAGAAAGTATCTCGATGTTATACCAAGAATATGCAAAATTAAAAGAAGAATTAAATTCCTCAGAATTAGATGAGGACAAGCGTCTTCGAGAATTATCATTTCTAGAATATGAGATGAAAGAGATTGAAGAAGCAAAGCTTAAGGTTGGAGAAGATGAACTTTTACAAAGTGAGTATAAACGACTTAGTAATGCTGCTAATATCTTGGAAAGTTTATCGGTAGCATACAGCCTGACTTCACAAGAGAATGATTGTGCTGCGAATAATGTATCTAGAGCAGTAAAGCAAATTCAAAAAGTTGCTAGTTTGGATAAAAAACTTAATAGTATGCTACTACAGATGAATGATATTGAAAGCTTATTGAATGATTTTAACCGTGACGTTTCAGAATATATGGATCATTGTTCAGATTCCAGTAATGAGCTTGATCAGGTGGAAGAAAGGCTTAATCTAATCAATCGTTTAAAAGCAAAGTATGGCAATCGAATCGAAGACATTCTTACATATTATAAAAAGTGTGAAGAGAAAAAAGAAAAGTACGAAGCTTATGATGAATATCTTTCTAAATTAACGCAAAAGATAAAGGTATACGAGGAAAAATTAAAAGAAGAATGTGAACAGCTATCGATGATTCGAAAGCAAAAGGCCAACATATTAACTGAGCGATTGATTCAAGCATTAGTTGACCTTAACTTTTTAGATGTTCAATTTAAGATATCTTTTACTAGATTGAATGAATTTACAGCAAACGGATTTGATGAAGTCGAATTTATGATTTCGACAAATCCTGGAGAACCAATGCGAGCACTCGCTAAAGTTGCATCTGGCGGTGAGCTTTCTAGAATTATGTTAGCAATAAAATCAGTTATGGCAAAAAAAGATGATATTTCTACTTTAATTTTTGATGAAATTGATGTCGGAATTAGTGGAAGAACTGCGCAAAAAGTATCTGAAAAGCTTGGTGTTTTAGCAAAAGAACATCAGATTTTATGCATCACACATTTACCTCAGATTGCAGCAATGGCAGATACTCATTATGTAATTGAGAAAAAAACAGATGGGAAATCTACTCAGACATTAATACGTCAATTAAAGGAAGAGGAAGCAATTTCTGAATTAGCTAGAATTCTTGGTGGTGCAAAAATCACTGACAATGTTCTAAACAGTGCTAAAGAGATGAAATCTCTAGCACATTCCATAAAGAGTCATGGAAACAAAGACTTAATCTCCTAGTTTTATATTTTTTTTAATACGCATACTAACTAACGATATGAAATCTAATGAAAAGGATATACTACTAAAGTATATCCTTTTGTAATGGATAGAAAGGCAGGAATGTAGTATGCGTGATGAATCTGTGTGTCGAAAGAATGCCGATCCCATAAGAAAAAAATATCGACGAATGTTAGTGGTATTATTTTTGATTGCCATCATTGGTATTATTGCTTTTTCTTATTATAAAATAAACACTTCGATACCTGAGAGAATTCGAATCCTTGCAGGTAAAGAGCATAATTTCGACCTAGCTGTGCCGATGGAAGCAGATATCTATGCTGATAATATAAGTGTCTCTCAAAGAAATGCGAGCAATATACCAGCTGGTTCCTTAAATATCGATTTAAGTAAACCATTTTCTCTACAATCTGAAAAAACAGGTTCTTATAAGGTAGTTGTTAAGTTATTTGGCTGGCTTTCAATAAAAGAAATCAAGTTAGACGTTATAGATACAATTGAAGTTATACCTTGTGGGGGGACAATTGGCATTACGTTAAATACAGACGGAGTACTTGTTCTTGGAACAGCTAAAGTAACAGCGAAAGATGGTATGAATTATGAGCCTTCTTTAAATAGCTTAAAATCTGGTGACTACATTATGGTGGCTAATGGTAAAAAAATTGATTCGAAAGAAGAGCTAATCGATGTAATACAACAATCCAAAGGAAGCTCAATCGAGCTTGATGTCAAGCGCAATGATGAACTTATAAAGGTGATTGTTAATCCTGTAGAAACAGCGGAAGGTGAATATAAGATTGGAAGCTGGATTAGGGATGATACGCAGGGTATTGGTACACTAACATTCATTACAACAACGGGTCAGTTCGGAGCATTAGGACATGGAATAACAGATGTTGATACTGGTTTACTAATGAATGTAGGTGATGGAAATATCTATGATGCTGAAATTGTTAATATCATTAAGGGAAAGACAGGAACTCCTGGTGAATTGAGTGGAATAATCCATGATAGTGAAAATTCGAAGCTTGGAACAATCTATGAGAATTCTGTTCAAGGTATCTTTGGTAATATAAGTGCAAAAGCAAATATAAAAAATAAGATGTCGGATAAATTTTATAATAAGCCAATACCAATTGGTCTAAAACAGGATATTAAAATTGGAGATGCATCGATTCTATGTAACGTAGATGGTGAAATAAAGGAATATAAGATTAAAATTACGGAGATAGATTTTGGCAATAGTCATAGCAAAGGATTGGTTATTAAAATTACAGATGAACGTCTAAAATCTTTAACTGGTGGTATCGTACAAGGCATGAGCGGAAGTCCTATTATTCAAGATAATAAATTGATTGGTGCGGTTACACATGTTTTTATTCGTGATGCAACTATGGGTTATGGCACATTTGTTGAGAATATGTTACAAATACTGCAATAGATATAAAATATCGAAGAATACAAAATTAGAAAGATATGGAAATTTAACAAAGGAAATCATTGACAAATTGTCGAGCAATGCGTTAAAATAGGATTGAACAATTGGCAATTTATGGATATAATTCTTTTGTAAGTTATGTTGAAATATCACAGAACTACAATCTAGTTTAATAATTATATGTGCAAAGACAAAATTTTGTATTTTGTTAAGATAAAACTCACAGTTATGGCGCCAACTGAGAGTAGGTATGACAATAAAAAGGAGGACTGGTTATGGGAAGAATAGGGGTTGTTATTGTCGATGACAATATACGCATGCTGAATTTACTTGAAGAAGTTTTAAAAAGTGACGGAGAAATTGATGTATTAGGTAAAGCTGAGAATGGTATTGATGCTCTAGAACTAATCAAAGAAAAGACACCTGATGTAGTATTATTAGATCTTATTATGCCAAAACTTGATGGTTTAGGTGTATTAGAAAAAGTGAAAAAAAATGGTGATTTGAAGAAAACACCATCATTTATTGTAATAACTGCAATTGGACAAGAGCGTGTAACTGAGAATGCCTTTGAATTAGGTGCTAGCTACTATATCTTAAAACCTTTTGACAATAATATGGTGCTTAGTCGTATTAAACAGCTCAAATCAGAGACTCATGCTAGATTAGTAGACAACCATAAGTTAAATACTTTTGACAGCCCTTCATCATATAAAGAAAAAAATTTAGAATCTGATGTTACTAATATTATCCATGAGATTGGTGTTCCTGCTCATATTAAGGGATATCAATATTTACGCGATGCAATTATGTTGTCAGTAGATGATAATGAGATGTTAAATTCAATCACAAAACAGCTTTATCCATCCATTGCGAAACGTCATAAGACAACACCAAGTCGTGTGGAACGAGCAATTCGTCATGCAATTGAAGTAGCATGGAGTAGGGGCAAGATGGATACAATTGATGATTTATTTGGTTATACAGTTAGTAATGGAAAAGGTAAGCCAACCAACTCTGAGTTTGTTGCTTTGATTGCTGACAAGATACGTCTAGAATATAAATTAAGAATTTGAGAATGTTTCAATGAAAAAATATATCGTTTCCCCTTTTTTTTAGTCGCATATTAGGATATAATGTGATTATAAGAAATTGTGGAGGCTTTACTATGAAAAGAGTTTTATTTGTTGCGTCAGAATGTGTACCATTTATTAAAACAGGTGGTTTGGCTGATGTTGTTGGATCCTTACCGAAATACATAAATAAAGAAAAATTTGATGTTCGAGTTATGGTTCCCAAATATATGGCAATACCTGAAGAATTAAAGCAAAATATGGTATATAAAACGCACTTTAACATGGAATTGAATTGGAGAAATCAGTATGTTGGTATTATGGAGATGGAATATGAAGGTATACATTTCTATTTTATAGATAATGAATTTTATTTTTCAGGACCTAAACCATATAGTTATATTCATGAAGATATTGAAAAATTTGCTTTCTTTTCAAAAGCAGCATTATCATCATTACCAGTAATTGATTTTCGACCAGACATCATCCATTGCCATGATTGGCAAACTGGATTGATCCCTATTTACTTGCATGTTTTATTTCAAGATAATCCATTTTATAATCATATAAAAACAATTATGACTATCCATAATCTGAAATTTCAAGGAATATGGGATAAAAAATCTGTCATGGATATAACAGGAATTCCATCCATTTATTTTACTCCTGATAAGTTAGAAGCTTATGGTGATGCAAACTATCTAAAGGGTGGTATTGTATATGCTGATTATGTAACAACAGTAAGCGAAACATATGCAGAAGAAATCAAGATACCTTTCTATGGAGAAGGGTTGGATGGTCTAATGAGAGCACGTTCTAATCAATTATTTGGTATTGTTAATGGTATTGATTATTCAGAATATGACCCAGAAAAGGATGATTTGATCGAATATCCTTATAGTTCAAAGAATTTTCGTAAAGAAAAGTGCAAGAATAAGAAAGCACTACAGAAGGAATTAGGTTTAGATATAAATGAGAAAGCATTTATGATTGGACTTGTTTCTAGGCTAACAGACCAAAAAGGTTTGGATTTAGTTGATTATGTCATAGAAGAAATATGCGCTGAGGATACACAGCTTGTAGTGTTGGGAACAGGAGAGGAAAAGTACGAGAATTTGTTTCGACATTTTGCTTGGAAGTATGGTAATCGAGTTTCTGCTAATATCTTCTATTCAAACGAGCGTTCTCATAAGATTTATGCTTCTTGTGATGCCTTTTTAATGCCTTCCTTATTTGAACCGTGTGGGTTAAGCCAGTTGATGAGTTTACGATATGGTACTATACCGATAGTTCGAGAAACAGGTGGACTCAAAGATACAGTTGAACCATACAATGAATATGAAAGCAAAGGAACAGGCTTCAGTTTTGCGAACTACAACGCACATGAGATGTTAGATACAATAAGGTATGCAAAGCACATTTATTATAATAAAAAGCGTGAATGGAATAAGATAATTGATCGAGGTATGGCAAAAGATTTCTCGTGGTTTAGTTCGGCGAGAAAATATGAAGAATTATATGAAAGAATGTAAACATTTCCCACGGCTATATTTAGTCGTGGGAATTTGTCGTGAAGAAGTTACGTATAATAAGTATTAAGAAAATCAGTAATAGTTTTAGGTGAAGATACAGTCTTTATATTTTTGTCAAAAACAAAGAAAAGAATTGAGAGGAATAATATGAAATTAGCAAGTTTATTGAAGAATTTACAATATGAAGTAATCAAAGGTAATGAAGAAGTTGATATTACAACTTTAGTATTTGATTCAAGAAAGGTTACTAATGGTTCTGTCTTTGTTTGCATGAAAGGTGTTATGAGCAATGGGCATGAATTTGCTCAAAAAGCAGTATCCATGGGAGCTGTTGCATTAGTAGTAGAAGATGAGGTTCTAATAGAGGAAGAGAGTGTAACTATAATTAAAGTAGCTCAAACGCGAAAAGCACTTAGTTATATGTCAGCAGCATATTTTGATTATCCTGCCGAAAAACTGAAAACCATTGGGATTACAGGTACGAAAGGTAAAACAACTACAGCTTATATGGTGCAGTCTATTTTAGAGAAGGCAGGTTATAAAACAGGATTAATTGGTACAATTGAGACGATTATTGGTGATGTTAGAATACCAGCCAATAATACTACGCCAGAGTCTTACTATGTGCAAAAGTATTTTAATGAAATGGTGAAAGCAGGTTGCCAATGTGTCGTAATGGAAGTATCTTCACAAGGTCTCATGCTTTATCGTGTTGGTGGATTTACATTTGATTTTGGTATCTTTACTAATTTGGAACCAGATCATATTGGTCCAGGAGAACATAAAGATTTTGCTGATTATACAGCATGTAAATCATTATTGTTTCAACAATGTAAGATTGGTATTTTGAATGCAGATGATAGCCATCTTGGGGAAATTCTTAAAAATCATACGTGTCAAGTTGAAACATATGGTATAAGTGAAAATGCAAGCCTAAGAGCAGTTAATGTAGATTTACACTCTCATCTTGGTAGCTTAGGAGTTACTTATGATATTAAAGGTCTTATGGATTTTCATGTTCAAGTTGATATTCCTGGTAAATTTAGTGTCTATAACTCTTTAACAGCAATAGCTATTTGTCGTCATTTTTCAGTGCCTGTTGATAAAATTCAAGAAGCATTGCTATCTGTAAAAGTTAAGGGGAGAGTGGAACCGATCGCAATTTCAAAACGCTTTACATTGATGATTGATTACGCACATAACGCAATGAGTTTAGATAGTGTATTAACTACATTACGAGAATATCAGCCAAAACGCCTTGTTTGTATGTTTGGTTGTGGAGGAAACCGTTCTCGAGATCGCCGTTTTGAGATGGGAGAAATTTCATCTAATAAGGCTGATCTTACAGTTGTAACTTCTGATAATCCTAGAAATGAGGAACCGCAATCGATTATTGATGATATTGTGGTTGGTGTAAAGCGAGGATCTGGAAAGTATGTAGCAATCCCTGATCGAAAAGAAGCAATTCGATATTGCATCTTAAATGCACAAGATGGTGATGTCATTCTATTAGCAGGCAAGGGACATGAAGATTATCAAGAAATTTGTGGCCAAAAGTATCATATGGATGAGCGAGAGCTTATTCAAGATATACTCAATGAGATGACGAAAGAAGAAAAAGCTCGCTTGTAGGAATAAAAGAATGGATTTAGTTTTCATATAAAAAAGTGAGTTACTCACTTATAGGTAGGAGAGGTAAAGATGGCTATATTTACGATGAATGAGATTGCCCAAATTGTTGGTGGTACAATACTTCAGGGAGATAAAAGTCGAACAATAGATAAATTTAGCACAAATTCCAAAGAAGGGGATAACAGTACGCTATTTGTGCCTATTATTGGAGAACGTGTAGATGCGCATGATTATATTAAGAATGCATATGAAAATGGCATGCGATGTACTTTTACAATGAGAGACGATGTAGAGCAGGATACGAAAGATATGACTTATATTAGAGTTGATCAAAGTGTAGCAGCACTACAGCGCTTGGGTAGTTTTTATCGAGCAAAGTTCAAAGACCTTCCACTTATTGGGATCACTGGAAGTGTTGGAAAGACAACGACGAAAGAAATGATAGCAGCAGCGTTGGAAACGAAAAAGTGTGTGCTTAAGACAGATAAAAATATGAATAGTCAAGTTGGGCTACCGCAAATGATGACTCGAATCACAAAAGAACATGATATTGCTGTCATTGAAATGGGTATGAGCGAGTTTGGCGAAATGAAGCGCCTTTGTGATGTTGCAAAACCAAATTTTGCCGTCATTACAAACATTGGTGTATCGCATATTGGACAATTAAAAACAATGGAAAATATTCGCTCAGAAAAGGCCAATATTTGCAATTATCTTGAGAAAGGAAACGTCTTACTTGTCAACGGAGATGACCATTTATTACGACAATTTTATGATGCATTCCAAAATCCTAAGAAAAGTGACAAAGAAAAAACACAACTTATCAATACAATGAATATATCAGAGGATACATTAAATAAGTTAAAAAACGTAGAAATTGTTACTTTCGGAACAGATGATAGTTCTGTTATTTATGCAACAAACATTCGATCTGTTGGAGAAGAAACTCACTTCGTATATAATTATGTATCTAGAGATGGTGAGAAACGACAAGAGAACATAGAGCTATCTGTACTTGGACAGCACAATGTATTAAATGCTTTAGCTGCACTTTATATTGCGGATTTTTATGGAATCGAACCTAAAGTTGCAAAGCTTGGGTTAAAGGCATATCAGCCAATTACAATGCGTGGGGGAATCGAGAAGGTGAATCAGATTACCATAATCGATGATACGTATAATGCAAGTCCTGATTCTATGAAAGGTGCAATCAATATACTTTTAGAATTACCAAAGGAAAATCGCAAGTTAATTGTATTTGCGGATATTCTTGAGTTGGGCGAGATTTCTAAATCTTGCCATTATGAGGTCGGTGAATACTTAGCAAAGCGCTCTATGAATCAAAGTGATAGTAATCAATCTATTGATGTGGTCATTACAATTGGTGAAGAAGCTAAGTTTATAGCAAAAGCAGTAAAGGAACATAACTTGGCGATAGAAGTTCATTCTTTTGTGACAAAAGAAGAAGCTGCAGACTGTATTATGAAACTATTAGAACCGAAGGATGCAATTTTATTCAAAGGATCAAGAGGTATGCACCTTGAGTTACTTGTAAATCTTGTTAAGAAAGGTTGATGCATTAGATGCGATATGCAGATGTTATTGTAGATATATCTGTTGAGAGTTTAGATAAAACGTACCAATATGCAATACCACAGGAGTTAGAGAGGAAAGCACATGTTGGTGCAGCTGTTTATGCCCCTTTTGGTAAAGGGAATCGAAAAATTCAAGGGTATATCATTTCTGTATCTGATGCACCTAAGTTTGATTCAGATAAGATTAAGCCATTAGATAGTGTGATCGAGGGGAAACTTCCGATTGAAGGTCAATTAATCACACTTGCAGGTTATATAAAAGAGAATTATGGTGGTACATTAAATGATGCATTAAAAACTGTAATTCCAGTCAAAAAAAGTGTAAAGCAAGTCGAAAAGAAGTCGATTCGATGTCTTGTAAAAGAAGAGGAACTCGACTCATTCCTTGTGGAATTTACTAGAAAGCGCTATACAGCAAAAGTAAAGTTGCTAGAGGCTTTAAAAAAACGGAAACAATTAAGCTTTGAGTATGTTCTAAATACGCTAAAGATTTCTCGTACAACCATTCAGTCGTTATCCGATGCAGGAATTATTGAAATAGAAGCTTCCATTGCATACCGTAATCCACTAGAAACAAATGATACCAAAATTGATAAGGCAGTATTAAATCCAGACCAGCAATCAATTGTAGATAGAGTAACACATGATTATGAACAGGGACTTTTAAAAACTTACTTAATTCATGGAGTTACGGGTAGTGGAAAAACAGAAGTCTATATGGAATTGATCGATTATGTTATTCAACAAGGAAAACAGGCTATCTTACTAATTCCCGAAATCGCTCTCACTTATCAAACAGTGATGCGATTTCGAAAAAGATTTTTAGAACGCGTTTCAATTCTTAATTCAAAAATGTCAGCAGGTGAACGATATGACCAGATTGAGCGAGCGAAAAAAGGCGAAATTGACATCATGATTGGTCCGCGTTCAGCACTTTTCACACCGTTTCCTAATCTTGGCGTCATAATTATTGATGAAGAGCATGAGGGCAGTTATAAAAGTGAGATGCCTCCTAAGTATCATGCGAGAGAAGTTGCAATTATGCGAGCTTCCTTAAATAATGCTTTTGTTGTATTAGGATCAGCAACTCCTTCCCTTGAAGCATACTACAAAGTAAAAACGGGGGAATATACTTTATTTGAGTTAAAACAAAGAGCGAAGACATCAAAGATTCCTACTGTTCACATTGTTGATTTGAAGGAGGAGTTGAAAAAGCATAATAAATCCATCTTTAGCAATAAATTAAGAGAACTAATCAATGACCGACTTGCAAAAAAAGAGCAAATTATGTTGTTTTTGAATCGACGTGGTTTCGCTGGTTTTGTCTCTTGTAGAAGTTGTGGATATGTAATGAAATGTCCTCATTGTGATATTTCATTAACAGCTCATAACAACCGAACATTAAAATGCCATTATTGTGGGTATCAAACCATGTCATTGGATGTATGCCCTACATGCGGTTCCAAATATATCGCAGCCTTTGGAACAGGAACTCAAAAAGTAGAAGCAATGGTTGCAGCAGAATTTCCGACTGCAAAAATTCTACGAATGGATGCGGATACTACGAAGGGGAAAAATAGTTATGAGGAGATATTGGGTGCTTTCTCAAAGAAAAAGGCGGATATTTTAGTTGGGACACAAATGATTGTGAAAGGGCATGATTTTGAAGGTGTCACCTTAGTCGGCATTTTAGCAGCGGATTTATCCTTATATTCGAATGATTATCGTGCGGCAGAGAGGACATACCAATTGTTAGCACAAGCAACTGGACGAGCTGGACGTGGAAACTTAGAAGGAGAGGTAGTTATTCAAACCTATCAGCCAGAACATTATGCTGTTGTTACTGCAGCAAAACAGGATTATGAACAATTTTACAAGAATGAGATTAATTACCGTCGATTAATGAAGTATCCTCCTATCGCACATATTATGGCAGTGTTGATTATGTCAAAGAAAGAGGATTGTGCAATTTTAGTCTCAGAACTAATTGCTGGTGCTGCAAAAGAATGGATAAATAAAGATAAAATAATGGGGGAAATGGTTGTAATTGGACCTGCAGAAGCTAATTTATCAAAAATTAATGATGTTTTCAGAAGAATAATCTATATAAAAGATGAAGAATATGATAGACTTACTCTGCTAAAAGATTTTTTAGAACGCTATACAGAAGTTTCCACACAAATGTCAGACACTACCGTTCAATTTGATTTCAACCCGATGATAGGGTACTAAGGTAAAAAGGAGATATGAAATGGCTACGAGAAATATAAGAATTATGGGAGATAGTATCCTTGAAAAAAAATCAAAACCAGTAACTGAAATGACAGAAAAGATAGAAACTTTAATTCAAGATATGTTAGATACAATGTATGAGGCACAAGGAGTAGGTTTGGCTGCACCACAGGTTGGAATACTTAAGAGGATAGTAACGATCGATGTTACTCCAGAAGGAGATTCTCCTATCATCTTAATTAACCCTGTGATTATTGAGGCAGATGGAGAACAAGTAGGTGACGAGGGGTGTTTATCTGTACCTGGAAAAGCAGGAACCGTAACCAGACCAAATCATGTTAAGGTTCGTGCTTTGAATGAAAATATGGAAGAATTTGAAATAGAAGGGGAAGGCTTACTTGCAAGAGCATTCTGTCATGAAATTGACCATTTAGATGGAAAACTCTATGTTTCTTTAGTTGAAGGCGCTTTGCATGACGTTGGAGTGTTTGAAGATGATGAGGAAGAAACCAATTAGAATAAATCACTATGGTGGTACCTGAATGAGTTTCATTTACTTGATTTATGTATTATAACGAGATTTGTTACATTAGATAATAAATTGTGATAAAAGAGAGGTTTTTCAATTATGAAAGTAATATTTATGGGTACTCCAGAAATCGCAGCAACAATCTTAAAAGCGCTTTTAAATGAAAAGATAGATGTGATTGCGGTTGTTACACAGCCGGATAAGCCAAAGGGTAGAGGAAACGAAATCGCTTTTTCTGATGTAAAAAAAGTGGCTTTGGAATATTCATTACCTATTTATCAGCCAAAAAGAGCAAGAGATGAAAGTTTTATTAACGAAATAAGATGTTTAAAACCAGATATGATTATTGTTGCAGCATTTGGTCAGATTCTGTCACAAGAACTACTAGATATTCCACCACTTGGTTGCATTAATGTTCATGCATCCTTGCTTCCAAAGTATCGTGGTGCAGCACCAATTCAGCAAGTAATTATCGATGGTGAAGAAAAAACAGGCGTTACTATTATGAAGATGGACGTTGGCATCGATACTGGAGATATGATCTACAAGGAAGAAGTAAAGATTGAGCCGAAAGAAACTGGTGGCAGTTTACATGATAAACTTGCCGATATTGGAGCTCATGCATTACTTGTTGCATTAAAGCAAATTACTGATGGAACAGCAGTTTATGAAAAGCAAGATGATACAAAAGCTACTCATGTAAAACAGTTTAAGAAAGAATTAGGAAACCTTGATTTTCATAAAGATGCAGTTGTATTAGAACGTTTAATCCGTGGATTGAATCCATGGCCAAGTGCATATACTAAACTACACCAGAAAACATTAAAAATTTGGAACGCTGATGTTGTTGCTTTTGTGGAAGGTATTCATCCAGAAGAGTATGTATGTGGTTCGATTGTAGCTGTGAACAAAGATTCTTTTATCATTAAAACTGGAAAGGGATATCTTGATGTTAAGGAGTTACAGCTAGAGGGGAAAAAAAGAATGACAGCAAGTGATTTTCTTCGAGGTTATCCACTTGAACTTGGAACAGTACTAGGCGTTTAATACAATTTCATACAGGAGGTAGCTATGTTATTATACTATG
The DNA here is from genome assembly GCA_023410575.1 of Bacillota bacterium. Lineage (GTDB taxonomy): Bacteria > Bacillota > Clostridia > Lachnospirales > Lachnospiraceae > Lachnoclostridium. The sequence continues at coordinate 11,516 of JAEYPP010000025.1, read as the reverse complement.
GAATGCCGTTTGGATATGGCTTTTATTTTGATCCCACTTACTACTTGATTCTTATCGGTGCTATCCTTAGTATTCTTGCTTCTATCAAAGTAAAATCAACTTATGCAAAATATTCTAAAGTACAGTCTTATTCTGGACTTACAGGAGCTTCAGCAGCTGAACGTATTTTGCATCAAGCTGGAATTTATGATGTAAGAATTGAGCATGTAAGAGGAAACTTAACTGATCATTATGACTCTCGATCAAAAGTATTGCGTCTTTCCGATAGTGTATATGGAAGCACATCCGTAGCAGCTATTGGTGTTGCTGCTCATGAATGTGGACATGCAATTCAAGACCAAAAGGCTTATGGTCCTTTGAGATTACGTGCGGCCCTTGTACCAGTTGCTAACTTTGGTGCATCTATTTCTTGGCCATTAATTCTTTTTGGTATCTTATTAGGTGGTTCCTCCACTTTAATAACAGTTGGAATTATTTTATTCTCAGCAGCAGTATTGTTTCAACTTGTAACACTTCCGGTAGAATTTAATGCATCGAATCGAGCAATTCGAATTTTATCTGATACTGGTATGTTACGACAAGATGAGGTTAGTAAAACTTCGAAGGTATTAAAGGCTGCAGCACTTACGTATGTTGCAGCAGCGGCAGCTTCTATCTTACAGTTACTCCGTTTGATCTTACTGTTTGGTAATCGAGGAAGGAATAATAATTAATAGAAGCCATATGGAGGATTGGTAATGAACGCAAGAGAAATTGCGCTAGATATGTTAATTGATATATTAGAAGAAAAAAAGTTAAGTCATATCGTTATCAATGACGGATTAAAAAGGGCACTTGATCTAGAAAAACAAGATCGCGCTTTTATCTCTCGTCTAGTAACAGGTTGTGTGGAACAACAGATTACGCTAGATTATGATATTAATCGTTTTTCTAAAATCAAGGTAAATAAAATGAAGCCACTCATACGTAATTTACTACGTATGGGGGTGTATCAGATAAAGTATATGACACAGGTCCCTGACTCGGCTGTTTGCAATGAAGCAGTTAAAATAACAAAAAAGCGTGGACTTACTGGTCTATCTGGCTTTGTAAATGGTATCTTACGTACGATGGTTCGCCAAAGGCAGATGCTTTTATGTATGCCAGAGAAGTTAACAAAAGCTGAGCAATTATCCTATGAATTTTCAACTCCATTATGGCTCGTTAACTTTTGGATCAAGCAATTTGGAATAGAGAAGACGAGATCAATTTTAGAAGCCTTTTGTGTAGAGAAAGAGACATCCATTCGTTGCGATATTAATAAAATTTCAGTTGAGAAATTAAAAGATGATTTATCGAGGGAAGGTGTGGATGTTAAAGAGGGACATCTGCTAAGAGAAGCGCTTCGTATTACAAATTATGATTCCATAGAACGACTATCAAGTTTTCAACAAGGTTTATTTACTGTTCAGGATGAAAGTTCAATGTTAGTGGGAAAGATTGCTAATGTTTTACCAAATGATAGAATTGTTGATGTATGCGCAGCACCTGGAGGTAAATCGATTCATGTAGCCCAGCTTTTAAATGGAACTGGAAGTGTCTATGCTTTTGATAAGACACAACGTAAAGTTGATTTGATTACAGAAAATGCACAAAGACTAAAGATACAAAACATTACCGCCAAAGTATCAGATGCATTAGTTCTCAAAGAGGAACTTATCGATTTTGCTGATGTCGTAATCGCAGATTTGCCATGTAGTGGTTTAGGCGTTATCGGTAAGAAACCAGATATAAAATATAATATGACATGGGAGAGTATGGAAGAGTTGGCTTCCTTGCAAAAGGAAATTCTTAAAGTTGTTTCTCGGTATGTGAAACAAGGGAAGACACTAATTTATAGCACTTGTACAATAAATCCTATGGAAAATGAGGATAATGTTACGTTCCTTAAGACACTTGGTTTTGAGTTAGAGGATATCAATCCTTATATACCAGAGAAAATGTGGTCAAAAACTACGAAAGAAGGTTATCTACAAGTACTTCCATATGAATGGAATACGGATGGATTTTTTATTGCTAGATTGAGAAAAGTTGGCTGAAAATACAGGCCTAAAGTACCGACGACTTCATAACAGTATGCTCCTGTATTAAGTTAGTCATCCCATTATAGCAAGTTGATTGACATTGATTCATGAATTGAAAGAGGTAAAATCTTTGAAAATTGATATTAAATCATTAACAATAAAGGAATTAGAAGATGAATTGTTAATCTTAGGAGAAAAGAAATTTCGAGCTGTTCAGATTTATGAATGGCTACATGTAAAGCTGGTAGAAGACTTCGATGAGATGACAAATATTTCTGTTGCCTTAAGAGAAAAATTAAAAGAAAACTTTGAACTAATTTGTTTAAAAGAAGTGGAGCGTTATGAATCAAAACTTGATGGAACAATAAAGTTTCTATTTCAATTAAATGATGGTCATGTAATAGAGAGTGTATTGATGAGATATCACCATGGTAATTCAGTTTGTATTTCCTCTCAGGTTGGTTGTCGTATGGGGTGTAGATTCTGTGCTTCTACAATCGGAGGCCTAACTCGAAATCTTACAACTTCTGAGATGCTAGATGAAATTTATCGAATTCAACGATTAACGGGAGATAGAGTAAGTAATGTTGTTGTAATGGGAACAGGTGAACCAATGGACAATTATGATAATATTGTTCGATTTGTACGCATGTTATCGGATGAGAAAGGGCTCAATATCTCACAAAGAAATATTACTATTTCCACGTGTGGATTAGCTAATAGAATTCGTCAGCTTGCAGATGAAGGATTGGCTATTACGCTTGCTTTGTCCTTACATGCACCAAATGATGAGGATCGTAAAAAAATAATGCCAGTGGCGAATCGTTTTAGTTTGGCTGAAGTCTTATCGGCATGCGATTATTACTATGATAAAACAAAACGTCGCATTAGTTTTGAATATTCTTTAGTGGAAGGTGTTAATGACACTGAAGAACAAGCTCTGGAACTGTACCATTTGATTAAAGGCAAGAACTGTCATGTAAACTTAATACCTGTTAATCCAATTAAAGAGCGTGATTTCAAGCGTTCTTCTGGGGAGAATATACAGTATTTTAAAAATATACTTGAAAAAAATAGAATTAATGTTACTATTAGAAGAGAAATGGGTTCCGATATAAATGCGGCCTGTGGACAACTTCGCAAGAGTTATCAAGAAAGAATAACAGGGCAGGAGGTGAAGTAATCACATGAGAGCATACTCTGCTACCGATGTAGGTCAAAAAAGAGAAGTGAATCAAGATTATATTTATTGCAATGATAGTAGTGTTGGTGCATTGCCAAATTTATTCATTGTTGCTGATGGTATGGGTGGGCATAATGCCGGAGATTTTGCTTCTCGCTTTTGTGTGGAAATAATTGTTTCAAACATAATAAACAGCTCTGAGAAAACTGTTATTGGATTAATGGAAAATGCAATAAATGAAGCAAATGAGAAACTAATTCAACAATCGAGGCAGAAAAGTGATTTAGAGGGTATGGGAACGACTTTAGTTTTAGCAACTGTTCTTGAACATATTATGTATGTAGCCAATGTTGGCGATAGTCGTTTGTACTTAATTAATGATGCAATCAAGCAGATTACTGTGGATCATTCTTTGGTTGAAGAAATGGTTAAAACAGGTGAATTAAAGAAAGAAGAAGCAAGATTTCACCCTAAAAAGAATATTATTACTCGTGCAGTTGGAGCAAATGGTAAGGTTACAGCAGATTTCTTCGAAGTTGGTATGAAGGAAGATGATATTGTATTGTTATGTTCCGATGGATTAACTAATATGGTTGATGATTCGGATATATTCAATATTGTTCGTCAGAACAAAGACAACCTCGACGTAGCAGTACAACAATTGATTAATAAAGCGAATGAATGTGGTGGTAAAGATAATATTGCAATCGTTTTAGTAAGTTTCAACTAATCAATTAAGATATAAAAGAGGAGAAAGGTTAAAGGTATTGAAATGATTAAACCTGGAATGTTTATCAGTGAAAGATATGAGATTATTGATAAAGTCGGTTCTGGTGGGATGGCTGATGTTTATAAAGCAAAATGTCATCGTTTGAATCGGTATGTCGCAATCAAAATATTAAAACCAGAATATTCAAGTGATAAAAACTTCGTAGCTAAATTTCGAGGAGAAGCTCAATCTGTAGCAGGTTTATCTCACCCTAATATTGTTAACGTATATGATGTTGGAGATGATGATGGACTTTACTACATTGTTATGGAACTAGTTGAAGGTATAACTTTAAAGAAATTTATAGAAAGAAAAGGAAGGCTTGAAGTTAAAGAAGCTGTTGGTATCGCTATCCAAATTGCGCAAGGTATGGAGGCGGCGCATGAAAATCATATTATTCACCGTGATATTAAGCCACAGAATATTATTATTTCAAGAGATGGTAAAGTTAAAGTTACTGATTTTGGTATTGCAAAGGCAGTAACTACAAATACTGTAACACAGAATGCAATAGGTTCTGTACATTACTTATCACCTGAGCAGGCTCGAGGTGGATATAGCGATGAAAAAAGCGATATTTATTCTCTAGGTGTAACAATTTATGAAATGCTAAGCGGAGAGGTTCCTTTTGCTGGAGATAATAGCGTATCTGTTGCATTACTTCATATTCAGGGAGAAGCAACACCTCTTCGTGAATTGAATCAAAATGTACCTGTTAGTATCGAAAAAATTGTTCAAAAGTGTATGCAGAAAAAGCCAGAACGCCGTTATTTAACAGCTGGTGATTTAATCTCAGACTTAAAACGTTCGATTATTAATAAAGATGGCGAGTATGTTGTGATTTCAAATGGAATGGTGAGTGATTCTCCGACAATCCATTTGTCAGATGATGAGATGAGTCATATCAAGAGTGCAGCAAAAACTCCAGTTACTACTTATGATCATACCAATAAAGATAAAAATGTAAATAAAGTTCAGAAAGAAGAGGAAGAAGAATTAGATACTGTAGATTCAAAAATAGAGAAAATACTTGTTATTGGTATGATTGTTACGGTTATAATAATAGGAGGAGTTGTATTATTATTTATAAGTAAGTTCTTGCCTTCAGGTAATAAAAAATCTTCTGATCTTACTCCTACACCTGCAATTACAGGTGAATTATCGCCAACACCTACAATTGATGCAGGTGGTACAGAAATGGTTGTTTTACCACAAGTAGTAGCGTCAACTAGAGAAGCAGCGAGTGAGGCGTTAAAAGAGCGCTCAGAAGAATTTAAGATTATGTTTGCACCAGAGGAAGAATATCATGATACCATTCCTGCTGGAAGCATTGTTAAACAAGATCCAGAAGCTGGAACAGAGGTTCCTAAAGATGCTACAATTACATTAACAATTAGTGCTGGTCCTGAACAGATTATTTTACCAGATGTATATAATCATACTTATAAGCAAGCGAAGAAACAATTAGAAGATTTAGGCTTAATTGTTACACCAGTTTATGAAGAAAATAGCGATTTAGAAAAAGATATGGTTATTCGTACCGAACCAGCACGAACTTCGGATTCAAGCAATCCTGTTTATGTTGCAAAGGGTTCTTCCATAACAGTTTATGTAAGCTCAGGTCCTAGTGTTGAAATGGTAGAGGTTCCTGATTTACGAGGTAAGGACGAGGCAACTGCAAAAGCTGAACTTGCAAAGGTTGGTTTAGTACCAGGCCAAAAATCCTTCATCCATAGTAATGCATTTGCAGAAGGTTATGTTTGTCTTCAGTCATATACCTCTGGTCAGGAAGTACCTGTTGGTACAGTTGTCGATTTTTCAGTAAGTATTGGACCTGAGGATATTACGACACCTACACCAACTGACCCAGGTGACGATATGACACCGACACCAACAGAAACACCAGAAGTTCCAACGACGTTTTCGGGTAATGTTTCCATTACAACTAACCCATTTCAGGTGGACGGTAGCGGTATTATATCGTTAGAGTTAGAGCAGGATGGAGAGTATTCGATAATTTTAGAAAAGCAATCTTCCTATAGTACGTTTGAAAGTGATTTTGCTAACGTTCGAGTAGAAGGTAAAGAAGGTAATGGTACAGTTAGAATGTTTGTGGATGATGTGCCGTTTACAAGTGAAACATGGAGTGTATATCTAACAGCGGAGAATTAATAGATGTTTGGAAAAATAATTAGAGGAATTGCAGGATTTTATTACGTGTATGTAGAGGATGTTGGAGAAATTGAATGCAAGGCCAAAGGTATCTTTCGAAACCGCAGGATAAAACCACTAGTCGGGGATGACGTTGAAGTCGTCATCCTCGATCATGAGAAAAAAACAGGAAATATCGTTGATATTAGAGAACGGAAAAGTGAATTGATACGTCCGGCAGTTGCAAATATTGATCAAGCACTTGTTATTTTTGCAGTAGCTGATCCGGCACCTAATTACAATTTACTGGACCGTTTTTTAGTGATGATGGAGCGACAGCATATAGATACAATTATATGTTTTAATAAAGTGGATTGTGGTTCTGTTATTGACCAAGAAAAGATTCTAACTAATTATAAAGGAACTGGATATAAGATTATCTTTACGAATGCAATTACTGGTTGGGGAGTGGATTATGCAAAGCAATTACTTAAAGGAAAAGTAACAGTATTAGCAGGCCCTTCTGGAGTTGGGAAATCTTCTTTGACAAATCAAATCCAAGACAATGTTCTAATGGAAACAGGTACAATCTCAGAGAAAATCAAACGTGGTAAGCATACAACAAGGCATACGGAATTTATTGCAATGAAGGATCAAACATTTCTATTGGATACCCCTGGTTTTAGTTCTCTATATATAACAGATCTACAGGAAGAGGAACTAAAGTATTATTACCCTGAGTTTGAGAAGTACAAAAATGAGTGCCGTTTTAATGGTTGCAATCATCGGAATGAACCTGATTGCAAAGTAAAAGAAGCACTGACCAATGATAAAATTAGTAGAACTCGTTATGAAAACTATTGTCAGATTTTCGATGAGTTAAAAAATCAAAAAAAATACTAGAAAGCGGGAGTATATGTACAAATTATCACCTTCAATTTTAGCAGCTGATTTTGCAAATTTAAATGAACAAGTATTAGAAGTGGAACGTGCGGGGGCCGAATATCTTCATCTTGATGTTATGGATGGGAGTTTTGTACCTAGCATTTCTTTTGGTACGCCTGTAATCTCAGCATTACGTAGTGTATCAAATCTCAAGTTTGATGTTCACCTTATGATTGAGGAACCAATCCGTTATATTGATGATTTTGCAAAAGCAGGTGCAGACATTATTTGTATTCATGCAGAAAGTTGTAAACATCTCAATCGTACAATTATGGCAATTAAAGAAAGGGGCCTAGTCGCTGCAGTATCTCTAAATCCAGCGACACCGTTAAATGTTCTTGAGTATATCTTGCCAGAGGTTTCAATGGTTCTTATAATGTCAGTTAATCCTGGTTTTGGTGGTCAAAAATTTATTCCTTCTACGATAAATAAGATAAAACAGTTAAAGAAAATGATTGAAGAAGCAAGCCTTTCCATTGATATCGAAGTTGATGGTGGAGTGACACAAGAAAATGTGGCAGAAATATTGGAAGCTGGAGCCAATGTAATCGTTGCAGGCACTGCAATATTTAAGGGTGATATACAAGCGAATGTAAAAGCATTTAAGGAGGTTTTTGCACATGCTACTGGGGGAAACAAAGATAGGTAAACCAATTGATATCTATATTAGTCGTGATGGTTACCATTATCGTGTTGTAAGTAAAATTGAAGATGTAAGTGAAGGAAGAGTCTGTATTAGCTTAATCGCGAGTTCCAAACATATTTTTCAATTCTTAAGTACAGATATCATTGATATCGTTTATCACAATGAGGATCGTATGTGGAAGTGGACTAATATTACAGGTGGTATTATAGAACTTGATGGAGAAAAGTTCCATTGTTTGTATTCTGATAAACCAGGTGAACTATATAATCGACGTAATGCCTATCGAGTAGCGATAAGTGAAAGTATAGATTTGTTTTATAAAGTTATGGATGAGGTTGAATTTCCGGAGATTAATGAGTGTTATCGTATGAAGAACTGTCCTGCTATGATACGTGATATTAGTGAAGTCGGAGTAGGGTTTTATACGAATCAATTACTGCCACTTGAAACGGAAGTTTCATTTACGTTTAAATCTAGTATCGGAAATATTGATTGTAGTGCAGTCATTGTTCGTTTTTTTGAAAGCCGGCATGGTAAGTATTCGTATTATTATGGAGGGCGGTTAACAGAAACAAGCAGATCATTAACAAAATATATTTATGAGATGCAAAGACAAGAACTTCAGAAGGTAAACGCTCGTCAAGTTCGATAATTGAAGGGAGCTTAAGATGAAACGGGCATTGATAATTACAGGTGGAACACTCAATCTAGAATTTGCACGTGAATATATAAGAAATCTCAGTTATGACTGTACAATTGCAGTAGATAATGGCTTGATGTACATCGATCAGTTAGGGTTAAGACCGGATGTAATTGTTGGAGATTTTGATACTGCAAGCTATGATTTAGTAAAAAAATATCGAAACATGGATTGTATTACTATATTGGAGTTGGTTCCGGAAAAAGATGAAACTGATACGGAAACTGCAGTTGACTATACAATCAGAATGGGATATGATGAAGTGATTTTCTTAGGAGCTATGGGGGGAAGATTTGACCATACCCTTGGTAATCTTCATATGCTATATCGATTATTGCAGCAAAAGATACAGGGTATTATGGTTGATGAGAAAAATAGAATATCACTTAGCAGTTCTTCTTTGTCATTGCGTAAAGAAGAACTATTTGGTACTTATGTTTCTCTTATTCCGTTTACACAACAGGTGGAGAAACTAACCTTAAAAGGGTTTAAATATCCTTTGTGGGACTTTTTACTTCAATCTGGAGTAAGTATAGGAATCAGTAATGAAGTAGTAGAGGAAAAGTGTGAGATATCCTTTGAACAAGGAATATTAATTTTGATAGAGGCACATGACTAAGTAATAGTATGTGTACAAAAGAAAGGTATAGGTAATAAAATGAAACTTGGTATTGTTGGATTGCCAAATGTCGGCAAAAGCACATTATTTAATGCATTAACGAAAGCAGGGGCAGAATCAGCGAATTATCCATTCTGTACAATTGATCCTAATGTTGGTATTGTTTCGGTACCAGATACAAGATTAAAAGTATTATCTGACATGTACAACTCAGATAGAATTGTTCCAGCAGTAATTGAATTCGTAGATATTGCAGGACTTGTAAAAGGAGCGAGCAAGGGCGAGGGACTTGGTAATCAATTTTTAGCTAATATTCGTGAAGTAGATGCAATTGTACATGTTGTTCGATGCTTTGAAGATTCTAATATTATACATGTTGATGGCAGTGTAAATCCATTGCGTGATATCGAGACAATCAATCTTGAGTTAATTTTTAGTGATATTGAAGTGATTGAGCGTAGACTGTCGAGAGTAATAAAAGGTGCAAAGAATGATAAGCTGCTTGCAAAGGAAGCAGATTTATTAACTAGAGTAAAAGCTTTGTTAGAGGATGGCAAACCAGCAAAACAGTTTGAAACTGAAGATGATGAAGAAAAAGACATGCTATTAGAATTGAATCTATTGACTAGTAAGCCTGTGATCTATGCTGCAAATGTACAAGAAGATGACTTAGCGGACGAAGGAGCTAGTAACTCATTTGTTCAAGCTGTTCGTGAATTTTCAGTTGAGGAAGGAAGCGAAGTGTTTGTAATCTGTGCTCAGATTGAACAGGAAATAGCGGAACTCGATGACGATGAAAAGAAAGTATTTTTAGATGATCTTGGTATTGCAGAATCTGGTCTAGAGAAACTCATCCGTGCAAGTTATCATTTACTTGGATTAATTAGTTACTTGACTGCTGGACCTATGGAAACAAGAGCATGGACAATTACGAGAGGTACGAAAGCGCCTCAGGCAGCTGGAAAAATCCATACTGATTTTGAACGTGGTTTTATTCGTGCAGAAATTGTAAGCTATGATAACTTAGTTGAGTGTGGAAGTTATAATGCTGCAAAAGAAAAAGGATTAGTTCGTTCTGAAGGTAAGGAATATGTAGTTTCAGATGGTGATGTTGTACTGTTCCGATTTAATGTATAAGGGAAGTGGTGTTTTAATGGAAAAATCGGACATATGGTTTCGGAATCTTTCGATTGAGTTTAGCAATCTAGGAACTGGTATTACTGTTTTTGGTATTGACATTGCTTTTTATGGAATCATAATTGCAATCGGTATGGTATGTGGCGTTTTACTTGCTCAATGGCAGGCAAAACGTACGGGACAGAATGCAGACGTCTACTGGGACTTTGCATTGTATGGAATTATTTTTGCAGTAATTGGAGCTAGACTCTATTATGTTATATTCACTTGGAGTGAATTTAAAGACAATCCTCTTAGCATTCTAAATCTTCGAACTGGTGGATTAGCTATCTATGGTGGAGTGATTGCAGCAGTTCTTACAGCAATTGTCTATTGTAAAGTTAAAAAGATATCCTTTGGTCTTTTGGCTGATACTGGTGTGTTAGGCCTAATCATCGGTCAGATTATTGGAAGATGGGGAAATTTCTTTAATCGTGAAGCATTTGGCAAGTATTATGATGGCCTTTTTTCAATGCAGCTAAATTTAGCTCATGTTGGGGGAGATTATACTTGTTCCATTGATACTCTAAATGCTCGGTATGCAAATCGACCAGAAGCATTAAACGCAATCAAAGAAATAAGAAATCATACCCTTATGATTGATGGAGTTGAGTATATTTCCGTACATCCTACTTTTTTGTATGAGTCTTTATGGAATCTAGCTCTTCTGATCATTCTTATTTTTTATTCTAAGCATAAGAAATTCAATGGAGAAGTGTTGTGTCTGTATTTTGTAGGATATGGAATTGGACGTTTTTGGATTGAAGGACTTCGGACCGATCAGTTATTTACATGGGGTTCAACGTTTGCAGTATCCCAGATTCTTTCTGCAATTTTAGTGATTGGAAGCACTGCATTTATCCTTTGGAAACGTATAAAACTGAAAAAGAGGTAAGAGATCCAGCCCTTTTTAGGTATAGAGTGTTTGTGATTTAAGATAATCAATAAGAAGGTACCTTATTTGTATATTTTCTTCGGCGCGCTACGCTCACAAGCCCACAAAAAGCATGTGGGACTTGTAAGGCACTCCGAAAATATACAAGTAATGTACCTTCTTTCGGTAGGTATTAGAATCACAAACACAGGAGAGGTATGAGGGCTGGATTTAGGATGTAGCAACCCTGCTAGTTTGGTGAGTGTTTGTGATTTAAGAAAATCAATAAGAAGGTACATTATTAGTATATTTTCTTCGGCGCGCTACGCTCACAAGCCCACAAAAAGCATGTGGGACTTGTAAGGCACTCCGAAAATATACAAGTAATGT